>DATLCG010000144.1:0-18916 GCA_035526525.1 Binatia bacterium
GCAGGCCGGCTTTGCGACGCTGATCGCGTCGAGCAACTCCGGCAGCAGCCCGATCGTGACGCGGACGATCGAGTTCGTGGCCACCACGCCAGCGAGCGTCTCGGTACAGGCCAGCCCGGCCACGATCGGCACGAACCAGCAGTCGACGGTCACGGCGACGGTGCTGGACGTGACCAACAACCTGGTCAAGAACGCGCTGGTGCAGTTCACGCTCACCGACACGACCGGCGGCACGCTGTCGGCGGGCCAGGCGACGACCAACAGCCAGGGCCGCGCGCAGGTGACCTACTCGGCCACCTCCACGCCGAGCAGCGCGGGCGGCGTCAGCATCAAGGGCACTGTCATCTCGGTGAACGGCACTCCGGTCACGCAAGTGAACGGCACGACGACCATCACGGTCGGCGGCGCCGCGCTGCACATCACGCTCGGCACCGGCAACGACATGGGCGAGGAGGGGCCGGCGTCCGGACCCACCACCTACGTCATGCCGTGGCGCATCCAGGTCACGGACTCCGGCGGCAATCCTGCGGTGAACGCGGACGTGTCGCTGTCCATCCACGCCATGCTCTACCGCAAGGGCGTGTCGGAGTTCTTCAGCCCCGGCGGCTGGGTCCGCACCGACGGCGCCGGCGGGGCGCCCGAGGATTGCACCAACGAGGACCTGCTCACCGGCTCCGCATTCGACCTGAACGGCTTCCTGGATCCGGGCGAAGACTTCAACGGCGACGGCCTGCTGCAGCCTGGCGGCACCATCCAGGTGCCGACGACGGTGACCCTGGATGCCAACGGCGCCGCGGACTTCGAGGTGCGCTACCCGAAGAGCGAGGCCTACTGGATCCGGGCGCGCCTGCGGGCGATCGCGTCGGTGTCCGGCACCGAGTCCATCAGCCAGACCTTCTTCGACCTGCCGGGCCTGGCCGCGGATTTCACCGCGGCGACGACCTCGCCGCCCGGCTTCGAAAGCCCGCACGGCGTGCTGCAGGACTGCGCGCACGAGCCGGTGGCGAACTTCAACAAGACCACCCAGAGCGTGTTCGACGGCGAGACGCTGAAGACCTTCGTGCAGCTGAACACGCCGGCGGGGCTGAACAGCATCACCATCCCCTTCACGGTGACGGCGACCGCGGGCGAGTTGCAGGGAACCGACTTCACGGTGACCAAGCCGGCGAGCTGCACCACGAGCAGCTGTTCCATCACGATCCCGGCTGGCGGCAGCAGCGCCGAGATCGACGTGGCGCTGACCAATGCCGCGGTTGACGGCGATACGGTGACACTCACCCTGGGCACGCCGAGCTCGCAGGCGGTCCTGGGCTCCAGCGCGGTGAACACGATCGTGCTCAACGAGGGTGTGGTGGCGTTCCAGACGGCGTCCGATGCAATCGTCGCCGGCACCACCAGCCCGCTCGGCGTCAAGGTGACGCTGGACCATGCCGTGAGCTCGACGGTGACGGTGCCGTTCACGATCTCCGGCACGGCGGTCGAGGACACCGATTACGCCGCGACTCCGGGCACCGCGGGCGCGCACTCGGTGAGCTTCCCGGCGGGAGCGACGTCGGCGACGATCACGATCACGCCGTCGGCGAGCGCCACGCCCGACACGACGGTGATCCTGACGCTGGGCACGCCGACGGGCCCGGCCACGGCCGGCAACACGACGACGCACATCACCGCGTTCACCAACTGACGCGTAGCGCCATCCAGAGGGGCGCGGCTCAGCCGCGCCCTTTTTTTTGCGGCCTACGCGGCCCGCCGCGGAAACGCGAAGCTCAGCACCAGCTGCCCCAGCCCCAGCACCGCCAGCAGCAGGCCGAGCCCGAGCCAGCGCGCCACGGTCTCGCGGTCGTGCCGGACTTCGGCCTCGACCTCGGCGCGCACGATCCGGCGCAGCTCGTCCAGGCGCTCGCCGGTGGGCGCCAGCTGCGCGCCCATGCGCTGCAGGTCGAGCTGCAGGTTCAGCTCGGTCGACTGCGCGATCTCGGCTTCGCTCCATTCCGGCAGGCGCAGCCATTCCTCGCCGTACCAGCCGGCCAGGCCGAGGCCGGTGGCGAGCAGCACGAAGGCGAAGACGCGCGGGTTGCGGAAGAGCATGGGCGCGCGAGTCTCGGGGACGGCGCACGGGCAGCGCAAGCGCGAGGCGCGCCCTTACAATGCGCGCCCCGAGAGGACCGTCACCCAAGAGGAGCGCCATGCGCATCGGCGTGCCCAAGGAGATCAAGAACCACGAATACCGCGTCGGCCTGACGCCGGCCGGCGTGCGCGAGCTGAAATCGCACGGGCACGAGGTCGTGGTGGAGACGGGCGCCGGCGCCGCGATCGGCCTGGGCGACGATCACTACCGCAAGGCGGGCGCGGAGATCGCACCGGACGCGAAGAGCGTGTTCGCCTCCGCGGGGATGATCGTCAAGGTGAAGGAGCCGCAGCCCGACGAGTGCCGGATGCTGCGCGAGGGACAGGTGCTGTTCACCTACCTGCACCTGGCGCCGGACCCGGATCAGGCGCGCGCGCTGCTGAAGTCCGGCGCCGTGGCGATCGCCTACGAGACCGTCACCGACGCCCGGGGCGGCCTGCCGCTGCTGGCGCCGATGAGCGAGGTGGCGGGGCGCATGTCGATCCAGGCCGGCGCGCATGCGCTGGAGAAGGCGCAGGGCGGCCTCGGCGTGCTGCTCGGCGGCGTGCCCGGCGTGGCACCGGCGGAAGTGCTGGTGCTGGGCGGCGGCGTGGTCGGCTACAACGCGGCGCGTGTTGCCGTCGGCATGGGGGCGCGCGTCACCATCCTCGACAAGTCGCTGCAGCGCCTGAAGTACCTCGACGATCTGTTCGAGGGGCGGCTGCTGACGGCGTACTCGACCGCGGACGCGGTCGAGCATCACGTCGCGCGCGCCGATCTCGTCATCGGCGCGGTGCTGGTGCCGGGCGCCGCGGCGCCGCGCCTGGTCACCCGCGACATGCTCAAGCGCATGCGTCCGGGTGCGGTCGTGGTGGATGTCGCCATCGACCAGGGCGGCTGCTTCGAGACCAGTCACGCCACCACGCACCAGGATCCGACCTACGTCGTCGACGGCATCGTCCACTACTGCGTGGCCAACATGCCGGGCGGCGTGGCGCGGACCTCGACCTTCGCGCTGACCAACGCCACCCTGCCGTTCGTGATGGCGCTGGCGGACAAGGGCTACCGCAAGGCGCTGCTGGACGATGCCAACCTTCGGGACGGCCTCAACGTGCACGCCGGCAAGCTGACGCACCAGGCGGTGGCCCAGGCGCTGGCGCTGGCGTATACGCCGGTGCACGAGGCGCTGAAGGCCTGACGCGGCTGGCGGCCGTGAGCGGCCGCGCTTGACCCGCTAGACTGGCAGCGCCAATTTCCGGGGGATTTGCATGCGTCATTACCGTCTCGCGCTGTCCGTCGCCGCGCTCGTGTCCACGGTGGCCCTGGCCGGCATCGCCCAGGCCGCCAGCGTCGCGGCCAAGCCGGCGCGCACGCTCAGGGACATCCATGACTGCATGGCGAAGAACCTGACGAAGAAGGGCGCGCTGCGCGACCTTTCCGCCACGGTCACCGACCGCGAAGGCAAGTCGCGCAAGCTGCGCATGCGCCTGTTCTGGAAGCCCACCAAGGGCGGCAGCCATCGCATCAACCTGCGTCTCACGGAGCCGGCTCCGGTCGCCGGCTCGAGCTACCTGCTGCTGGTGCACGGCAGCAAGGAAGACGTGTGGTTTTCGCTGCCTGCCACCGACAAGCCGCTGCACGTCACCGGCAAGAACATGTCGGAGCCGCTGTGGGGCACGGATTTTTCGTACGGCGAGATCAAGCAGGTGCTGGGCCTCGTCGCCACCGGCGACGTCAGCCTCAAGGCGGACACCCAGGTGGCTGGACGCCCCGCGTACGTCCTGGAAAGCGAGGGCGGCGCGGACGAGACCGGCTACCAGAAGGTGACGAGCTACGTCGACCGGCAGAGCTGCACGCTGCTGAAGAGCGAGTTCCACGAGAAGGCCGGCGGCCCGCCGCGCAAGGTGCTGGAGGCCGACGTCTCCACCCTGCTGCAGGCCGACGTGTACTGGGCAATGCTCGGCTACACCATGAAGGACCTGGCGCAGGGCACGCAGACGAAGCTCGAGCTGACCGACCTGTCGTTCGACGAGCGGCTGCCGGAATCGCTGTTCACGCCCGAACATTTCTTCGAGCCGTACCGCTAAGCCCTTCGCCCGCGCCCGGATTCCAATGACCGGAGCCGCCGAGCAGCACGCGCCGCCGGGCGCGTTCGCCCGTTTCGTCGGCCGGCGCGCCCCGTACATTCTCGCCGCCGTCGCCGCGATCACGGCCCTCGCGCTGGGACAGCTGGTCGACCTGCGCACCGGCGCGCTGCGCCTGCAGGTCGATCCCTCGCTCGATCCGCTGATGGCGCCCGACAACTCCGCGCGCCGGCAGTACGAGCAGGCGCTGCGCCGCTTCGGCGCCGACGAGATGGTGGTCGTCGCGGTGCACGCCGACGACGTCTATCGCCCGGAAGTGCTCGCCACCGTGGACCGCCTCGGGCGCAGCCTGCGCGAGCTGGAGCACGTGTCGCGGGTGCAGTCCCTGACGACGGTGCCGCTGCCGCGCAGCGAGAACGGCGAGATCGTGGTGCAGAAGCTCACGCCCGAGGAGCTGGCGGACCCGGCCGGCGCGCGGCTGCGCGAGCGCGTCACGGCCAACCCGCTGCTGCTGGGCAGCGTGGTGTCGCCGGACGCGCGCACCGCGGCGCTGTTCCTCAGCCTCGACACTCGCTCGGAGCAGGAACTGCTGGCCAGCGGCGTGGCCGAGCGCATCCGCGCCGTGGCGGAGGCCGCGCAGCGGCCGGGCCTGGACGTATGGGTGACCGGCGCGCCCATCGTGCGCGCGGCGGCCAGCCGCACCGTGGTGGAGCAGCTGCGCTGGGTGATCCCCGCGATCGCGACCATGCTCACCCTGCTGCTGGCGCTCGCATTCCGCTCGCTGCGCGGCGTGCTGCTGCCGCTGGCCACCGTGCTGGTGGCACTGGTCTGGCTGTGCGGCGCCCTGTGCGTGCTGCACCGCCCGCTGAATCTCATCACCAGCCTGGTGCCGCCGCTGGTGCTGTGCATGGGCCTGGCCTACGTCGCGCACGTGCTGACGGAATTCGAGGGACTGCTGCGCTCGCGGCCGCAGCTCGACGGCGAGACCCGCGCCAAGCAGCTGGTGCAGGAAATCACGGCACCGGTGCTGCTGACGGGCTTCACCACCGCCATCGGCATGCTGGCGCTGGCGCTGAACGACCTGCGGGCGATTCGCGAGTTCGCGCTGCTGGCGGCAGTGGGCGCGGTGGTGGCGGCGCTGCTGGCGCTGACCTTCGTGCCGGCGGCGCTGCGCTACGCGCGGCCGGGGCGCGTGGAGCCGCTGCCGGGCGAGCGCTGGTTCACCGAAGGCAGCCGCCGCGCCGGCCGCTTCGGCCAGAAGCACCGCACCGCGATCCTGGTCGCCGCCTCGCTGGTGTTCGTGGCCGCGGCCGTGGCGAGCACGCGGATCCGGATCGGCGACCAGTTCGTCGGCATTTTCCGGCCGCAGGCGATGGTGCGCTCCGACTTCGAGGCCACCAACCGCGCCATCGGCGGCGTCACGCCGCTGTCGGTCGTGGTGGATGGCATCGCCGCCGACGCCTTCGTGCAGCCGCGCAACCTGCAGGCGCTCGACCGGCTGGAGGAATGGCTGCGGCGTCAGCCGGAAGTCGGCCACGTCACCGGGCTGCCGGACCACGTGCGCGTGCTGATGGGACTGTTCCTGCCCGAAGTGGAGAACTTTCCGCCCGCGCCCGAGGCGCTCAAGCAGGTGCTGTTCTTCGGCGACGGCGAGTCCCTGCGCGGCGTGGTCAACGGCGACCGCTCCTCCGCGCAGCTGAGCGTGCGGCTCACCGTGGACGACACCGCGTCCATCTCCGCGTTCCTCGACCGGCTCCACGAGCAGCTGGCGACGCTGCCGGCGCCGCTGGCCGCGCACGCCACCGGCTCGGCGGCGCTGATGGCGCAATCCGTGGAGAGCGTCGCGGGCGGGCAGTTGCAGAGCATCGGCCTCGCCCTGCTGCTCATCTACCTGTGCCTCGCATTGCAGTTCACGTCCTTTTCCATCGGCGTGCTGGCCTCGCTGCCGACCCTGCTGCAGACGGCCATCTATTTCGGCGTGCTCGGCGCGTGCGGCGTCACCCTGAATGCCACCACCGGGCTGGTCGAGTCGCTGGTGCTGGGCCTGGCGGTGGACGACACCATCCACTACCTGAGCCGCTTCAATGCCGCGGCCAAGCGCAGCGGCTCGGAGACGCAGGCGGCGACCGATGCGCTCGCCGCCGTGATCCGTCCCACCACGCTGACCAAGGCCGTGCTGGCCGGCGGGTTCCTGATGCTGGTGACGGGACAGCTCGCGAACCAGGTGCTGTTCGGCTGGCTCGCGGCGTTCGCGCTGGCCGCCGCGTGGATCGTGGACGTTTACGTCACCCCCGCTTTCATGAGCGGCGTGCGAGTCGTCACCCTGTGGGACAGCTTGCAGCTGGACCTGGGCGCCAACCTGCAGACGAGCATTCCGCTGTTCCAGGGCCTCAGCAACCGGCAGGCGCGCATCTTCGCGCTGATGTCGAACCTCAAGACCCAGCCGGCCGGCGCCCGCGTCATGAGCCAGGGCGACGCCGGTGGCGACGTCTACGTCGTGATCGAAGGCGAGCTGAGCGTGTGGACGCAGGGCGAGGGCGGCCGGCGCGAAATGGCGCGTCTGAAGCGCGGCGCGGTACTGGGCGAGACCGGCTACTTCGGCCAGAAGCGCACCGCCAACGTCGATGCGATCACGCCGGTGCGTTTGCTGCGCTTCGATACGCAGGACCAGGAGCGCATCTGCCGCCGCTATCCGCGCATCGCGGCGCGCGTGTTCCTGAACCTCAACCAGGTTCAGGCGGAACGCCGGGCGTCGCTGGCCGCCTGAGCGCGCGTTTTTCCATTGCAGCGCCGGGGGTCGGCCTCTACAATCCGCGTCCCTACCGTTCCCGGATAGCTCAGCCGGTAGAGCAAGTGACTGTTAATCACTGGGTCGTTGGTTCGAGTCCAACTCCGGGAGCCAGAACGCAGCAGAAACCAGAGCCCCGCCGACGGCGGGGCTTTTTTCTGGCTAGGCCAGCAGCGCCCTGAGCCGCTCGACCGAGCCGTCCAGCACCTGGTCGCTGGTCGCGAACGACATGCGCAGGCAGCCCGGTGCGCCGAACGCCGAGCCCGGCACGGCGGCGACGCGCGCCTTCTGCAGCAGGAGGTCGGTGAGCGCCAGATCGTCGGCGCAGCCGAGCTTCTGCATCGCGCCGGTGCAGTCGGGGAAGGCGTAGAACGTGCCGTCCGCCGGCGCGCAGCGGATGCCCGGCACGGAGTTGAGGCCGGCCACGAACTTGTCGTGGCGCGCCTTGAACGCCTTGCACATCTCCGCCACGCAGGACTGGTCGCCATTGAGCGCGGCCTCGGCCGCAACCTGGGCGATCGAGTTCGGGTTCGACGTCGACTGCGACTGGATGTCGGCCATCGCGGTGATGAGCTTCGCCGGGCCGCAGGCCCAGCCGATGCGCCAGCCCGTCATCGAGTAGGTCTTCGACACGGCGTGGATCACGACCGTGCGCTCGTAGAGGTCCGGGCAGACGTTGACGATGTCCGCGAACGGCTCCTTCGCCCAGAGAATCTTCTCGTACATGTCGTCGGTGGCGATCAGCACCTGCGGGTGCCTGCGCAGCACTTCGCCGAGGGCGGCCAGCTCGGCGCGCGTGTAGGCCATGCCCGAGGGGTTCGACGGCGAATTGATCCAGAACAGCTTCGTGCGCGGCGTGATCGCGCGCTCGAGCTGCTCCGCGGTGATCTTGAAGCGCGCCTCGACCGTGGTCGGGATGAACACCGGCTTGCCGTCGGACAGCAGCACCATGTCCGGGTAGCTGACCCAGTACGGCGCCGGGATCACCGACTCGTCGCCGGGCGACAGCAGCGCCTGGCACAGGTTGAAGCAGGACTGCTTGCCGCCGTTGGACACCAGGATCTGGTTCGGCCTGTAGTCGAGGGCGTTGTCGCGCTTCATCTTCGCGGCGATCGCGGCCTTGAGCGACGCCGTGCCGCCGACCGCCGTGTACTTGGTGAAGCCGTCGCGGATGGCCTGGTGCGCGGCCTCCTTGATGTGGGCCGGCGTGTCGAAGTCCGGCTCGCCCGCGCCCAGCGACAGCACGTCGATGCCCTGTGCCTTCAGCTCCGCCGCCTTCGCCGTGACGGCGAGCGTGGGCGAGGGCTTGATGCGGGCGACGCGCTGCGACAGGGAGATGTTCACGACAGGTCCGGACTTCGAGGGCCGCGCATAATAGCGGGTCGTTTTTGCCGTCGTCTCGACGGCGGTGGTGCGGATTGCAGCGGACGCTGTGCGCCGCTGAATCCGCCCGGGCAAGGTCCAAGATCGCAGTGGCTACAACGTCCGCAGACATCTCCACCCAGCTGCCCCGGCCGAAGCCGGAGGGCTCCTTCACGCTCAAGGCCGACTGGGCCCCGGCGGGCGACCAGCCGGCCGCGATCGCAACGCTGACGCGCGGCCTGCAGGACGGGCTGTCCCACCAGACGCTGCTCGGCGTCACCGGCTCGGGCAAGACCTTCACCATCGCCAACGTGGTCGCCAACCTGCAGCGCCCGGCGCTGGTGCTGGCGCCGAACAAGACGCTGGCGGCGCAGCTCTACGGCGAGTTCAAGGAGTTCTTCCCGGACAACGCGGTCGAGTACTTCGTCAGCTACTACGACTACTACCAGCCGGAGGCCTACGTCCCCTCGACCGACACCTACATCGAGAAAGACAGCTCGGTGAACGAGCACATCGAGCAGATGCGCCTGTCGGCGACCAAGACCATCCTGTCGCGGCGCGACGCCATCGTCGTCGCCTCGGTGTCGGCCATCTACGGCCTCGGCGATCCGCAGCAGTATTTCCAGATGGTGCTGCACCTGATGAAGGGCGAGCGCATCGATCAGCGCGAGCTGCTGCGCCGGCTGACCGAGCTGCAGTACACGCGCAACGACTTCGAGTTCAAGCGCGCCACCTACCGCGTGCGCGGCGACGTGGTGGACATCCACCCGGCCGAATCCGACGACGAGGCGCTGCGGCTGGAGCTGTTCGACGACCAGATCGAGTCGATCACGCTGTTCGACCCGCTCACCGGCGAGCTCAGGCGCAAGGTGCCGCGCTACACCGTGTTCCCGGCCACGCACTACGTGACACCGCGCGACAAGATGCTGGGCGTGATGGACGCCATCAAGGCCGAATTGCGCGACCGCCTCGAGCACTTCCGCCGCGAAGGAAAGCTGCTGGAAGCGCAGCGCCTGGAGCAGCGCACGCTGTTCGACCTGGAAATGATCCACGAGGTCGGCTACTGCTCCGGCATCGAGAACTACTCGCGCTACCTGTCGGGCCGCGGGCCGGGCCAGCCGCCGCCGTGCCTGTTCGACTACCTGCCGCCGGATGCGCTGGTGGTGGTCGACGAAAGCCACGTGACCGTTCCCCAGCTCGGCGCCATGTACAAGGGCGATCGGTCGCGCAAGGAGACGCTGGTGTCCTACGGCTTCCGGCTGCCGTCGGCGCTGGACAACCGGCCGCTGCGCTTCGACGAGTTCGAGCGCATCTGCCCGCAGACCATCTACGTCTCCGCCACGCCGGGTCCCTACGAGCTGCAGAAGTCCGGCGCCGTGGCCGAGCAGGTGGTGCGCCCGACCGGCCTGGTGGACCCGGAGGTGGAAGTGCGGCCGGCATCCACGCAGGTGGACGACCTGCTCGGCGAGATCCGCATCCGCGTGGAGAAGAAGGAGCGCACGCTGGTGACGGTCCTGACCAAGCGCATGGCCGAGGACCTCACCGACTACCTGCACGAGCACGGCGTGAAGGTGCGCTACATGCACTCCGACGTGGATACCGTCGAGCGCGCGGAAATCATCCGCGACCTGCGACTCGGCGTGTTCGACGTGCTGGTCGGCATCAACCTTCTGCGCGAGGGTCTCGACATCCCGGAGGTGTCGCTGGTCGCGGTGCTGGACGCCGACAAGGAAGGCTTCCTGCGCTCGGAGCGCTCGCTGATCCAGACCATCGGCCGCGCCGCGCGCAACCTGTCGGGCCGCGCCATCCTCTACGCCGACCAGCACACCGACTCGATGAAGCGGGCGCTGGCCGAGACCGATCGCCGCCGCGAGAAGCAGCGCGCGCACAACCTGGCCCACGGCATCACGCCGCGCGGCATCAGGAAGGCAGTCGCCGACGTGCTGCACGCCGGCTACGAGGAGCTGTCGGCCGAGCGCGCGATGAAGGCGGCCGAGCAGGGCGCGCAGTATGCGAAGCTGACGCCGGCGATGCTGGCCAAGGCGCTCGCCCGGCTGGAGAAGGAGATGTACCAGGCCGCGCAGAACCTGGAGTTCGAGCTGGCGGCGAAGAAGCGCGACGAGATCCGCCAGCTGAAGGCGAAGGTGATGAGCGTCGCGGGCTGATAAGCCGCCGCCCGGTGGCAGGGAGAGTCGCATGGGAGCTGCCCACAAGCTGCGCATCGAGCTGCGCGCCGGCGAGCGCCTGTTCCATGAGGGCGATCCCGCCGACTGCGCGTACCTGGTCGAGGCCGGCGCCATCGACGTCAAGCGCAAGCAGGACGCGCGGGTGATCGGCACCGTGCAGGCCGGCGAGCTGCTGGGCGAGACCGGCCTGCTGGACGGGCGCCCGCGCACCGCCGGCGCGGTGGCGCGCGAGCCCACCTCGGTGCGGGTCATCACCCGCGAGCACCTGCGGGAGCGGCTGGAGCACGCCGATCCGCTGGTGCGTCACCTGCTGCACCTGATCCTCGATCGCTACCGCACCGCGATGGGCGTGACGGGCGCGAGCGGGCTGGCCCCGGATGCCGACCTGCTGAAGGAAGACCGCGAGGCCGCGATGCGGCGGCTGCGCGAGCTGCACGAGCTCGAGGCGGCACTGGCCCAGGAGCGGGTGGAGATCGCGCTCGAGCCGGTGGTCAGCCTGGCCGATGGCACCGTCGCGGCGTTCCGGGCGTGGCCATCGGTCGCCGGCACTCCCATCGCGACGTCCGCAGGCGAATCCGGGCTCGGCCCCGAGCTCGGCCGGCGCGTGCTGCGGGCCGCCGCCGCCGCGGTGGCGCCGCTGCCGGGCGCACCGAAGCTCTACGTGCCGGTTGCCGGCAGCCACCTGCAGGCCGAGTCGTTCGAGCGCGACCTGCACAGTGCGATCCAGGCCGCGAACCTGGCGGCGGACCGCTGCGTGCTCTGCGTGGCCGAGGCCCAGCTCATGCACGTGGCGCCGCATGCGCGGCTGGCGCAGCTGCGCGGGTTGGGCTTTCGCGTCGGCGCCGACGACTTCGGCAGCGGCGACTCGTCGCTTCCTGCGCTCGCGGGACTGCCGCTCGATGCGCTGGTGCTGAGCCCGTCGTTCGCGGACGGGCTGGCGCCGGGAAGCCGCGGCGCCGAGGTGCTCAAGGTCATGGCGGCCATGGCGCACGCGCTGCGCGTGCAGGTGGTCGTCACCGGCGTCGCCTCGGAATCGGCCGCGGGCTTCGTCCGCCGCTACGGCTTCGAGCTCGCCGCCGGCAGGCACTACTCGCCGCCGGTGACGCCCGCGGAGGCCGCCGCGATCACGGCGCGTCGCTGGAGCTGAATCGCGTTGCCTGCGGGGGAGGGGTCCGGTATCGTGCGCGCCCCGGCGCATCCGTCGCCGGAGCGACCTCGGCAGGCGCGTAGCTCAGCTGGTTAGAGCACCACCTTGACATGGTGGGGGTCGGTGGTTCGAGTCCACTCGCGCCTACCATTTTCGGGATGCCAACTTGACCGACCTCTGTATCTACGGCGCCGGCAGCATCGGCGGCTATGTCGGCGGCCGCCTCGCCGCCGGCGGCAGCCGCGTGCATTTCGTGGCGCGGCCACGCATCGCCTCCGAACTGCGCGCGCACGGGCTGCACCTCACCGATTACCGGGGCGCCGACCTGCGCGTGCCCGCCGCGCAGGTGCAGGTGGACACCAAGCCGGAGGGCGCGCGCGAGGCCTCGCTGGTGCTGGTCACGGTCAAGTCCGCTGCCACTGCGGACGCCGCTCGCGAGCTCGCCCGCGTGCTGCCGCCGCGCGCGGTGGTCATCAGCTTCCAGAACGGCCTGCACAACGCCGAGGTCCTGCGGGAATTCCTCCCGGGACGGACGGTGCTCACCGGCATGGTGCCGTTCAACGTCGTGCATCGCGGCGAGGGCCGCTTTCACCAGGGCTCGCAGGGCGAACTCGAGGTCGAGCGCCATGCGGCGCTGCCGCCGTTCCTGCCGGCCTTCGCGGCAGCCGGCCTGCCGCTGCTGCAGCACGCCGACATGCCGGCAGTCCTCTGGGGCAAGCTGCTGCTCAACCTCAACAACTGCATCAACGCGCTGTCGGGCCTGCCGCTGCGCGACGAACTGTCGCAGCGCGCCTTCCGGCGCTGCCTGGCGCTGGCCCAGCGGGAGCTGCTGGAGCTGCTCGCGCAGGCCGGCATCCGGCCCGCGCAGCTGACGGCGCTGCCGCCTCGCTGGTTGCCACGCATGTTGTCGGTGCCGGACTTCCTGTTCCGCCGGCTGGCCAACCGCATGCTGGCGATCGATCCGCTGGCGCGTTCGTCCATGTGGGAGGACCTCGAGGCGGGCCGCAAGACGGAGATCGACTGGCTCAACGGCGAGGTCGTGCGGCTGGCGCAGAAGATCGGCCGGCCGGCGCCGGTGAATGGGCGCCTGATCGCCCTGGTCCGCAAGGCCGAGACCGGCGGCCGCCGCGACTGGAGCGGGGTCGAGCTGCTGCGCGAGCTGCGCCAGGCAGCGGGCTGAAGCCGCCCACGCGGACGGTTGCCGCAACGCCCCGGATTCCGGAAGATTTTTGCTTGTGAACCCCCGGGAACGCCTATAGAATTCGCCGGCTTTTCGCGCCGGCCGTGTGCCGCGCGGAAGCACCCCGATCGCCGGAGGAATCGCACATTTCAGAGAAAGATGACCGCAAGAATCACCAGATCTCCGCGCCGCGCGTGCGCGTGATCGGGGCCGCCGGCGAGCAGATCGGGATCATGATGACCCGCGACGCCGTGACCAAGGCCGAGGAGCTCGGCCTCGATCTGGTGGAAGTGTCGCCGAACGCCGAGCCGCCGGTCTGCAAGATCATGGACTACGGCAAGTACATCTACCAGAAGGACAAGCAGGCGCAGCTGGCGCGCAAGAAGCAGAAGCAGATCCAGGTCAAGGAAGTGAAGTTCCGCCCGACGACGGAAGAGGGCGACTACCAGACCAAGCTGCGCGCGCTGACGCGGTTCCTCGAGGAAGGCGACAAGATCAAGGTGACGGTCCGCTACCGCGGCCGCGAGATGGTGCACCAGGAGCTCGGCCACAAGCTGCTCGAGCGCGTGCGCACCGACCTCGATGCGCTGGCGATCGTCGAGCAGATGCCGCGGCTCGAGATGCGGTCCACCGTGATGGTGATGACGCCGAAGAAGAAGTGATTCCGCTCCAGGGCGGAATGCAGCACCCACAAGCCGACCCAGGCTCCCAAACGCGCCGATGGCGCTGCCTGGCGAAGCATTAAAGAAGGAGCAGTCCATGCCGAAGTTGAAGACCAACCGCGGCGCCAAGAAGCGCTTTGCCAAGCGTGGCAAAGGCTTCAAGCGCGGCCAGGCGGTCAAGCGCCACATCCTCACCAAGAAATCCGGCAAGCGCGTGCGCAACCTGCGCGGGCCCGCCTCGGTGCATCCGTCGGATGTCGCCGAAGTCGCCCAGATGCTGCCCTACGCGTAACGGAGCCCGACCATGGCGAGAGTCAAGCGCGGCACGACGGTTCGTGCGAAGCACAAGAAGCTCCTGAAGAAGGCCAAGGGCTACTACGGGGCGGGCAGCCGCTCGATCAAGACCGCGATGCAGCACGTTACGCGGGCGGGCGTCTACGCCTACCGCGACCGGCGCGGGAAGAAGCGCGAGTTCCGCGCGCTGTGGATCCAGCGCATCAACGCGGGCGCACGCCTGAACGGGCTGTCCTACAGCAAGTTCATCCGCGGCCTGGATCTCGCGGGCGTGGAGCTCGACCGCAAGGTGCTCGCCGACATGGCGATGCACGACGCGGCCTCGTTTGCGGCGCTGGCCGAGCAGGCCAAGGCGAAGCTGGGCGCGGCCGCCTAAGCCGGACGCAGCAACGGCGAAGGGGAGCGGCGCAACCCGCTCCCCTTTGTTATTTTCGGAGCCAGGAAAATGTCCGGCACCATCGAAGACATCCTCGCGGGGGCCCGCGGCGGCATCGACGCCGCGGCGGACGCGCGCGCGCTGGAGCAGCTGCGCGTCGATCTGCTCGGCAAGAAGGGCCGCGTCACCGAGCTGCTCAAGCAGCTCGGCGGCATGGCGCCCGACCAGCGCCGCGCCTTCGGCGAGCAGGTCAACCGCGCGCGCGACGAGATCGCCACGCTGATCGAGTCGCGGCAGGCGGTGCTGGAGCAGGCGCAGCTGGCGCGTGAGCTGGCGGCGGAGACCATCGACGTCACGCTGCCCGCGCGCGGCGAGCAGGCGGGCGGCCTGCACCCGGTGACGCGCACCATCGAGCGCATCGAGCGCCTGTTCGCGCAGCAGGGCTTCGAGTCGGTGTCGGGCCCCGAGATCGAGGACGACTTCCACAATTTCGCCGCGCTCAACATGCCGGAAGGCCACCCGGCGCGCGCCATGCAGGACACGTTCTACGTGCAGAACGGTGCGCGCGTGCTGCGCACGCACACCTCGCCGGTGCAGATCCGCACGCTGGAACACCTGGTGAAGTCCGGCGGCAAGCCGCCGGTGCGGATCCTGTGCCCGGGCCGTGTCTACCGCCGCGACTTCGATCGCACGCACAGCCCGATGTTCCACCAGGTCGAGGGGCTCTACGTCGCCGAGGACGTGACTTTCGCCGACCTCAAGTACGACCTGATGAGCTTCCTGTCGCGCTTCTTCGAGCGCGAGATGGAAGTGCGCTTCCGCCCGTCGTACTTCCCGTTCGTCGAGCCCGGCGCGGACGTGCACATCAAGTGGGGCGAGCGCTGGCTGGAGGTGCTCGGCTGCGGCATGGTGCACCCCAACGAGCTGAAGGCGGTCGGCCTGGATCCCGAGAAGTACACGGGCTACGCCTTCGGCATGGGCGTGGAGCGCATGGCCATGCTGCGCTACGGCGTGGATGACCTGCGTTTGTTCTTCGAGAACGACCTGCGCTTCCTGGAGGCGTTCCGGTGAACGTGAGCCTGCGCTGGCTGCGCGAGTGGGTGCAGGTGAAGGCCTCGGACGAGGCTCTCGCCGAGCGTCTGACCCTGGCCGGCATCGAGGCCACGGTCGAGCCGCTGCCGCGCGCGCCCGACCGCGTCGTCGTCGGCCGCATCCAGTCGATCCGTCCGCACCCGCAGGCCGATCGCCTGCGCGTGTGCGAGGTGGACACGGGCAGCGGCACGCACACCATCGTCTGCGGCGCGGCCAACGCGCGCGAAGGCATGATCGCGCCGGTGGCGCTGGCCGGCGCGCGATTGCCGAACGGCACCGAGATCCGGCAGGCCGCGCTGCGTGGCGTCGAGTCGGCCGGGATGCTGTGCTCGGCGCAGGAACTGGGCCTCGCGGAAAAATCCGAAGGACTGCTCGAGCTGGACGCCGATGCGCGCGTCGGCGCGGCCATCGGCGCGCACCTGGCGCTCGACGATGCGCTGCTGGTGCCGGAGCTCACGCCCAACCGCGGCGACTGCCTGTCGGTGCGCGGGCTCGCGCGCGAAATCGCGGCGATCCACGGCGTGCCCTTCAGCGAACCCGCGATCACGCCGGTGAAGCCGGCGTCGAAGACGAAGCGCGCGGTGCGCATCGCCGACCGCAAGGGCTGCGTGCGCTACGCGGGCCGCGCCATCGATGGCGTGGTGGCGGGCGCCCGCACGCCCGACTGGATGCGCGAGCGCCTGCGTCGCGCCGGGCTGCGCAGCATCAGCCCGCTGGTGGACGTGACGAACTACGTGCTGCTGGAACTGGGCCAGCCGCTGCACGCCTTTGACGCAGGCAAGCTGCAGGGACCGATCCAGGTGCGCCGCGCGCGCGCCGGCGAGCGCCTGACCCTGCTGAACGACCAGCCGGTGGAACTGGACGCGGCTGACCTGGTGATCGCCGACGACAGCGGCCCCGTCGCGCTGGCAGGCGTGATGGGCGGCGCCGCCACCGCGGTCGGCGCGACCACGACCGCCGTCTTCCTGGAAAGCGCCTGCTTCGATCCCGCGAGCGTCGCTGCGACCGCGCGCCGCCACCGCATCAATTCGGACGCCGCGTACCGCTTCGAGCGCGGCGTGGATCCTTCCATCCAGCGCACCGCACTGGAGCGCGCGACCGCGCTGGTGGTGCAGCTGTGCGGGGGCGCCGCCGGGGCGGTGAGCGAGGCGGGCGTGGCGCAGCCCAAGCCCTTGCGCGTGACGCTTCGCCGCGAACGGCTGTTGCGGCTGCTCGGCATGCAGATCGCCGACCGCGACGTCGAGCGCTTGCTGCCGAGGCTCGGCATCGCGCTGAAGCGCCTCGGCCGCATCGGCTGGATCGCCACGATCCCGCCGCATCGCCACGACCTGCGCATCGAGCCCGACCTGATCGAAGAGGTCGCGCGCCTGCACGGCTACGACCGCATCCCGGCGCAGCCCTACGCTGCGCGCCTGGTGGCCGCGCCGGTGACCGAGCAGCGCCGGCCGCTGTCTGCGGTTCACCAGCGGCTCGCCGCGCGGGGCTGGCAGGAAGTCATCACCTACAGCTTCGTGTCCCCTGCGCTGCAGGCGCGCATCGAGCCCGCGGCCACGCCGGTGGCGCTGGACAACCCGATGGCCGACACGCAGTCGGTGATGCGCACCAGCCTGTGGCCGGGCCTGGTCGAGACCTGGCGCTACAACCGCCAGCGCCAGCAGCCGCGCGTGCGCATCTACGAAGCGGGCGTCTGCTTCTCGCAGCGCGGGCGCGACGTGGTCGAGCAGATGCGCATCGCGGGTCTCGCGGCGGGCAGCGCGCTGCCGGAGCAGTGGGGCACGCCGTCGCAGGCCGTGGACCTGTACGCGGTGAAATCGGATCTGCTCGCGCTGCTCGGCGCCGATGCCCACGACTGGTCGTTCGAGCCCGGCGAGCATCCCGCGCTGCATCCGGGCCAGTCCGCGCGGGTCCTGCGGGCAGGCCGGCCGGCCGGATGGCTGGGTGCGCTGCACCCACGCCTGCGGCGTGAGCTGGACCTGGGGGAGGGCGCCTTCGTGTTCGAGCTGGACGCCGAGGCGGTGCTGGCGGCCGGACTGCCGAAAGTGGCCCGTCCCCCGGATTTCCCCAGTGTTCGCAGGGACCTGGCGGTGGTCGTGAAGGACGAAGTGGCGGCCCAGACCCTGCTCGACGAGACGCGCACTGCCGGCGGTCCGCTGTTGCGCCAGGCGCGCATCTTCGATGTCTACCGGGGAGCGGGATTGCCGAATGGCTGTAAAAGCATGGCTTTAGGCTTGATTTTTCAAGACAATTCGCGCACCCTTACTGACGCCGAGGTGGAATCTGCGGTTCAGGCCGTGATGGCCCGTCTCGGCGAGGCGGTGGGGGCTTCGATCCGGACCTGACGGACGGGAGCGGCGGGGATCGCGATGGCGGCGTTGACCAAGGCGGAGCTGGCGGAAGCGCTCTTCGAGCAGCTTGGCCTCAACAAGCGCGAAGCAAAGGAATTCGTGGACCTGTTCTTCGAGGAGATCCGCCACAGCCTCGAGGCAGGCGAGCAGGTGAAGCTGTCCGGCTTCGGCAATTTCGAATTGCGCGACAAGAACCAGCGGCCTGGCCGCAATCCCAAGACCGGCGAGGAGATCCCGATCTCCGCGCGCCGCGTGGTCACGTTCAGGCCAGGCCAGAAGCTGCGGCTGAGAGTGGAAGGCGATGCGGGAACCGGCCAGTAACCTCGCCATCCCGGCGCTGCCGGAGATCCCGCGCAAGCGGTACTTCGCCATCGGCGAGGTCAGCGACCTCTGCATGGTGAAGCCGCACGTGCTGCGCTACTGGGAGCAGGAATTCCCGCAGCTCAAGCCGGTCAAGCGCCGCGGCAACCGGCGCTACTACCAGCACGACGACGTGCTGATGATCCGCCGCATCCGCAGCCTGCTGTACGAGCAGGGCTTCACCATCGGCGGTGCGCGCCAGCGCCTGAAGGAGCTGCCCAAGATCGGCGCACCGCTGGCCGCCGGCATGCCGCCGCGCGCGCAGCTCGGCGCGATCGCGCCGCTGCAGCCGCAGGCCATCCCGCCGCCGCGCATCAAGGCCTCGAAGGCCGAGCTCGCGCAGATGCGCAGCGAGCTGGAATCGGCGCTCAAGCTGCTAGCGAAGTAAGCGCATTTCGCTTCCGCCCCCCGCAGCCATCCGCTAACATCACGCGCCCGCGCAATGCGGGCGCAGTCGTCTCAAACGGTCGGGGCGTAGCGCAGCCTGGTAGCGCACCTCCTTGGGGTGGAGGTGGTCGGAGGTTCAAATCCTCTCGCCCCGACCAATTTTTTCCCCTCTCGCGGCTTCCGAAATCCCATTTCGCGTTATCGCGTCCGAAGCGCGGGGCGCTTTCGGTGGCGGACGGCCGCATCCGGTGCTTCCGCTACGGGATGGCTCCCCGCGTGGCCCTCCGGGCCACCCCCGCGGCAAGAAGACGCCGCGGGGGCTCCGCGCGGGTCCGCGTTTACTCCCTCCGCGAAAGCCCCGGACGCGGCCTGCTCTTCGTCTGGTGGCTGATTCTTAAACCAACCACCTCCCGTTCGGGCCGGAGCGCGGGGGAGGCTGCGCGGCGTGCAACCTGAAGCGGCGCCGAGCATCGCAGCCCGGGGCGGGGGCGGGCCGCCGGTGGCGGCACGAGCGCATACGCGCTCGGCGGGGAAAGAGTCAGGGTC
>DATLCG010000147.1:0-3315 GCA_035526525.1 Binatia bacterium
ACCTGCGCCCGGGCGATGTAGTCCTGGTACGCCGGAATGGCGACGGCGGCCAGAATGCCGATGATCGCAACGACGATCATCAGTTCGATCAGCGTGAAGCCTTTCTGCTTGTTCATGGAAATCTCCCCAGATGGGATGGACGGGAAAGTAGGTCCCCGGTTTGTCGGCGCAACCCGCATGCCAGACGCACTACCGGGGAAAGCCGTTTCCGCTCAATAACCTGACCGTTCGTCTGCGCCACCCGGAGTGACACGGACTGACACGAATTGTCAGCGGCATGCCCCCGGCAGGTATTTCGGAGACAGCGGCGCAGTGCCGCCGCTCTGGCACACCCATTGGCGCCCGCCGTCCGAGGTGGTGAGGTAAATCGTCCTGCCCTCGACGAACCGGTTCACGCCGGTGTCCTTCATGGTGACCATCATCTGGAACGTGAGGCCGCCCGACCCGCTGCCGGCGGTGACCTCGATGGTGGAGACGTACTTTCCGCGCAGCGTGACGATGACGCTGCCGATGGTGCCCGCAGACGGCCAGTGGCCCCGGTCGTAGTAGTACTCGGCGGCCGGCACCTTGGTGCCGAACAGCAGTCCCGTGGCCTCGGCGACCTGCGCGCGCGCGACATAGTCCTGGTAGGACGGGATCGCGACGGCCGCCAGGACGCCGATGATCGCCACGGTGACCATCAGCTCGATCAAGGTGAATCCGTGCGCTGTGTGGCGGTTCATGACTTGCCCCCTTCGCGCTGAGTCGCAATGTATGTGCCACCGGATCACTTAGGATCGCTTCCGGTCTGCCGTTGCCTGCCAGCGCATGACGAGTGTGACACCCCCAAGCCCGGCGGTTTGCGCTGCGATGCAGCAGAAAGGGACGTTGCGGCTGGCCCTGCTGGTCGCGATGGCCCTGTGCGCGACGCTGTACTGGCCCGCCCTGCACGGCCCGCTCGTGCTGGACGATTTCCCGCAGATCGCGCCCCTGCTGGACGAGGAGCGCGAAGTGGACACGGGCCGCGAGCTGTTCAGCTCGAGCGGCGTGACCGGCCGGCCGCTGTCGATGGCCACGTTCCTGCTCGACCGTGCCGTGCACGGCAGCGACCTTGCCGGCTGGAAGCTCACCAACTTGCTGCTGCATCTCGCCTGTGGCGCACTCGTGTTCGGCCTGGCCGGTGCGCTGGCGCGCGCCGCCGGGATCGCGCTTCCCCAGGGACTGGCGCTCGCGGTCGCGGCGATCTGGCTGCTGCACCCCTTGCAGGTGAGCACAGTGCTGTACACGGTCCAGCGCATGACGCAGCTGGCGGCGGCGTTCAGCCTGGCCGGGATGTGGGCTTACACCGCCGGGCGCACGCGCCAGCTGGCGGGGCTGCCTGGAGCTCCGGCCCGGCTCGGCCTGGCCGCGGCGTGCGTGCCGCTGGCCATCCTCGCCAAGGAAAACGGCGCACTCCTGCCGCTGTACCTGCTGCTGGTGGAAGCGCTGCTGTTCCGTTTTTCCGGCGACGGGATCGCGCGACGGCGCCTGGGAATCGCCGGCATCGCGCTGCTGCTGGTCATCGCGGCCGCCATGGCGTGGGCCTTGGCGCACCTGCTGCCGATGATGCGCGCGGGCTACGCCGCCAGCGACTTCACGCCGGCGACGCGGCTGCTCACGGAGCAGCGGGTGGTGGCGTCCTACCTGGGCCAGATCTTCGCGCCCTGGCCCGGACGCATGGGCTTCTATCACGACGACGTGCCCATGTCGGCGGGCTGGCTGCAGCCGGCGTCGACACTGGTTGCGGCGCTGCTGCTGGCCGCGCTCGCCGCTGCAGCATTCTGGCTTCGGCGGCGCCTGCCGCTGGCCTCGCTCGGCATCCTGCTGTTTTTCGCCGGCCATGCCATCGAGTCCACGCTCTGGCCGCTGCTGCCGATGTTCGAGCACCGGAACTACTTTCCCCTGTTCGGCGCGGTACTCGCGGCGGCCGCGCTGCTGCACCGCCTGCTGGCGAGCCCGGCGCGTCGCGTCGCGGTCGCGGCCACCTGCGTGGCGGCCTGCGCGGCCCTCACCGCGGTGCATGCGCACGCCTGGCGCAGCCGCGAGGCGCTCACCGGCTACGTCCTCCGCGTGCATCCGTCCTCTGCGTGGGCGATCGCCGACGCGTCGCAATTGATGACCGAGCAGCAGCGCTACGGCGAGGCGGCGGCACTGCTCCGCACGAGCCCGCGCGGCGAGGCGGAGCTGCAGGCGGCCTACGTGCAGTGCCTGGCCAGCGGCAGCGTCGGTGCGCAGGACCTCGCCCGCGCCGGCGAGCGGCTGCCGGCGCGCATCGGCACCTATGCCCTGTCCGGGCTGATCGAGCTCGCCGCGCTGGCGGTGGACCGGCGCTGCTCGATGCTCACGCCGGCATTGCTGGCGCTGTACGACGCGGCGCTCGCGCGCCCGATCCGCGACTCCAGCGGCCGCGGGCGCCTGCTGTTGTGGAAGGCGCAGCTGCAGCGCGCGGGTGGCGACACGCCGGGCGCGATCGCGACGCTGGAGATTGCCGCGAGGGCCCAGGCCTCGTGGCCGGTCCCGCTGTATCTCGAGGCGCAATGGCATGCCGACGACGGCGAGGCCGGGGCGGCGCTGGCGTCACTGGCGCGCGCGGAGGCTGCGGCGGGGGCGGCGGCCGGCGAGTATGCGGATCTCGCTGGCGACGTCCGCGCCGCGCTCGCGCGGACGCCGCCGCAGCGCGCTCGCTAGACTAGCGGCCGTTTTTTCTTCCGGGTTCCCGCCGTGCAGTCCGAATACGTTTTCGCCGAGGTCGAGCGCGACGCGCAGGAGTTCTGGTCGCGCTCGGACGCCTTTCGCCCCGTCGAGAACCCGGCGCGGCCGAAGTTCTACTGCCTCTGCATGTTCCCGTATCCCAGTGGGCGGCTGCACATGGGGCACGTGCGCAACTACACCATCGGCGACGTCATCTCGCGCTACCAGCGAATGCGCGGCAGGAACGTGCTGCAGCCGATGGGCTTCGACGCTTTCGGCCTGCCGGCCGAGAACGCGGCAATGGCCAACGGCGTGCCGCCGGCGCAGTGGACCTGGGACAACATCCGGTACATGACGAAGCAGCTCAAGGCGCTGGGCTTCGCCATCGACTGGTCGCGCGAGCTGGCCACCTGCCAGCCGGACTACTACCGCTGGAACCAGTGGTTCTTCCTGCGCATGCTCGAGAAGGGGCTCGCCTACAAGAAGACCGGCACCGTGAACTGGGACCCGGTGGACCGCACCGTGCTCGCCAACGAGCAGGTGATCGACGGCCGCGGCTGGCGCACCGGCGCGCTGGTCGAGAAGCGCGAGATCCCGATGTATTAC
>DATLCG010000154.1:0-8705 GCA_035526525.1 Binatia bacterium
CTGCAGCACGACGTCCTCGTTGACCACCGCGACGATGCGGTCGAGCGGCGCCGCGGCGCCGGCGGGCAGGGCAGCAGCCGCGCACAGGACGGCGGCGCAGAACAGGCGGAATCTCATGGGGCACTGAGGCAATGATTTCAGGCGCGTGAGGGTAGCACGCGGGGACCTGTTTTCTGGATGCCCTGGACGGCGCTTTCGTCGCTGTGCGGGCTACGTCTCAGGGGCGCGATATTGGCCCCCGTTGGCGGGGACCTATGGTGGCAGACGGCCGCATCCGGTGCTTCCGCTACGGGGCTGCGGTGGCTGGGCCGAAGCGCGGTGGAGGCTGCGCGTCGTGCGCCCTAAGCGGCGCCGGCTTCGCCGGTGCCCTGCGCTTCTCGCCCGGAACGGGGTACCGCGCATGCGCGCGCTTCTTCCCACGATGCGGTTGGTGGGAACAAGGACCCTGACTCTTTCCCCGCCGAGCGCGTATGCGCTCGTGCCGCCACCGGCGGCCCGCCCCCGCCCCGGGCTGCGATGCTCGGCGCCGCTTCAGGTTGCACGCCGCGCAGCCTCCCCCGCGTTCCGGCCCGAACGTGAGGTGGTTGGTTTGAGAATCAGCCACCGACGCTGAACAGCCCGCGTCCGGGGCTTTCGCGGAGGGAGTCAAGCGGACCCGCGCGGAGCCCCCGCAGCATCTTTTCGCTGCGGGGGTGGCCCGTAAGGGCCACGCGGGGAGCCATCCCGTAGCGGAAGCACCGGATGCGGCCGTCTGCCACCGAACAGCAAACCCATACTTCGGCCCAGGCACCGCAACCCGCCGGCGGAAGCACCGGATGCGGCCGTCCGCCACCGACGCCGTCACCATACTGTTCCCAAAAACCTGGGTCTGTCCGCGATTTCCCCGCGCTTCACCCTGCCAAAAATTCAGAACCAGTAAGCCGTCCGAGTCATCACCCGCGCCATGCTGCGCATCGCTTCGCGCACGAACTCCGGCAGCCGCAGCGCGCCGAGTTCGGCCGCTGCGCGGCCGTGGATTTCCTCGTCGGCCCGCATGGCCGCCACGATGGCGCGACTGCGGGTGTCGCCGGCGGGCAGCGTGTCCATGTGTCCCGACAGGTGCTCCGAGACCTGGCGCTCGGTCTCCTCGACGAAACCCAGGCTCCAGCGGTCGCCGGCCAGGCCGGCCAGCGCGCCGATGGCGAAGGAGCCGGCGTACCACAGCGGGTCCAGGCGGCTCGGGCGGTCGCCGAGCTCGTCCAGCCGCTGCCGGCACCAGGACAGGTGCGCCTGCTCCTCGTCCGCGGCGGCGAGCAGGTGCGTGCGCGTCGTGGTGCCGCGCGCCGTCAGGGCCTGTCCGCGGTAGAGCGCCTGGGCCGCGACTTCGCCGGCATGGTTCACGCGCATCAGGCCGGCGGCATGGTTGCGAGCGGTTTCGTCGAGCGGATCTTCGGGGGCGGAAATTGCGGCGGCGGGAAGGGGCGCCGGGGCCGTCGGGCCGGGCGGCACGGCCTGGGCGAGCACGCCTTGCGCGCGCATCAGCAGGCGATCGAGGGCGGAGTAGTCGCGGTCCATGGCGGAAGGTCGGCGTCGGTGGTGCAATGTACCAATGCAGATCCGGCCGGCGCAGTGGAGTTCGCACGTGCAACAGCCGCTGCGGCCCCTCTACGTGGTCGCGGGGGACGAGCCGCTGCTGGTGCAGGAGGCGCTGGATGCGCTGCGCCGGGCGGCGCGCACGCAGGCTTTCACCGAGCGCGAAGTGCTCGACGCCGGCAAGGATTTCGACTGGTCGCAGCTGCTGCAGGCGGCCGCGAGCCTGTCGCTGTTCGCGTCGCGCCGCGCCATCGAGGTCCACCTGCCGGGCGGCGCGCCCGGCGACGCCGGCAGCAAGACGCTGCAGTCGCTCGCGCGGTCGCCGCCGCCCGACACGCTGATCGTCCTCGTCTGCGGCGCGCTGGAGTGGCGCGCGCGGCAGAGCGCATGGTTCTCGGCGATCGAGCAGGCGGGCGCCAGCCTGTATTTCGCGGCAGTCACGCCGGAGCAGCTGCCGCAGTGGATCGAGTCGCGGTTGCAGGCGGCCGGGATTCGCGCCAGCGCCGACGCGGTGCGCCTGCTGGCCGAGCGCACCGAGGGCAACCTGCTCGCAGCCGCGCAGGACGTCCAGAAGCTGCGCCTGCTGTTTCCGGACGGCGCGGTCGACGAGGCCGGCGTGCGGGCGGCGGTGGCCGACAGCGCACGCTTCGAGGCTTTCGATCTCATCGAGAAGGTGCTGGCCGGAGATGGAGCGGGCGCTGCGCGCAGCCTGGCGCGGCTGCGCGAGGAAGGTGTCGAGCTGCCGGCACTGCTCGGCGCATGGTCCTTCACGCTGCGGCAGTGGGCCGCGGCCGCGGCGCAGTTCGCGCAGACGAAGAACGCGACCGCCGCGCTGGAGGCCGCGGGCGTCTGGCGTGCGCGGCAGGCGCCGTTCCTGAAGGCGCTGCCGCGGGCGCGCGCGGGGCAGGTGTACGGCTGGCTCGCGCGCTGCGCACGCATGGACTTCGACGCCAAGTCCGGCAGCGCCGAGAGCGCCTGGGAGGAACTGTTAACATGCGTCATGGCGGCCAGCGGTGCCGCCGTCGCATGACACTCCCCCGATGAGCCCCGAAGCAGCCAAGGACGCGGCACGCGCCGCCGCCGGCAAGGGGCGCTCCACGATCAGCAGCGCGATGCGCGACCGCGGCCAGCGGGCGCGCTCCGCCGCGCGCGTGCTGGCGCGGGCCGAGACCGGCCAGAAGAACGCCGCGCTGTTCTCGCTCGCAGAGATCCTGCGCGGCGAGACCCGCGCGCTGCTCTCCGCCAACGGCCAGGACCTGCGCGCCGGCGAGTCGGCCAAGCTCGAGGCCTCGCTGATGGACCGGCTGGAACTGAATGCCGAGCGCATCGAGGCCATGGCGGACGGCGTGCGCCAGATCGCCAACCTGGCCGACCCGGTCGGCGAGATGACCGACTTCAAGTCGCGGCCGTCCGGCATCCAGGTCGGGCGGATGCGCGTGCCGCTGGGCGTGGTCGGCATCGTCTACGAGTCGCGCCCCAACGTCACCGCCGACTGCGGCGCGCTGTGCCTGAAGTCCGGCAACGCCAGCATCCTGCGGGGCGGCAGCGAAGCCCTGAACTCGAACGTCGCCATCGCCCGCTGCATCGATCGTGCGCTGAAGGAATCCGGATTGCCGGCCGATGCCGTGCAGGTGCTGGACATCACCGACCGCAAGGCGGTCGGCGAGCTGCTCGGCATGCCCGAGTTCGTGGACGTGGTGATCCCGCGCGGCGGCAAGGCCCTGGTGGAATTCGTCAGCCAGAACGCGCGCGTACCCGTGATCAAGCACCTGGAGGGCATCTGCCACGTCTACATCGACGGCGCGGCGGACATCGAGAAGGCGATCGCCGTCGCGGTCAACGCCAAGACGCAGCGCTACGGCACCTGCAACACCATGGAGACGCTGCTGGTCGACCAGTCGATCGCGGCCAAGGTGCTGCCGGAGCTGGGCCGCATCTACGGCGAGCACGGCGTCGAGGTACGGGCCTGCGAGCGCACCCGCAAGCTGCTCCCGGGCAGCAAGGCGGCCACCCCGGACGACTGGGACACCGAGTACCTGGCGCCGATCCTGTCGGTGAAGATGGTGGATGGCCTCGACGATGCCATGGAGCACATCGCCCGCCACGGCTCGCATCACACCGACGCCATCGTCACCGAAAGCCTGTCGCGCGTGCGGCGCTTCCTGCGCGAGGTGGACTCGAGCTCGGTGATGGTCAACGCCTCGACGCGATTCGCCGACGGCTACGAATACGGCCTCGGCGCGGAAATCGGCATCAGCACCGACAAGTTCCACGTCCGCGGACCGGTCGGCCTCGAAGGGCTGACGTCCCAGAAATGGATCGTGCTGGGCGACGGACACATCCGCTGAGCGTGATCGGCATCCTCGGCGGCACCTTCAACCCGATTCACCACGGTCACCTGCGCCTCGCCATCGAGGCGCGCGAGCGGCTCGGCTTGCGCGAGGTGCGCCTGGTGCCCGCCGCGATGCCGCCCTTGCGCGCGGTGCCGGCAGTGCCGGCGCGCACGCGGCTCGACTGGGTGCGGCGCGCCATTGCCGGCGAGCCCGGGCTGGTCGCCGACGGCCGCGAACTGGCGCGGCCCGGCCCCTCCTACACCGTGGACACCCTGCGCGAGCTGCGCGCCGAATCGGGCCGCGAGCCGCTCTGCCTGCTGCTGGGGCAGGACGCGGCCCGGCGCCTGCCGCGCTGGCACCGCTGGCGCGAACTGCTCGACCTTTCGCATCTGGTCGTGTTCCACCGCCCGGGCGAGCCCGAGCGCTTCCCGCGTGCACTGGTCGCGGCGCTGCGCGGACGCCGCGCGGCCAGTCCGGCGCGGCTGCGTCATCGTCCGGCCGGGCTATGGCTGCGCTGCCCGCTGCCGCCGCTGGCCGTGTCCGCCACCGACATCCGGCGCCGGCTGCGCGAGCGCCGCTCGGTGCGTGGCCTGGTGCCGGATGCCGTGATTCACCGCTTCACCCCGCGCGACCTGCGCGCCCTGGGCCACGAATGAAACAGACGCCGCTGCTCAAGACCGTGAAATCCGCCCTCGCGGACCTGAAGGCGCTCGACGTCAAGGTGCTCGACGTGCGCGGGCTCACCACGATCACCGACTACATGGTCATCTGCACCGGCACCTCGAGCCGGCACGTGAAATCCATCGCCGACGAGGTGATCGAGCAGTCCAAGGCGGCGGGGCACCGGCCGCTCGGCATCGAGGGCCGCGATGCCGGCGAATGGGTGCTGGTGGACCTCGCCGATCTGGTGGTGCACGTGATGCAGACGCAGGCCCGCGCCTTCTACCAGCTCGAGAAGCTGTGGGACATGCGCGAGGCCGGCAAGGCCCGCGCCGCCGAGTGAAGCTCCGGCTGGTCGCGGTGGGCGAGCGCCTGCCGCGCTGGGCCGAGGACGCCGTCGCTGAATTCGCGGCGCGCCTGCCGCGCGAATGGCGCTTCGATCTGAGCATCGTCCCGGTCGCCGCGCGCGGCAGGAATGCCGACGTGGCGCGTCTCCGCCAGGCGGAGGGCGAGCGCATGCTGCGCGCCTGCGGCAAGGCGAGCTGCATCGCTTTCGACGAACGCGGCGAGCTGCTGGCCACGGCCGACTGGGCGCGCGCCGCGGAGCGCTGGCAGCGCGACGGCGCAGACGTGGCGCTGCTCATCGGCGGACCGGACGGCCTTGCGCCCGAATGCCTGGCGCGCGCGCAGGCGCGCTGGTCGCTGTCGCGGCTGACGCTGCCGCACGCGCTGGCCCGCGTGGTGGTCGTCGAGCAGCTGTACCGGGCGGCGAGCCTGCTGGCCAACCATCCCTACCACCGCGCCTGACGCTTCAGCCTGCCGCAAGGCGGGGTTGCGGACCCTGGCGAAGCCGCTTTGCCGCACCTTCCCGCCGCGTGAGACCATTTTTCCCATGCCGTCAACGATCTACCTCGCTTCCGCGTCGCCGCGCCGCCGCGAGCTGCTGCAACAGGCCGGCGTGCGGTTCGAGGTGATCGCGGCCGGCGTGGACGAGTCGCGTGCGCCGCACCGCACGCCGGCGCAGCACGCGCTGGCACTGGCCGAGGCCAAGGCGCGCGCCGGCGCCGCCGCGGCGCCGCAGCCGTGGCCGGTGCTGGGCGCGGATACCGACGTCGTCGTCGACGGCGAGATTCTCGGCAAGCCGGCCGATCGCGCGCATGCGCTGGCGCTGCTCGCGCGGCTGTCGGATCGCACGCACGAAGTGCTCAGCGCCGTCGCGGTGCTGTCCGCGGGCCGCATCGCCACCGCGCTGTCGGTGACCCGCGTGACCTTCGGCCCGGTGACCGCGGACGACGCGGCCGCCTACTGGGACACCGGCGAGCCCCGCGACAAGGCAGGCGCGTACGGCATCCAGGGCCTCGGCGCGCGCTTCGTGAAGCACATCGAAGGCAGCTATTCCGGCGTGATGGGCCTGCCGCTGTACGAAACCTGCGAGCTGCTGCGCGGCGCCGGGGTGTCCACGTCTCACGGTGCGCCGTGAGCAACGAGATCCTCGTCAACATCGCGCAGCACGAAACGCGCGTGGCGGTGATCGAGGGCGGCGCGCTGCAGGAAGTGTTCGTGCAACGCGCCGCACGGCATGGATTGGTGGGCAACGTCTACAAGGGCATCGTCCAGCGCGTGTTGCCCGGCATGCAGGCCGCCTTCGTGGAAATCGGTCTGGAACGCACCGCCTTCCTGCACGCGGCGGACATGGTGCAGGCTGCCGACGGCGCCGACGCAGCCGCGCCATCCGCCGAGCCGCCGCGCATCGACCGGCTGCTGCGCGAAGGCCAGGACGTGCTGGTGCAGGTGGTGAAGGACCCGCTCGGCAGCAAGGGCGCGCGGCTGACGACGCTGCTGTCCATCCCCTCGCGCTACCTGGTGCTGCTGCCGTTCGATGCGCACGTCGGCGTGTCGGCGCGCATCGAGGACGACGCCGAGCGCGAGCGCCTGAAGTCGGTCGTCGGCGGGCTGATGGCGCAGCGCGGCGCAGGGCTGGGCGCCATCGTGCGCACGGCCGGCGAGGGCGCTTCTTCCGAAGCGCTCCAGGCGGACCTCGAGTTCCTGCTGCGGCTGTGGGAATCGGTGGGCACGCGCGCCCGCAGCGCCGCGCCGGGCACGCTGGTGCACGGCGACCTGCCGCTGTCCATGCGCATGCTGCGCGACCTGCTGGGCAGCACGGTGGACCGCGTGCGCGTGGACAACGCCGCCGAGTGCGCGCGCCTGCGCGAGTTCGCGGCGACCTTCGTGCCGGCGATGGTGGAACGCATCGAGCACTACGACGGCGCGGCGCCGATCTTCGACCTCTACGGCGCCGAGGACGACCTGGACCGCGCACTGGACCGGCGCGTCGAGCTGAAATCGGGCGGGCACCTGGTGATCGACCAGACCGAGGCGATGACCACCATCGACGTCAACACCGGCGCCTTCACCGGGCACAAGAACCTCGAGGAGACCATCCTCAAGACCAACCTCGAGGCGGCGCAGGCCATCGCGCGGCAGCTGCGGCTGCGCAACCTGGGCGGGCTGGTGATCCTCGATTTCATCGACATGCGGGACGAGGGGCACCGCGCGCAGGTGCTGCGGGCGCTCGAAAAGGAGCTGAAGCGGGACCCCGCGCGCGCCGTGGTGCATCCGTTCTCGCCGCTGGGACTGATCGAAATGACGCGCAAGCGCACGCGCGAGAGTCTCGGCCACATCCTGTGCGAGCCCTGCGCGGCATGCGAAGGGCGCGGCACCGTCAAGACGGTCGAGACCGTGTGCCACGAGATCCAGCGCGAGATCGCCCGTGCCGCGCGCCAGTTCGAGGCCAAGGGCTTCCTGGTGCTGGCGGCGCCGAACGTGGTCGCGCGCCTGCTCGAGGACCAGAGCCACGGTCTGGCGGAGATGGAAGTGCAGTTGCGGCGCCCGATCCGCGTGCAGGCCGAGGCGCAGTACCTGCAGGATGCCTACGACGTGGTGCCGGTGTCCGCGTGAAGGTCCGCCGCCGGCGCGTCTGGACCTGGCTGGTGACGCTGGGCGCAGGCTTCGTGCTGCTGGCCGCCGTCGCCAGCGGCATGTTCCAGCTCGCGGTGCAGGCAATGCCCGGGTATCGCGCCGACATCGAGCGCTACGTGAGCCAGGTCGCCGCGCGCCCGGTGCGCATCGGCGCGATCGCGCTCACCTGGCATTACTACTACCCGAGCCTGGACCTGAGCCAGGTCGCGCTGATGTCGAGCGACGGCGCGCGACCGGTGCTGGCGGTGGATCGCCTGCGGCTCGGCTTCGCGCTGACGCGGCTGGTGCGTGCCGATTTCATGCCCGACCGGCTTGAGCTGTCCGGCCTGACGCTGGCGCTGCGGCTCGATCGCGACCGTCACCTGCACCTCGACGCGATGGAGGAGGACGACCGCGACGATCAGACCGACGCACTGCGCACTCTCGCGGGTTTCGCCGGCTTGCGGATCGAGCGCTGCCGGCTCGAGCTGCGCGACGAGCGGCGGCCGGCGGCGGCGCCGCTGGTGTTCGGACTCGACAGTGCCGCGCTCACCCGCGGCCTGCTCGGACGCTCGCTCCAGGCCCGCGTGACTTTGCCGCCGGCCTACGGCGAGCGCGCGGTGCTGAAAGGGACCTTCGACGGCGACCTGCTCGAGCCTTCGGCCTGGTCGGGCCATTTCTCGGCGCAGGTCCAGTCGATCGCCGCCGGCCCCTGGCTGGCTCCCTACCTCGCGCCCGGCGCGCACGTGCAGCTGAGCGGCGCCAATGCGCAGCTCGATGCCACGCTGGAGCGGGGGCAGGCGCGGTCCCTGCAGCTGCGCCTGCAGGCCGACGCGGTGAACGCGCAGCGCGCACAGCACCGCGTGGCCTGGACCGACCTGGATGCGCAGCTCGGCGCGACGCTGGAGGACGAGGGCTGGGAGGTGCAGCTGCGGCGCGTGGCGCTCGGGGGCGCGCGCGGCGTCTGGCCGCGGGCGGGCGGCATCCTCGCCCGGCACCAGGCCGCCGCCGGCGGCGCCGTGCAGTGGAGCCTGTCGGCCGATTTCCTGCGCCTCGACGACCTGGCGCCGTGGCTGTCGATCGCTCGCGCGCCGGGGCGGCTCGAAGCGCTGAGCGATGCGACGGGCGAGGTGCGCGACCTGTCCGCCAGCTGGCAGGCGGACGAGGGCGACGAGCTGCGGT
>DATLCG010000008.1:0-21359 GCA_035526525.1 Binatia bacterium
ACCCGAAGGCCTTCTTCACCCACGCGGCGTCGCTGGATCAGGCTTTCGCCCATTGTCCAATATTCCCCACTGCTGCCTCCCGTAGGAGTCCGGACCGTGTCTCAGTTCCGGTGTGGCTGATCGTCCTCTCAGACCAGCTACCGATCGTCGCCTTGGTGGGCCATTACCCCGCCAACTAGCTAATCGGACATAGGCTCATCTCAGAGCGCGAGGCCTTACGGCCCCCGCTTTGGTCTTACGACATCATGCGGTATTAATCCGGGTTTCCCCGGGCTATCCCCCACTCTGAGGCAGATTCCTATGTATTCCTCACCCGTCCGCCGCTCGACAGCACCCTTGCGGGCCTGTTTCCGCTCGACTTGCATGTGTTAAGCACGCCGCCAGCGTTCAATCTGAGCCAGGATCAAACTCTCCACTTAATTCAAAACAAGACTAAATGGATCAGCACCTCGGCCCGGTAAAGGGCCTTCGGTGCTTCAGAGTTATCTTCATGGCTCCATCTTAATGACTGGCCATGTTGATACTCCGGACATGCATTGGCTTGCGCCAAGGCACCCGGGAGCACCCACACAATTCACTTGCTTTTTGTTAACGAACAGGCCGCCGTCAGTGAACTTCTTGGGAAGGCCCCGCGGCGGCAGGGAGGCGCATTATAGGGACGTCTCTCGGGGTGTCAACACCCGGTAAGAAAATTCCCGAAAAAGATGCGGCGGCCCTCGGCCGCCGCAGCAGTCGAGCGCCCGGTTTCAGTCCTTCAGCCGGATCAGGGTCTTGTTTTTCTCGTAGATTGCCTTGCCGATCCCCTGCACATTTTCCAGTTCTTCCGGCGATTTGAAGCCGCCCTTCTCGGCGCGGTACTTCACGATCGCCTCGGCCTTCGACAAGCCCACGCCCTTGAGCTCCTTCGCCAGCGTCTTGGCGTCGGCGGTGTTGATGTTCACCGGACCCGCGAACGCGGTTCCAGTCATCGCGGCGGCAAGCACCGCCCACATCATCGGCTTCATGACATCCCCTCTGGTTTGACGGATTCGTCCCCGATCGGGACGCAGGGATTGTCTGGACCGCGCGGCGCGCGGGGCAACTGTTTTTGGTTATAACGCCGTGGAACGTTCAGGAGCGCAGCGTCACGCGCGCGAAGCGCCGCGGGCCAACCTGCAGCAGATAGCTCGCGCCGCTTTGCAACACCAGGCTGCGATCCTCGATGCGCTGCTGGTCGACGCGCACCGCGCGCTGCTGGATCTGCCGCGTCGCATCCGAGGTGGATCCGCACAATCCCGCCTCCTTCAGCACCCTCGCCAACGGCAAGCCTCCCGGCGGCGACACGATGGCGACTTCGGGGATTTCGCTCGGCAGCTGTCCGCGCGAAAACTGCTCGATGAATGCCTGCCGCGCGCGCACTCCGGCGCCCGCGCCATGAAACCGGTCCACGAGCTCTTCGGCCAGCGTCAGCTTGGCATCGCGAGGATTGGCGCCCTCTGCGACCGCCGACCTCAGTGCCGAGATCTCGCCCAGCGTCCGGAATGACAGCAGCTCGAAGTACCTCCACATGAGGGTGTCCGAGATCGACATGAGCTTGCCGAACATCTGCGACGGCGGCTCGTTCACGCCCACGTAGTTGTTGAGCGACTTGCTCATCTTCTGGATGCCGTCGAGCCCCTCCAGGATCGGCACCGTGATGATGCTCTGCGGCTTCTGTCCCGCGGCCTGCTGCAGGGCGCGTCCTACCAGCAGGTTGAATTTCTGGTCGGTGCCGCCGAGCTCCACGTCGGATTTCAGCGCGACCGAGTCATACCCCTGAAGCAAGGGGTAGAGAAATTCGTGGATGGCGATCGGCTGCTGCTCGCGATAACGTTTCGAGAAGTCGTCCCGCTCCAGCATGCGCGCCACCGTGTACTGGGCGGCGATGCGCACGAGGCCTTCAGCGCCGAGTGCGCCAAGCCAGCGGGAGTTGAATTCAACCCGCGTTTTCGCGGGGTCGAGAATCTTGGAAACCTGGGCTTCATAGGTACGCGCGTTATGAAGCACCTCTTCCCGAGTCAACGGCTTTCGCGTCTCACTCTTGCCGGTGGGGTCACCGATCATCCCGGTGAAGTCCCCGATCAGGAACACGACGTCGTGTCCGCGCTCCTGGAAGGCGCGCATGCGGTTCAGGAGGAGCGTGTGCCCGAGGTGCAGATCGCTGGCGGTCGGGTCGAAGCCGGCTTTGACAACCCAGCGCCGGCCGGTGCGTTCTGCTTCACGCAGGCCCGTGCGGAATTCCTGGAGGGGCAGGATTTCCTCGGCCCCGCGTTCCAGTTCCTGCAGATCGGTGGGCGCGCCGGCAGACGTCATCTTTCGCAGGAAATAGGTACTGGAAGTGCTTGCAGGGAAATGGTTTTTGTGTTTCTTTAGGCGCGCCTGGCGCCCCGAGAAATCTACGCCGATGCCCGGCGTCCAAACGGTGGCAACGGCCGCCAGATTCGAGAGCTACCCGATGCGCGTGGATTATAGCCCAGCCCCTGTTACTGCCCCGACCACCGGACGCCGCTCGTTCCTTGTTGCGGCGCTGGTACTGGTGAGCGTCGGCAGCATGATGACGCAGCGCGGCGTCCTGAAAAGCCCCCAGTCGGCGCCGGAATCGACGCCGCTGGATCTCGCCGCCGATGCGGCTGCACCGTCGCCGGCGATCGTCGATCCATGGGTCACGGTCACCGTGAGGCCAGGCCAGACGCTGTCGCAGATCTTCGACCAGGAGCGGCTGCCAGCACAGGACTGGATGCGCATCCTCGCCCTCGGCGGCGACGCCCGGCGCCTGCTGACGCTGCGCGCAGGTCAGCAGCTCCAGATCCGCAAGGACGGCGCCGGCCTGCAGGAGCTCGTGGCACCCCTGGACGAGTTGCGCACCCTGCAGATCTCCCGCACCGACCGCGGGTTCGAGGCCATCAGCATTGCCGCGGACATCGAGCGCCGTCCGACTTTCGCCACCGGCACCATCACGAGCACGCTGTGGGACGCCTGTCAGGGAGCGGGCCTCACCGAGAATGCCTGCATCCGTCTGTCCGACGTTTTCGGCTACGACGTGGACTTCGGCCGCGACATCCGCGTCGGGGACCGCTTTGCAGTGATCCACGAAGATCTCTACAAGAACGGCGAGCGACTGCGCGAAGGCGACATCCTCGCGGCGGAGTTCGTCAACCAGGGCCACTCGATGCGGGCGGTCCGATACATGGATCCGCAGGGAAACATCGGCTACTACACGCCCGAAGGCCAGGCCCTGCGCAAGCAGTTCACCAAGGCCCCCCTCGACTTCTTCCGCATCACGTCCGGCTTCAGCAGCGCGCGCTGGCACCCGATCCTGAACGTCATGCGGGCGCACCGCGGCGTGGACTACGCGGCCCCGGCCGGGTCGCCGATCAAGGCCACCGGCAGCGGCCGCATCGAATTCATGGGCTGGAAAGGCGGCTACGGGCGCGTGCTGATGCTGCGACATGGCGATCGGTACGAAACGGTCTATGGGCACCTGTCGCGCTTCCGCTCGGGGCTCGGCGTGGGCAGCCGGGTCAAGATCGGTGACGTGATCGGTTACGTCGGCATGAGCGGCCTGGCCACGGCCCCGCACGTCCACTACGAGTTCCGCGTCAACGGCAAGCACGTGGATCCGCGGCGGGTGGTGCTGCCGCGCGCGGATGCCATGCCGCGGCAGTACGTGGACAACTTCCGCGCCGCGGCCGCCCCGCTCTTCGGGCAGCTCGACGCCCTGGATCGCTCGCGGGCGCCTCAAGTCAACTGAGCCGGAGCAGCGCGGTGCCGCAGCTCTACGTCGGGCTGATGTCGGGCACGAGCCAGGACGGCGTGGATGCCGTGCTGGCGGAGTTCCGTGGCCCCCGCTTCGTGCGTGTGCTGCGCCACGCCGTCGTGCGCTATCCGCGCAGCTTGCGCCAGCGATTGCTGGCACTCGCCGCGGACTCCGAACGGGCGCTCTCCCTGCCGCAGCTTTGTACGCTCGACCAGCAGGTCGCGGAGCGCTTCGCTCAGGCGGCTCGCAAGGTGCTCCCGCGCGGCCGCACGGTGCGCGCCATCGGCAGCCACGGCCAGACCGTCTTCCATTCCGGCAAAGGCAGGCTGCGAACGAGCGTGCAATTGGGCAACCCGGCGCTGATCGCGGAGCTCACCGGCACCACGACGGTCGCCGACTTCCGCCGCGCCGACATGGCCGCCGGGGGCCAGGGCGCACCGCTGGTGCCCGCGTTCCATGCGGCCACCTTCGGTGCGGATGAGCCGCGCGCAGTACTCAATGTCGGGGGTATCGCCAACGTGACGCTGTTGCCCCAGCGCGGCGCCGTCACCGGTTTCGACACCGGCCCGGGAAACGCGCTGCTCGACGAATGGGTACTGCTGCAGCGCGGCCAGAGTTTCGATCGGAACGGGACGTGGGCGGCCGGCGGCCGGCCGCACCCGCCGTTGCTCCAGTCGCTGTTGCGTGACCCGTTTTTCCGAAGACCACCCCCGAAGAGCACCGGCCGCAGTCATTTCAATCTCGCCTGGGCGCGGCGCCGGTTTCCGGCCCTGGACCAGCTGGCAGCGCAGGACGTACAACGCACTTTTCTCGAACTGACGGCGCGCACGGTGGGGACTGCCGTCGCCCGATTCGCCCCGGGCGGTCGCCTGCTGATCTGTGGCGGCGGTGCCCATAACGGCGCGCTGCTCGAGCAACTGCGTCAGGTGCTCCCAGGCTGGCGCCTGGAATCCACGGCGCGGCACGGTCTGCATCCACAGCAGGTCGAAGCCGCGGCATTCGCGTGGCTGGCAGCGCAGACGTTGCACGGGCTGCCGGGAAACGTGCCGGCGGTCACTGGCGCGCGCGGCGCGCGGATCCTGGGAGGAATCTATCGCCGCTGAGCGATGGATCCCGCTAGACCGAGAAAGAGTTCCCGCAGCCGCAGGTCGTCGCGGCGTTCGGATTGCGAATGACGAATTGCGCGCCCTGGACGTCGTCCTTGTAGTCGATCTCGGCGCCCTGCAGGTACTGCACGCTCATCGCGTCCACTAGCAGCACCACACCGTTCTTCTCGAGGCGCGTGTCGCCCTCTTCCTGGCTTTCGTCGAAGGTGAAGCCGTACTGAAAGCCCGAGCAGCCGCCGCCGGTGACGAAGACGCGCAACTTCAGGTTCTTGTTCTCTTCCCCTTCCAGCAGGGAGCGGACTTTCAGCGCCGCAGCATCGGTGAATGAGAGCGGCGCAGAGATCGAAATGGGTGCTTCCATCATGGTGCGGCGAATCAGGCCTTGAAGCGGCCCTCGGGTTTCGCTTCTTCGACCATCGGTTCGTTGACGGGTTTCTGGTGCGTCAGCGCAGCCATGGCCTCGTCGCCCTCGTGGACCAACTGGCCGTTGATCTTGGCCCCACCGGTCATCTCGATGACGCCGTAATAGACGTTGCCGGTGACACGCGCCTTCGAGCCGAGCGACAGGTGCTCGCTCGCATGGACGTCGCCTGTGACCTGGCCGTTCAGCACCACCGACGGCGCACGCACGTTGCCCTCGACCGAGCCGACCTCGCTCACCGACAGCGTCGCGTTCTTGTCGGTCAGCGACATGACCTTGCCGACGACGCGGCCGTCGATGTGCAGCCCGCCGGAGAAGCGCACGTCGCCGTGGATCTCCGTCTGTCGCCCGATGAGCGTGTCCACTGCCGAGACTCCCGGTTTTTCGCTGTTGCCCCAGAAATTCTTTGCCATGACCGGCCCCCTGTTCAGGCCCCCTGGATCTTCGACCAGTCGAACTCGTCCTCGAGCCGCTGGCCGCCGCCTTCGGGGACCACGGCCACCACGGCGCGCGACGGCTGGAAGCCGCCCGGCAGGCGAAACTCGCCGCCGAATTCCTCGAAGTACTTGAACGAAAATAACAGATTCTTCTCGCCGCCGACCGTCAGGTCCGATAGCCGGTGGGAGATATTTTGTCCCGCCTGCGCGCCTTCGAGCGTGATTTCCAGGTGTCCCCCGATGCGGCGATCGTGGCGCACCGACTGGATCAGCACGAGGTCGTAGCGCCAGACGCCAGCGGCTGCGGTGGGATGCACCTTGAAGTCATAGACGCGCACCCCGGCCCGCGAGGCATCGGGCGAGACGATGCCGCGGTAGAACGCGACCTGCTCCTGCAGGTCCGCGACTTCCTCCTGCAGCGAGGCCAGGGAATTCTTCACCGTGGCGTACGCCTGCTGGTCGATCTCCTGCGACCGCTGCAGGTACACGATCTGGTCCTTCAGCGACTGGATTTCCGACCGCGCCGCGCGCAGCTTCGTCGTCAGGTCGCGGCGGTCCTCCTGCAACTGGTCCCGCTCGGACTGCGCGCGCTCGAAGTCCGACACCGTATGCGCCCGCGTGTAGCTGTAGAGCCCCCACGCGGCCACCGCGAGCAGGGCTGTGCCGCCGGACAGCAGCGCCCACCGCAGGCGCGGGCGGTACGCGGTGATGACGATCTTGTGCGCCTTGCCTGGCCGGATCACGGCCACAACGCGATCTCCTCCAGGCCGGCGGTTTCCGGCAGGCCATGCATGAGGTTGAAGCACTGCACCGCCTGACCGGCCGCGCCCTTCGTCAGGTTGTCGATCACCGAGAGCACCACGACGCGGCGCCCGTTCCCCGGGCGGTGCACGGCGATGCGGCAATGGTTCGATCCGCGGACCGTGCGCGTGTCGGGGTGGGCACCCGGGGGCAGGATGTCGACGAACGGCTCGCCGGCGTAGCGCCGCTCGTACAGCGCCTGCACGTCGACGTCGCTGCCCAGCGTGGCGTACAGCGTGGCGTGGATGCCGCGCACCATGGGAGCGAGGTGCGGCACGAACAGCACGTCCGCGGCGCGCCCAGCCGCGCCCAGGCCCTGCTCGATCTCCGCCTGGTGGCGGTGGCCGGCAAGGCCATAGGCCTTCATCGACTCGGCCGCTTCCGAGAACAGGGACGCCTGCTTGAGCTCGCGACCCGCGCCGCTCACGCCCGACTTGCAATCGGCGATCAGCGAACCGGGCACCACGATGCCTGCCTCGACCAGCGGCAGCAGACCGAGCTGCACCGCGGTGGGATAGCAGCCGGCGCAGCCCGCGAGCCGCGCATTGCGCAGGGCGTCGCGATGCATTTCAGGCAAGCCGTAGACGGCCTGCTCCAGGAGTTGCGGTGACGCATGGGGCATGCCGTACCACTTCTGGAACTGCTGCACGTCCTTCAGGCGGAAGTCCGCTGACAGGTCCACCACCCGGACACCTCGGTCGAGCAGGACCGGGGCGTGCTGCATGGCCGTGCCGTGGGGCGTCGCGAAGAACACGGCCTGGCAGGCACCGAGAGCGGCTGCATCCGGCGCCACGAAGCGCAGGCCCGACAACGTCTTCAGTCCCCGCAGTTGCGGGAACACGTCTTCCACCGGACGCCCGGCTTCCTGCCTCGACGTGAGCATGCGCACGTGGACCTGCGGATGCCGCGCCAGCAGGCGCAGCAGCTCGGCCCCGGTGTAGCCGGTGCCGCCGACGATGCCGACAGAAATCACGGGGATGCAGCCAAGGTGGACGGGCGCCGGATTCTAGCTGCTACGCTTGCCGACTCACGTGCGCGGCCCGCCGGCATGCTCTGGGTCAAGTCGTTCCACATCGTTTTCGTCATCGCCTGGTTTGCCGGGCTGCTGTACCTGCCGCGGCTGTTCGTCTATCACTGCGGCTCCCACGACGCGACCAGCCATGCGCGCTTCTGCACCATGGAGCGCCGACTGCTGCGCCTGATGACAATCGCCGCCCTGTTCGCGGTCGCACTCGGACTGCTGCTCTGGATTCGCTACTGGGGGTTCCCCGGACCGCGCTGGCTGATGCTGAAGGTGTCTCTGGCACTGGCGCTGGTCGTCTACCACCTGTGGCTGTGGCTGCTGTACCGGGATTTCTCCAGCTACCGCAATCGCCGCAGCGCGCGCTTCTTCCGGTGGATCAACGAGGTACCGACCCTGCTGCTCGTCGCCATCGTGCTGCTGGTGGAGTTGAAGCCCTTCTGACCTGCGGACAGTTTTGGCGTAAATGAGAATGACTTGCATTTACTCCGCAGGCTCCCCTAGACTTTTCCCGCGTCGCGAAAGAGCGGCGGAAACGCACCCCGGGAGCGAAAAAACATGAGAGCAGTGGCGGCACTGGCGGCCCTGGCACTGTGGACGGGATCGGCGATGGCGCAGCAGGCCAGCGATGCGCCCACATCGAAGAAGGGCAAGACGGACGATCTGCGCCAGCAGGTCGAGCAGCTCAAGCAGCGCGTGGACGAGCTGTCCCGGCAGGAAGAGCCGGCCAAGCCCGCTGCTTCGGCGACGCATCTCGGTGGCTATGGCGAGCTGCACTACACGCATCTGGACAGCGGCAACACGATCGACCTCCACCGCGTAGTCCTGTTCGTCGGACACGACTTCACGGAGCACGCGCGATTCGTCTCCGAAATCGAGTTCGAGCACGCACTGATCGAGAACGATTCCGGCGCGGCCGAGGGCGGCGCGGTCGAAGTCGAGCAGGCGTACGTCGAGTTCGACGTTGGCGAGCGCTCACGCGCGCGCGCCGGCCTGCTGCTGGTGCCGGTGGGCATCCTCAACGAGACGCACGAGCCGCCCGCGTTCTACGGCGTCGAGCGCAATCCCGTGGAGAGCGAGATCATCCCCACGACCTGGCGCGAGACCGGCGCCGCGGTGGGCACCGCGTTCGGCGACAGCGGCGTATCGCTGGACGTCGCGGTGCACAGCGGCCTGTCCACGGACGGCACCGACTTCGAGCCCCATGAAGGCCTGCAGGAAGGCGCCGAGGCCACGGCCAACAAGTTCGCGGGCACCGGCCGCCTGAAGTTCACCGGCCCGCACGGGCTGCAGATCGCAGCCACCGCGCAGTACCAGCAGGACGTCACGCAGGGCGTCCCCGGCGTGGAGCGGACGCCCGCACTGCTGCTGGAAGGCCATGCGATGGCCGACGCCGGCCCGGTGAACCTGCGCGCGCTCTACGCCGCCTGGCATTTCGACAGCGACGCGGCGCGGGCGCTGTTCCAGGACCGCCAGCAGGGCTACTACGGCGAGGCCAGCTGGCGCGTGGTGCAGAGCTTCGGCTTCTTCGGCCGCTACAGCGTGCTCGACAACGGCGGCGCGACGGCGGGCACCGAGGTGCGGCAGGTCAACGCCGGCTTCAACTATTGGCCGATCGACAACGTCGTGCTGAAGGCCGACTGGCAGGACCGCGACGGTAATGCGGGGCGGGACGACGACGGCTTCGCGCTCGGCGTGGGCTGGCAATTCTGATGCGGCGGGCGGCGGCGGCGCTGCTGCTCCTCACCGCTTCCGCGGTGGCCGGCGACCGCGCGCCATCGGCCTTCGTCGCAGACTGCTTCGAGGGTCCCGTGCCATCCCAGTCGCGGCTCGCCATCGCCGGCGCGCTGCGCGACGAGGCCACCCGCGTGCTGGGACACCCGCCGCCGGCGGCGCTGCCCTACTGGCGCCGTGGGGTGCGCACCGCATGGGTGCTGGAAGAGATCGGCAAGGAGCGCCCCATCACCGCCGGGTTTGCGATCGAGCACGGCCGGCTGATCCGCGTCGAGGTTCTCGCGTACCGCGAAAGCCGCGGCTGGGAGGTACGTCTGCCGGCCTTCACGCGCCAATTCACCGGCGCTGGGCTGGCATCCGATCGCGAGCTCGACCGCCGCATCGACAACATTTCCGGAGCGACGCTCTCGGTGGGCGCGCTCCGGCGCATGGCGCGGGCGGCGCTGCTGTTCGACCACGCCGTGACCGCATGATCGCGGCACGGTCCCGTGCGCACGTGCGCCGTGCCCCCGTCGGCGAGCTGCCGCGCTGGCAGCGCTGGTGCGTGTACGGCGCCGGTGCGCTGCTGCTCGTCACCGGCCTGCTCTGGCTGGTGTTCCACTACGCGCTGGCGATACCCGGACCGTACGGGCCGCAGCCGCACCCGCTGGAATATTTCTGGCTCCGGCTGCACGGCGCCGCCGCCATGCTCGGCCTGCTGGCGCTGGGCTCGCTGGTGCCCATGCACGTCCATCGCGCCTGGCAGCAGCGGCGCAGCCGCATCAGCGGCACGGTGACCATCGTCGCGTCGGTCACGCTGATCCTCAGCGGTTACCTGCTGTACTACTTCGCCACGGAAGCGTCGCGGTCCTGGATCGCCGCCGTGCACTGGGGCGTCGGGCTCGCAGCGCTGCCAGTGCTGCTATGGCATGCGTCGGCACGGTTTCGACTGGGCCCCGGCCGCATGCGCGGCCGCAACGCCCCCGCAGGTGCCGCACCCCGTTCCGCTGCGGCGCCACCGGACGCCCGGCTGCACTGACGCGGCGGCATCCAGCCTTTCAGTACGGCAGCCCGTCCTCGACCAGGCTGGGCGTCCCGTAGTCAGCGGATGCGCGCGCGTCCACCTGGGCCAGCTCCGCGCGCAGCTCGTCGTAGCGGCGTCTGACCTCGAGCTCCTCGCGTCGGGCGCGCTCGGCCTGCGCGGGGTCGGCGCTGCCCGACTCGATCTGCAACTGCTGCACCGAGTCCGCCAGCGCACGCACGTGACCGTGCAGCGCTCCCACCTGGGAGCCGCGCTCGAACGCAGGCAGGAAAAGGCCGGCCGACTCGCACACCCCCTGGTAGCGCTCGCCGCGACGCCCGGCGCGGTAGCCGCCCGCCGGTGTGCAATAGGCGGCCAGGCCTTCGCGATGCCCCGCCACCCAGGCCGCCTCATCGGGGGGCATTCCGTAACGCCCGCACGCCTCGCGGTGACGCGCGAGCTGCAGATCGGGCTCGCCGTGCTCACCGTCGCGTGCGCCGATGGCGCGCCAGTCGGCGCGGCGGCATTCGCCGTAATCGAGCGAAGCGCAGCCCGCGGCACCGAGCGCGGCGGCGAGCACCGCCGCGTACTTCAGCCCACGCATCGCGTTGGCTCCGCGGAAAGGATGAGGGGCGCCAGTTCGTGCAGGGCGGCCTGGTACACGTCGCGCTTGAAAGCGACCACCTCGCGCACCGGCAGCCAGTACTCCACCCAGCGCCACTCGTCGAACTCGGGCGGGCTGCCATGCGTGAAGGACACCGCCTGGTCGGCCGCGATCAGGCGCAGCGCGAACCATTTCTGCTTCTGGCCGATGCATGCCGGAATGCGCCCCCTGCGCACGTAGCGCTGCGGCAGGCGGTACCGGAGCCACTCGCGCGTGGCGCCCAGGACCTGCACGTGCCCTGCCGCGAGACCCAGCTCCTCGTGCAGTTCGCGGAACAGCGCCTGCTCGGCCGTCTCGCCTGGATTGATGCCGCCCTGCGGGAACTGCCAGGCGTCCATGCCGATGCGGCGCGCCCACAGCAGCTCGCCTGCGGCATTCGCCAGCACGATGCCGACATTGGGCCGGAAGCCGTCCGCATCCACCATGCACCGAGTTTCCGGCTTCCGGGCACTGTGCGCCAGTCGACGGTGGCACGCGGCGTCGGGAACCCCGAAACTGCCGCGCCATGCGACTCGCCATCTTCGACCTCGACCACACCCTCCTTGCCGGCGACAGCGACTACCTCTGGGGCCAGTACCTGGTCGCGCAAGGGGTGGTCACCGCCGAGCATTACGCCCGGGAGAACGCGCGCTTCTACGCCGACTACCAGGCCGGCACGCTGGACATCCACGCCTACGCCCGCTTCGCGCTCGAGCCGCTGGTGCGCCTCGGTGCAGAGCCGCTGCTGCCACTGCGCGAGCGCTTCGTCGCCGACGTCATCGCGCCCATCGTGGCGCCTGCGGCACCCGCCCTGCTCGAGCGCCACCGCATGGCCGGCGACACGCTGATCATCATCACCGCGACCAGCCGCTTCATCACAGAGCCGATCGCCGAGCTTCTCGACGTGGACGACCTGCTCGCGACCGATCCGGAGATGGCCGGCGGCCGCTACACCGGGCGCATCCGCGGCGTCCCCTGCTACCAGGATGGCAAGCGCCTGCGGCTCGAGGAATGGCGCGCCACGCAGCGCGAGACCTATTCGCACCTGACGTTCTACAGCGATTCGCACAACGACCTGCCGCTGCTGCGCCGGGTGCATGCGCCGGTGGCCGTGGATCCGGACGAAATGCTGCGCGGCGAAGCCGTGCGCGCCGGCTGGCCGGTCATCTCGCTGCGCGATCCGCCGCCCAGCCTGGACTAGAACGCGAGCGCGGCCCCGAGCATCGCGTGCAGGCGGCCGTTGCTCGCCAGCACGCTGCGCGTCTGCAGCCCGACCGGTGCACCGGACAGGTCCGTGAAGGTGCCGCCGGCCTCGCGCACGATGATGGCGAGCGCGGCGATGTCGAGGATGTTGACGTTGGTCTCCACCACCGCATCGATGCGACCGGCCGCCAGCAGGTGGTAATGCAGGAAATCGCCATAGCCGCGGATGCGGTGCAGCTGCGGCACCAGGGCGCCCAGACGCGTCCATGACGGCGAGCGCGCGAGGTCGGCAAGGTTGCCCGTGGACAGCGTCGCCTGCGGCAACGCCGCCACGTCACTGACGCGCAGGCGATCGCCGCCGAGCCACGCGCCGCTGCCGCGTTCGGCGAACACGCGCTCGCCCTGCCCGCCGTTCCAGCACGGCGCGCTGGACACGCCGAGCACCAGCTCGCCGCGATGCATCAGCGCAATCTGCACCGAGAAGATGGGATAGCCGCGCACGAAGGCCTTGGTCCCGTCGATCGGGTCCACCAGCCACAGGTGCTCCGCTGTCTCGTTCTGCCGGCCGTACTCCTCGCCGTAGACGCCGTGCCGGGGAAAGTGCGACTCCAGCACCTGGCGGATCGCGCGCTCGGCCGCCTCGTCCACCTCCGTCACCGGACTGGCGTCCGCCTTGGTGCGCACGACGAAGTCGCCGCGGTACGCCTTGCGGATGATCGCGTCGGCGGCGTCGGCCGCCTCGAGCGCGGCGCGCAGGAATTCGCTGGGCATGCAGCTATCGTCGCACGCACGCCGCCCTCCCGCGGCCGCGCCGCGCGCTTCAGGCGTTATCATCCGTGCGCCGCGGGTGTCCGGCTGCGATCGCAGCCGGGTGAAACGGGAAGCCGGTGCAAATCCGGCGCTGCCCCCGCAACGGTGAGTGGAGAGGTTGCTTCGATCACGCGCCACTGGCGATTCGCCGGGAAGGCATCGAGGCGTCCACGAGTCCGGAGACCGGCCCGCGGCGGGTCCGTGCCTTTCGCACGGTGCTGTCACGAGGCCTGCGGGGACGCAGGCCGGGAGCCGATGATGAAAACCCTTTTCGCCCTGCTGGCGGCGCTGGCCGCCGGCACCTGCTGCGCGCAGGACTCCGCCAGTGAACTGGACACGGTGGTCGTCACCGCCACGCGTTCGCCCCAGGCGGGCAACCGCTTGCCCGCCGCGCTGACCGTCATCACGCGCCAGGACCTGGAGGCGAGCGGCGCGCAGAGCGTGGCCGACGCGCTGCGCGGCGTGCCTGGCATCCAGCTCACCGATTTTTTCGGCGACGGCTCGCAGTACGCGACCGTCGACCTGCGCGGCTTCGGCCTGGCGGCACAGGCCAACACCGCGATCCTGGTGGACGGCCGCCGCCTTAACAACGTCGACCTCGCGCCGCCCGACCTGAGCGCCATCGCGCTCGCCGATGTCGAGCGCATCGAGATCCTGCAGGGCAGCGCCGGCACGCTGTATGGCGACCAGGCGGTCGGCGGCGTGATCAACATCGTCACGCGCGAGGCGGCCAGCCTTGCCGCGTCCGGCGAGCTCGGCGCCGGCAGTTACCACGGCGAGCGCGGAGAGCTGCGCATCGGCCAGCGCTCGGGCGGACTGTCCTGGCGCTTCACCGCGACGGCGCGCGGCAGCGACAACTATCGGCGCGACAATCACCACGAGAACGAAGTGGCCGAAGCGCGTGCCGGCTACGAGTACCGCGGTGGCAGCGCCTACGTCGAGGGCGGCTACGTGGCCGACCGCATCGGGCTGCCGGGACCGCTCACGCGCGACGAGATGGGCCGCGACGCGCGCCAGTGCGAGCCCCTGCAATGCGGCAACTACAGCCACGCCGGGACGGCATTCCAGCGCCTGAACTGGTCGCAGGCGCTCGGCGCGGACTGGCGCGTCGAAACCGACTTCACCCGGCGCCGCGGCAACGCGTCGACCCAGTTGACGAGCTTCGGCACGCGCAGCCGCTTCACCCAGGCGCGCACGCAGTGGTCGCTGAACCCGCGGCTGTCCGGCCGCATCGGCCTGCCGCCCGGCGCGGCACTGATGACGCTCGGACTGGACGGCCTGCTCTCGGAATATGCGCTCACTTCGTCCTTCGGCACCCAGAGCGATCGCCAGCGCCAGCGCGACGTCTACGCGCAGGCCATCGTGCCGCTGGCGCGGACGCTGGAGCTCACTGCCGGCGGGCGCACCGCGCGCGCGGACGACCGCCTCTACGATGGCTTCGCCTTTCCGGAGGCCTCGCCGCGGCACGACACCGCCACGGCCTGGGAAGCGGGGCTCGCCTGGAAGCCGATGGCAAGCCTGCGGCTGCGCGCGCGGCACGACGGCAACTTCCGCTTCGTGAAGGCGGACGAGTACTTCAGCTTTTCCAACCTGTTCCCTGCACCGGCGCCCGACCAGGTCGGCATCCGTCCGCAGACCGGGCACACCTACGAGCTGGGCGCGGACTGGGGCGGCCGCGCGCTCGACCTCTCGGCGGGCCTGTACGACCTCGAGCTGAAGAACGAGATCTCGTTCGATCCGGCGACGTTCACCAACGTCAACCTGGAGCGCACGCGCCGCCAGGGCGCTACCGTGGATGGCGGCTGGCAGGCGGCATCGTGGCTGCGGCTCGCGGCGGGCGGGCAATACCTGCGCGCGCGCTTCACCAGCGGGCCGTCCGACGGCAAGGAAGTGCCGCTGGTGGCGCGGCGCACCGGCAAGGCTTCCGCGACGCTGTTCCTTCCGGGCGCCGTGAGTGCCTCGCTCGAAGCGATCGGTGTGGGCCGCCGGCCCCATGACGGCGACTTCGCCAACGGCGCCGGACGGCTGGCCGGCTACGCCATAGCCAATGCGGCGATGCAGAAACGCTGGCGCCATTTCCGTGCCGAGCTGCGCGTGGACAACCTGCTCGATCGCCGTTACGCCGATTACGGCTCGCTCGATTTCCTGGGCAACCCGGCGCTGTTCCCCTCGCCCGACCGGCACTTCTGGTTGAATGTGGGCGCCTTCCTCTAAAGCAGCGCCGGCGCCATGGGTCATCGTCTGTCGAAGATCGTCACGCGCACAGGCGACGCCGGGGAGACCGGCCTCACCGGCGGCGGGCGCGTGCGCAAGACGCACGCACGCGTGCACGCGCTGGGCGAGGTGGACGAGCTCAACAGCACGATCGGTTTGCTGCTCGCGCAGCGCGTATCGCCGGCGCTGCGCGGGACGCTCACGCGCGTGCAGCACGAGCTGTTCAACCTGGGCGGGGAGCTGTCCATGCCCGGCGGCGCCGGGCTGGTCCAGGCGGCGCACGTGGCCCAGCTGGAGCAGGAGCTCGCCGCGCTCAACGCGAAGCTGCCGCCGCTGAAGGAATTCGTGCTGCCGGGCGGAACGCCGCCCGTCGCGGCTGCGCACCTGGCCCGGGCGGTGTGCCGGCGCGCCGAGCGGGCGGTGTGGACGCTGCACGAGCGCGAGCCCTTGAGCCTGCTGCTGCCGCGCTACCTCAACCGGCTGTCCGACTACCTGTTCGTCGCGGCGCGCGCCCTGAGCCGCCGCAGGACCGAGGCGACCTGGGCCCACGTCCGCCGCAGGAAGCGCTGAGCGCCGCGACTCACACGAACGTGCCGGCAGTGAACATCGCGAAGGCCGCGAGCAGGATGATGAGGGCGCGCTGCTGCACTGCCAGCACCTCGCGCAGGCACGCATCCAGGGTGGCGGGTACGGCAAAGCCGGTTTCGCTGGCGTCCACCGCAATGGTCGACGAGCCGACGTCCGCAAGGACCGCCCAGCTGCTGTCGCGCCAGGGCAATCGCTGCGTGCGGCGCAGCAGCCCCCACTCGCGCAACAGGTGATCCAGGCTGCCCGCCATTCCGATCAGCAGGGTCGTCACGCGCGCGGGGATCCAGGCGGCGGCTGCGTGCAGGCTCACCGCTGCGTCCTCGGCGTCGGTGCCCGGCTGCGTCTCGTGCAGGAAGCGCGGCATGCGGCTGGCCACGCGATAGAGCACCGCACCCGCGGGCCCCGCGGCAAAGAACCACAGCAGCACGCCGAACAGCCGCTCGTGCGACTGGATGAAGAGCGCGCCGATCAGCGAGCGCTTGCTGACGTGGGAATCGGGGCCGCGCAGCAGCGTGCGGGTGAGCAGCTCGGCAGCCGCCGCGTCCCCCGCGCCGCGCGCCGCGAGCAGGCGGTGCACGTCCTCCGACAGGTCACGCGGCCCCAGGCACAGGAACAGGACCATGCTGCCGAATGCGAGCCGCGCCAGCGCGACGCCTCGCAGGAGCCAGTCCACGCCGGCCGCGGCGAGCAGCGCCAGCGCCAGCAGCACCATCGGTGCGAAGGCCGACCGCCAGTAACGCGGCAGCGGCACGGCCCGCTGCACGTGCACGATGACCCGCTCCATCAGGCGCGGCTCGCCGACGCCGGGAAGGTGGCCGAAGGCCCGCTCGGCGAGCAGCGCCAGCACGATGCCGATCAGCGTCACCGCGGATGCTCCAGCTCGATGTGCAAACGCAGCCAGTCGAACGCCGGCCCCGGATCGGTCTTGCGCCCGGGCGCGATGTCGCTGTGCCCGACGATGCGGTCGCGCGCCAGCGTCGGGTACGCGGACAGCAGTGCGCGTGCGCAGCGGCCGAGGGTTCGGTACTGGGCATCTTCGTAGGCCACGGTGTCCGCGCCCTCGAGCTCGATGCCGATGGAAAAATCGTTGCAGCGCGCACGGCCCGCGAACAGCGAGGCACCCGCATGCCACGCCCGGCGGTGGAACGGCACGTACTGCGTGACCGAGCCGTCGCGGAACACGCAGAGGTGCGTGGACACACGCAGGTCGCGGATGGCCGCGAAATACGGATGCGCGTCCGGGTCCAGCGTGTTGGCGAACAGCCGGTCGATGTGGCCGCCGCCGAAGCGGCCCGGCGGCAGCGAGATGCCGTGCACGACGATCAGGCTGAGGTCCCGCGGATGCGGGCGCGCATCGTGGTTGGGCGAAGGGCGCTGGCGCGCGCCGCGCAGCCGGTGGCGGCGGCGATCCACGCTCAGGCGCGGCAGCCGCATCGGCGGCGGCGGGCCGTCGGCGTCGGCACGCGTGTGGCCGGCCGGCCGTGACATTAAGCTGCGCATCGCGAACGCACGAGAGTTCCCCTGATGAAGAAGATAGCACCCGTGGCCTGCGCGCTGATGCTGCCGGCCTGCGCCAACCTGCAGCTCGGCGACCTCCACGCTACCGCGGAGCCGTACGAGGATCCCGTGGCTTCGCCGGCGCCGTCGTCCGCGCGGCCCGCCGCCTCGCCACTGCCGGTGGTGGACATCCCGTTCGAGCGCACGGTGCTGCCCAATGGGCTGACGCTCGTGGTCCACGAGGACCACAAGGCCCCGATCGTGGCCGTGAGCATCTGGTACCACGTCGGCAGCAAGGACGAGAAGCCGGGGAAGACCGGCTTTGCACACCTGTTCGAGCACCTGATGTTCCAGGGCTCGGAGAACTTCAAGGACGAGTTCTTCAAGCCTTTCGAGAAGGCCGGCGCCACCGACATGAACGGCACGACCTGGCTCGACCGCACCAACTATTTCGAGAATGTCCCCACCACCGCGCTGGACATGGCGCTGTGGATGGAGTCCGACCGGATGGGGCACCTGCTCGGCGCCATCGACCAGAAGCTGCTCGACGAGCAGCGCGGGGTGGTGCAGAACGAGAAGCGCCAGGGCGAGAACCAGCCCTACGGCAAGGTGATGGAGTCGCTGCTGCGCGCCAGCTTCCCGGAAGGGCATCCCTATCACCACACCACCATCGGCTCGATGGAGGACCTGAACGCGGCGTCGCTCGCGGACGTCAAGGAATGGTTCCGCCAGTACTACGGCGCCGCCAACGTCACGCTGGTGCTGGCCGGCGACATCACGCCCGCGGCCGCGCGCGACAAGGCGCAGAAATATTTCGGCGACATCCCGCCGGGGCCGCCGGTGGTGCGCCGCGTGCAGTGGGTTGCGCCGCGCGCCGAGGACACGCGCGACACGCTGCAGGACCGGGTGGCGCAGGTGCGCGTGATGCACAGCTGGAACGTGCCGCGCGCGGCAGCCGCCGATGCCGACCTGCTGGACCTCGTGGCCGAGATCCTCGGCGGCAGCAGCGCCTCGCGGCTCGACGCGCGCCTGGTGCATCGCGACCGCATCGCGGACCGCGTCGGTGCCGGCGTGCAGGCCTACGAGCTGGCGAGCCTGTTCACCGTGGATGCCGACGTCAAGCAGGGCACCGACCCGGCGAAGGTCGAGGCCGCGCTGCAGGAAGAGCTGCAACGCCTGATCGACCACGGGCCGACCGCCGAAGAGCTGGAGCGCGCCCGCACCACGCACGCCGCCGGATTCATCCGGGGCATCGAGCGCATCGGCGGCTTTTCCGGCAAGGCCGCGGTGCTCGCCGCGTGCCAGGTCTACGAGGGCGATCCTGCCTGCTACCGGCGCGAGCTGGCCACGATCGCGGCGGCCACGCCCCGCAGCGTGCAGCAGGCCGCGCGGCGCTGGCTGTCGCAGGGGCGGCACACGCTGGTGGTCGAGCCGTATCCGCCGTACCTCGCCGGCCCGGCCGGAGCAGACCGCAAGTCCGTGCCGGCCATTCCGAAATTCCCGGACCTGTCGTTTCCGGCACTGCAGCGCGCGAAGCTGAAGAACGGCATGCCGGTGGTGCTGGCGGAGAGGCACGACGTGCCACTGGTGCAGATGCAGTTCCTGTTCGATGCCGGCTACGCGGCCGACCAGGGACGCAAGCTCGGCACCTCGTCCTTCACCATGGCGATGCTGGCCGAAGGAACGACCTCGCTGCCCTCGCTCGCGCTGAAGGCCCGCACCGAGCAGCTCGGCTGGTCGTGGTCCGCAGGCTCGGGACTGGACTCGTCGTACGTGGGCGTGTCGCTGCTCAAGGCGCGGCTGAAGGAATCGCTGCCGCTGCTCGCCGACGTGCTGCTGCATCCGGCCTTCGATGCCGGCGAGATGGAACGGCTGCGCGGTCAGTGGCTGGCCGGGATCGCGCAGGAAAAGACCGACCCCGAGTCGCTGGCGGAACGCGTGCTCCCGCCGCTGCTGTACGGCGAGGGACACGCCTACGCGATCCCCTTCACCGGGTCGGGCACGCCCGAATCCATCCGCAGCCTGGCAGTGGACGACCTGCGCGCGTTCCAGCGCGACTGGCTGCGCCCCGACAACGCCACGCTGCTGGTCGTCGGCGACACCACGCTGAAGGAGCTGTTGCCGCTGCTCGACGAGCAGTTCGGCGCATGGCGCGCCTCCGGCGAGCGGTCGCGCAAGAACGTCGCGCCGGTGGCGCCGCCTCCCGCGGCGCGGGTCTACCTGATGGACAAGCCGGACGCCGAGCAGACGGTGATCCTCGCCGGGCTGGTCGCGCCTTCATCCAGGGCGCCGAACCACCTGGAGATCGCGACCATGAACGGCGTGCTCGGCGGCACCTTCACCTCGCGCATCAACATGAACCTGCGCGAGGACAAGCACTGGTCGTACGGCGCCCACAGCGGGCTTCCGGGCGCGGTCGGCCAGCGGCCATTCCTGATCAACGCGCCGGTGCAGACCGACAGGACCGCGGAGTCGCTGAAGGAGATCGCGCGGGAGATCGCGGACTTCACTGCAGCGCGGCCGCCGACTGCGGACGAGATCGCCAGGATCAAGGCCAAGGACGTGCGACAGCTGCCGGGCCGTTTCGAGACCGGCGCCGCCGTGATGGGCGCACTCGCCGGGATCGTGCTGTACGAGCGTCCGGACGACTACGTGCAGACGCTCAAGGCGCGGACCGAGGCGCAGACCGAGGACGCGGTGCGCAGGGCGGCGAAGGAAGTGGTGCTGCCGCAGCAGCTGACGTGGGTGATCATCGGCGACCTCGCGAAGATCGAGACCGGCGTACGCGCGCTCAGGCTCGGCGAGGTACGCGTGCTGGACGCGGATGGACGGCCGGTGCGGTAGGCCGGCGCGCCTGCAAGGCTATTCCAGCGCGCCGAGATCCCGCGTGAAGGTGAACTTCGCCGGCTCGATCACGAGGCGTCGCGCGGGGTCCGCGAAGTTGAAGGAGATGAGGTCCACCGGCAGCGAGACGATGAAGATGGCGGTGCCGAGCACGGTGCCGACCAGCCCCAGCGGACGGACGATGAAGAGGTCGAAGGCCATGGCTTCGCCGCTCGGCGTGTCGTCGGCCAGCGACTGGCTGGCAGCCTGCGCCTGCGCGCAGACGGCGAGTGCGGCGGCAGCAGCCGTGTGGGAAGCGAGCTGGGCGAAACGGCGCAGTGTCATGGAAGCGTCTCCGCGGCAATGGGTCCGAGACTAGAAGTGGCCCGCGCCGCTGTCAAACGAAGCAGTGACCGCGCGCACAGGAGCTGACGATGGCCTCGCACCTTTATCTCGCCGCCGACCCCGTCGAAGCGCAGATCGTCAGGGATTACCTCGCCGCGCACGGCATCGGCGTCAGCGTGCGCGGGCAGTTCACCTGGGGTGCGCTGGGCGAAATCCCGTTCGCCGAGACCTATCCGCGCCTGCACCTGGAGGACGAGCGTGATCGCGAGCGCGCGCTGGACCTGCTGCGCGACTACGGCAGCCAGGCCACCCGCGACGAGCGCGCCTGTCCCGACTGCGGCGAACGCTCGCCGGGCAACTTCCCCGCCTGCTGGAACTGCTCGCGCGCCTTCGCGTCCTGACTCAGCGCAGGGAAGAGCCGGCCGGGTTCGCGAGGTCCGAAGGCGCCGCGAAGGCGCAGCGCCAGCGTTCCCGCCATGACCGTGCGCCCCGCAGGTCGCGCCACAACGCGGCCCACTCGTGGAAGGCGATCTTCACCGGGTGGAACGTGGCCAGGTTGTGCACCAGGCCATAGCGCACCGGCTCGCGCTCGGGCTCGAACGTGCCGAACAGCCGGTCCCAGAAAATGAAGATGCCGCCGTAGTTGCGATCGATGTACTGCGGGTTGCTGCCGTGGTGCACGCGGTGGTGCGAAGGCGTGTTCAGCACGCGCTCCAGCGGCCCCATCGAGCGCACCGCCTCGGTGTGCACGAAGAACTGGTACAGCAGGTTGATGGCCTGCTGGGTCATCACCATCAGCGGGTGGAAGCCGAGCAGCGGCAGCGGCAGCCAGAACCACGGCGCCGTCAGCGGCTCGGTCCACGGCTGGCGCAGCGCCACCGCGAAGTTGAAGCGCTCGCTCGAATGGTGATTGACGTGCGTGCACCACAGCAGGCGTACGC
>DATLCG010000014.1:0-10058 GCA_035526525.1 Binatia bacterium
GAGTGCCAGCCCGTACTCGACGTCCTCCGCCAGCGAGAACGCGCGGTACGGCACGCGATGCAGCGTCCGGTGCGGCACGCACCAGCCGTTGCCGCGGATGCCGCACGACAGCGCCAGGCGCTCGCGCGCGCGCGAGCGCACGTCGTGGAAACAGGCCTTGGCCACCGTGATCAGGCGGGTGCGCCAGGAATCCATGGGGTTGAGCACGCCGTAGCGCGCCTGCACCGCCGGTGCGCCGCGCTCGAGGCGCGCGGCGAACGCTTCCAGCAGGTGCGGAGAGACTTCGCTGTCCGCGTCCACCACCACCACGGCCTCGGCCCAGCCGAGCGTGCGGCTGATGGCGAAGGCGTACTGCAGGGCATAGCCCTTGGCGCGGCGCTCCGGATCCACGCGCTCGACCACGTGCGCGCCGGCGCCGCGCGCCGCGGCGGCCGTGGCATCGGTGCAGTTGTCCGCGACGACCAGGACGCGATAGCAGTCGCGCGGCCAGTCCAGCGCCAGCAGGCTCCTCACCGTGCGGCCGATGGTGGCCTGCTCGTTGTGCGCCGGCACGACCACGTCGAAGCGCAGCTGGCGCGTGGACGGCGACGGCGTGCGTGCGCGGCCGGACAGCAGCGTCAGGGCCAGCAGGTAGAGGCAGCACAGGGCCGCGGGCAGCAGCGCCAGCGCCAGCACCAGTTCGGTGGTGAAGCTCGCGGGGTTGGGGACGTTCATGCGTACTCGCGGTAGTGCCAGCCCCACAGCACCGAGAGCTTGCCGAAGTTGGCGGAAGCCCTCGTCAGCCAGTGGGCGGCGTGGTGGCGGCCGAGCGGCAGGCACACGACTGCCAGTACGGCGGCGGCGGTGAGCTGCAGCGCCGAGCGCAGGATCAGCAAACTGCGCTGGGCGAGGCCGGTCGCGCCGTAGCGGCCGGCCAGCGTGTGGCGTGCGAAGTCCTGGCCGCCGCGCAGCGCCCGGCGCAGCAGCCAGCGCAGCGACAGCCGCGACGGTTCGATCGGCTCGTGCACCGGCGCCTGGTCGCACCAGACGATGCGGGCGCCGCGGTGCGCGAGGCGCGTCAGCAGGTCGCCGTCCTCGCCCCCGGTGAGGCCATAGGCCGGGTCGAACGGCGGCGGTCCGTGCTTGATCCACTGCTGGTGCAGCAGCACGTTGCCGAAGCGCAGGCGGTTGCGCGGCACGATGCTGCCGGTCGGCATGCGCGCCCAGTCGTAGAAGCGGCCGCGGCGGATCCAGTCCGGCGCCGCCTCCGGCACCGCCGGCAGCACCGGGCCGAGCACGCCGTCGGCCGAGAAATCCAGCGCGGCGCGGGCGAGGCGCTGCAGCCAGTCGCGCGGCGCGCGCTCGTCGTCGTCCACGAACGCGAGCCAGTCGCCGCGCGCCAGCTCGACCGTGCGGTTGCGCGTCAGCGCGATGTTCTTCTCGGGCTGCACGTCGTAGCGCAGGGGATACGGATCGCGGCGCGACTCGACTACCGCACGCGCGCTGCCCTGCGCGTCGTTGTCGACGACGATCACCTCGACCGGCGCCAGCGCCTGCTTCGACAGGTCGTCGAGCAGCAGCGCGAGCCGGTCGGTGCGGCAATAGGTGGCGATGCAGACGCTGATGCGGGTCATGCGGCGGTCACCGGGTGGGCGGCGGAAGCGGGGGACGACTTGCGCCGGCCATGCAGGCGGCGGCGCAGGCGGGCGCAGGGTTCCTCGACGAAGCGGCGCATGGGCTCGGCGACGCCGAGCGTCAGCACGGCGCCGAGCAGCATCGCCGGCAGCCAGCCGACCTGCGGCAGGCGATGGGCGATCGCCAGCAGGATCAGGTGGTGGCAGAGGTAGATCGTGTAGGAGACCTTGCCGACGTACGCGACCGGCGCGGCATTGAGCCAGCGGAACGCCAGCCACTGCGGCCGCGCCACCGCGAGCCAGATCAGCGGCGCGATCGCCAGGCTCTGCAGCGTGTAGCGCAGGGTGTCGCGGAACAGGACGTCGCGGAAGGCGAGCGTGCCCAGCAGCAGGGCGCCGCAGCCCAGCGCCACCGCGCCTTCGCGCAGCGGCCGCGCCGCCGGCACGCGGTCGAGCCAGGGATTCCAGGTCAGCGCCATCAGGCAGCCGACCAGGATCGCGTCGATGCGCGTGTCGGTGGCCATGCCGATCCAGTCCTCGAGGCCGCCCTGCAGCGACAGCACGCAGCGCCAGGCCAGCACCGCGGCGCACAGCCCGCCCAGCACCGCGCCGCTGGCGAGGCGGCTGCCGCCGCGCAGCAGCGCGATCGCGAGCGGCGGGTAGAACAGGTAGAAGTGCTCCTCGACCGCCAGCGACCACACCACGCCGATGCCGGCGGGCACGCCGTCGAAGTCGGCCGCGATGACGTGGTAGTTGCCGAAATACAGCAGCACGGCGGCCAGGCCGCGCCCGCTGAACTGCCCGTCGGCGATGCCGGCGGCGGCCAGCAGCGCGGCGAGCGCCACGACCACCAGCAGCGGCGGCATCAGCCGCAGTCCGCGGCGCAGGTAGAAGGCGCGCAGCCGCACCTCGCCGGTGGCGGCGTGCTCGGCCCGCATCAGCGTGGTGATGAGATAGCCGCTGAGCACGAAGAAGATGGTGACGCCCAGGCCGCCGGGAATGATGCGCTCGAGCCCGCTGTGGGCGAGAAACACCAGGGTGACGGCGACGGCACGGATGCCGTCGAGGGACGGGATGTCGCCGCGCGGAGCGGCGCGGGAGGGCGCTTCAGCGGACACGGCCGCCTCCGGGCTGCGCCGGCACGCGGCGCGGGACGACCGCGGGATTCCAGGCGGTGCGCGTCGCCGCAGCCGGCGAGGTGCCGGCGCGGTCCAGCGCCAGGCGCGCCAGCGCCGTCGAGGCGAACGTCATGATGACGAAGCCCAGCGCCAGCACGCTGAACCAGTGCGACTCGGACAGGTTGATGATCGCCTGCTGCAGGAACAGCACCAGGAACAGGCTGGCCTGCGCCAGGTCCGCTCGCGCCAGCACCAGCGCCTGCTTGAGGTACACCACCAGGTAGCCCAGCAGGCACGCCAGACCGGCGATGCCGAGGTCGTTGAGGATCTCCAGGTAGCCGTTGTGCGCCGAGCCCGGGTAGAACTGGATCCGGAGCATGAAATCGTACGAGGGCGAGTGCGTGACCGCGCCGATCCAGTAGGCGCCCAGGCCGGTGCCGATCCACGGATGCAGGCGGATGTGGTCGGTCATGATTTCCCAGATCGCCGCGCGGCCGGTGAAGGAGAAATCCTTGCCGGTGAGCGCGACGATCGGCTTGAGCAGCAGGCTCGACCCGGGCAGCACGTGCAGCGTCACCAGCGTGTACAGCGTGAGCAGCGCGACGAAGACGATGACGAACCACTTCAGGTAATGCCGCAGCGCGTGGCCGCGCAGCAGCAGGAACAGCAGGAAGGTGCCGAACATCGTCGTCACCAGCGACGTCGAGCTGCGCGACAGCACCAGGCAGGTGATCGCGATGCCGAGGCCCAGCAGCGCCTTGAGCGCGCCGGTCTCCCGCGCCATCCAGGCGTGCGCCCAGAACAGCGCGCCGATGGCGGCCATCGCGCCGAGGCTGTTCTTGTGGTTGGCCAGGCCGTGCCAGGCGCCGATGAGCTCGGGCGAGACCTCCTGGTGGATGGCGAGCTTCGGATCGATCACGCCGAACACGATCGAGCCGAGCAGCAGCACGGTGATCACCGGCCGCAGCGCCTGCTGGAAGCGGCGCGGATGCCAGCCGGCGACGACCAGCGCGAGCGCGTCGAGCAAAATGGTGAACACGCGGATGCAGCGGCGGCCGGTGATCTCCGGCTCGATCGACCAGGCGATGCTCATCACGCCGAGCGCCACGAACAGCAGCAGGAAGCCGTTGGCCTCGCGCAGCACGCGCCAGCTGGTGCCGCCACGGGCGAGCACGGTGAGCAGGCCGATGCCCAGCAGCAGCAGCCACAGCCCGCGGCTCACGACCGAGCCGGTTACCGGCCCGGAGTCCTCGATCAGGCGCGCGTAGTCGAAGTTGTCCGGCACGGTCATCAGCACGACCAGCAGCCAGGTCATGAGCGTGGTCAGCGCGGCCCAGGCCGGCTCGCGCGGCGGGGCCGGCTCGCGCGGCGGGGCCTGCGCCGGAGCGGGCGCCGGCGGGGGCGCCCCGGCCCGTGGCACTGCGGCGGACGCCACGCTGAAGACTCTAGAAGTGGTTGAGGACGGCGCCGACGATGCGCGACTGGGTCGCCGAAAGGCGCCGCAGCATCTCGCGCGTCTGCGCGTACGGCGTGTGCGCGGCGCGCACCACCGTGAGCACGCGGCCGGCGACCGTCGCCACCGCCAGGCCGTCGGAGAAGCGGCTCGCCGGCGGCGTGTCGATCACCACGTACTCGAACTCGGTGCGCCAGCTGTCCACCATCTGGGCGAAGGCCGTATCCGACAGCAGCTCGACCGGGTTCTGCGGCCGCGGACCCGCGGTGAGCAGCGACAGGCCGGGGAAGCTTTCGACCGGCCGCAGGTACGGCGCCTCGCGGTCGGCCAGAGCCCGCGACAGGCCGCTGCGGTTGTCGGTGCCGAACAGGATGTGCTGCACCGGGTTGCGCAGGTCGGCGTCGACCAGCAGCGTCGGCCGGCCGAGCTGCGCGAACGACACCGCCAGCTCCGCCGCCAGCTGCGAGCGGCCCTCGCCGGGCTGCGGCGACAGCACGGCGACGATGTTGGCGCCTTCGCCTTCGTCCCGCCGCAGCACCAGCTCGGTGCGCAGCACGCGGATCTTCTCGCTGCGCGCATCGAACGGGTCGGTGGACAGCACCAGCCGCTGCTGCGGCCGCGCCAGCGTGCGGTTGCGGTCGAGCGTGGCGGGCGATTCGCCCTTGTCGATCTTCAGGAACGACAGGTTGCGGCGCGCATCGACCGGCAGCGGCGGCTCGGTGTCCGGCACCGTGACCGGCGGGGCGGCCGGTGCGGCGGTGCGCAGATCTTCGGCGGGACGGCGGTTCATGCGAGGGCCCTCAGGGCGGGAACGGGTTCGAATTCGGCGAGCACGGGAATGCCGTAGTCGCGCTCCAGGTCGTCGCGGCAGCGCACGCGACGCGTCATCAGCTCGTAGGCGAGCGGTCCGGCGACGCCGAGGCCGAGGCCCAGCAGCAGGCCGAGCGCCAGGTTCATCATCAGGTTCGGCTTGCTCGGCCGCAGCGGCGGCGTCGCGCGGTTGACCACGCTGATGGCGGTGTAGCGGCCGGTGGCCTCGATCAGCACCTGGTCGTAGCCGTCGAGCGCCTTCTTGTACGAGCTCTGCGCGGACTCGAGCTCGAGCACGTACTTGGCGCCTTCGTCCTGCAGGCTGCGCACCTGCAGCGTCTTGCTGCGCTGCTCCTGCACGGCCTTGGTCAGCTTGCCTTCCAGCTCCTTCGCGCTGACCAGCTCGCCGTTGGCGCCGCTGGCGTACTTGCCGATCTCGTCGTCGAGCGTCTTCTTCGTGGTGGCGATCTGCGACTGGATTTCCTGCATCTGCGGATGGCGCATGCCGAGCGTGTTGCGCAGCTCGGCGCGCTGCGACTCGAGCTGGGCCAGCCGCGTCTTCAGCGTCTGCACCAGCTGCGAGTTCAGCACCGTCGGACTGACGCTCTGATCCGAGGCGAGCCGGGATTCGGCCGCACGGCGCGCGTTCTGGGCCTCGAGCAGCCGGTGCTCGAGCTCGTTCAGCGTCGACGACTCGATGTCGGCCTTGACCTGGATTTCCACGAGCTGGTTGTCCTGCCGGAACTTGGTGACGACCTGCTGCGCGTGGTCGACCTTCTCCTTCAGGGCCTTCAGCTCCTCGCCGTAGCGCTGCGCGTGCTCCTCGGCCGGGCCGGCCTGCCGCTGGTGCAGCTGCTCGCGGTAGACGTCGACGACGGCGTTGGTGATGGCGGCCGCGTCGGCGGCATTGCGCGCCGAGTAGGTGACGTTGATCAGCTGGCTGCCGTACTGGCCCTGCGTCACGACCAGCTTCTTGGCCATCTGCCGCGCGATGAAATCGCGCAGCTGCGCGGGGTCGCCCTTGAAGCCGCCGGCGTAGTCCTTGCGCTGCGTCAGCTTCAGGCGGTTCACCACCTCGCGCAGCACGGCGGGGCTGCCCAGCAGCTCGACCTGCGTGGCGACGTAGTTGCCGAGCAGGCCGGCCGGGAATTCGCGGCCGCCGAGCGGATCGTTGATCTCCCAGTTGACCATCAGCGTCGCGGTGGACGTGTAGGTCTTGGGCATCACCAGCGTCGCGAGGCCGGCCAGCACCACGGTGGAGGCGGTGATGATCAGTCCCTTGCGCCACCAGGCACGCAGGATCGCCAGCAGCTGGGACAGGGACAGGCCCGGCGCATGCTGCGGCGGGGCGGGAAGCGCCGCGAGGGGCGAGGCCCAGGCGGGAACGAGCTCTTGTGACTGCATCAGAAAATGCGCTCCTTAACGCGGATCACGTCATTGGCTTCAACCACGTCGGTCGGGTCGACGCTGAGCTTTTCGATCTTGCCGTCGCCCCGGCGCCGGGTGATCTCGATGCGGCTGTCGCTGCCCCGCGGCGTGACGCCGCCCCCGCGGGCGATGGCCTGGATCACGGTCATGCCCGGCTCGAGCCGGTACATGTTCGGCGAGTGGACCTCGCCGTAGATGTAGAACTGGTCGGCGCGCGGCACGAACACCGAATCGCCGCCCTTGAGCCGCATCATCGGCGACTCGGTGTCGCCGTTGCGGTCGCGCAGGCCGTTCAGCGCCACCGGGATGCGGTCGATGCTGCCGTGGCCGTCCGGCCGCAGCACGAACACCACGTCGGATGCGTTCTCGGTGGTGCCGCCCGCCTGCGCCAGCAGGTCCACCACGGTGATGCGCGACTCGACCGACACGCGGCCGGGCGTCTTCACCTCGCCGAGCACCGAGACCTGCTGGCTGCGGTGCTGCTGCAGCTGGATGGTGACGTCGGGACGCAGCATGAACTCGCCGTCCTTCAGCGCCTTCTCGACGCGGTCGGCGGCCTGGGCCGGCGACATGCCGTTGACCTTGACCTGTCCGGCCAGCGGCACGGTGATGTTGCCGTCGTCCGCCACGTAGGTGGTCGTCGTCATTTCCGGCCGCCCGTATACCTGCACGGTGACGGCGTCGCCGGGACCCAGCTTCAGCGACGGATCGGGGCCGTTGGGCTCACTGCCTTCCACCGGGGTGGCCGGCGTGAATTTCATCGGCTTGACCGAGCCCTTGCTGGCGTCGGCGAGCGCGTCGGGCACGGCGACCGCCATCGCGGCGCCGGCGATGGCGAGCAGCGCGGCGACGCGGCGGATGACGCGGAAGGCCTGGAAGGTGAAGTTCGAGGTCATGGGCAGCCCGCTCCAGAGGGAAGAATTGGCACGCTGCATTTTTTACGCGCAGGGCCGGGGCGCGTCTGCGCGGTCGCGTACAGTGCTTCCGGCAGGTGCGACGCCGGTCCCGCTTTGGCTCGACCTGGCGCCGGCAGCCACCCGGTTCTGCCGGCGCGCCAGCGACGGATCGCGCCGCTGCGCAGCAAGTTCCCCGCGCGACCTTTTGTACGGTCCCCGACAGACACTCCCTCGCGCCGCGCCTACGCTGCATTCCCGATGGTCACCTCGTTCGGCGGCTGACAATGTCCTCGGTCATCGCGCTTCCTCCCGCTGCGCCGCGTGCGCCGCGCCCGGCGCGGCCCCGTCATCCCTGCTCGCTCAGCCAGAAGCGGTTCTGGGTGCAGAACCAGCTGCAGCCGGGGAACCCGGCGCTGCACGTCGCGGTGCGCTGGCGGCTCGAGGGCGAGCTGCCGACCGCGCACCTGGAGAAGGCCTTCGAGCTGATCGCGCAGCGCCACGAGATCCTGCGCAGCGCGTTCGCCGAAGTGGATGGCGAGCCGATGCAGACCGCGCTGCCGTCCATCTCGATCCACATCCCGGAGATCGACCTCCCCGGGCTGGCGCCGGCGGAAGCCGAGCTCGAGGCCCAGCGCATCGCCGAGCTCGAGGCGCGGACCTCGTTCGACCTGCGCTCGACCCCGCCTTTCCTGCGCGTCACGCGGCTGCTGCACCGCGCGGGCGTGTCGACGCTGCTGGTCACCGCGCACCACATCGTCTGCGACGGCTGGTCGCTCGGCCTGCTGGCGGAGGAAGTCGGCGAGATCTGCAACGCGCTGGCCGACGGCCGCGCGCCGGTGCTGCCGGAGCTGCCCTGGAGCTACGGCGAATACGCGCAGCGCCAGGCCGACGAGCCGCCGACGCTGGAAGCCGAGAGCGCCTTCTGGCGGACCAAGCTCGACGGCGTGCGCCACTTCGAACTGCCGGCCGACCGGCCGCGGCCGCCGGTGTTCACGCCCAACTCCGACATCGAGTCGCGGCTGCTGCCGCGCGACCTGACGCAGCGGCTCGACCAGCTCGGCCGCCGCCACGGCGCGACGTTGTTCATGACGCTGCAGGCGGCGCTGCTGGCGCTGCTGCACCGCTACACCGGCGAAACCGACATCGCCATCGGCACGCAGATCGCGGTGCGCGACGAAGTCGAGCTCGAGCCGCTGATCGGCCTGTTCGTCAACACCGTGGTGCTGCGCAACGACCTGTCCGGCGACCCCGCCTTCGAGCAGCTGCTGGTGCGCGTGCGCGACAACGTCACCGAGGCGTTCGAGCACCGCCACATGCCGCTGGAGCACGTGATCAACATCGTGCGGCCGCCGCGCGACCTGTCGCGGCACCCGCTGTTCTCGATCAACCTGCAGGTGCAGCGCTCGTGCATCCGCAACGGCGACTATGGCCGCTTCCGCCTGACCGAGCTGCCGCCGGCGCCGGCCGGGTCGATCTTCGACCTCAACGTGTTCGTGATCGAGTCGCCCGAGGGCTGGCGCGCCTCGTGCGAGTACAACACCGACCTGTACGAGCGCGGCACCATCCAGCGCCTGCTGCGCGGCTTCGAGACGCTGCTGCACGGCGTCGCGGCGTCGCCGTCGCGCAGGCTGTCGGCGCTGCCGGTGATCGACGCCGCCGATCGCCACGAGCTGGTCGCCGGCTGGAACGCCACCGCCGCCGAGTATCCGCAGGACCGCACGGTCGCGGACCTGTTCGAGCAGCAGGTAGCGCGCACGCCGGACGCACCGGCGCTGGCGTCGGCCGGCCGCACGCTCAGCTATCGCGAGCTCGACCAGGCCGCCAACCGCCTCGCGCGTGAGCTGCAGTCGCGCGGCATCGGCCGCGGCGCGCTGGTCGGCGTGATGCTCGAGCGCTCGACCCACCTGTCGGTGGCGCTGATGGCGATTCTCAAGGCCGGCGGCGCCTACGTGCCGATCGACCCGAGCCATCCGCCGGAGCGCATCGGCTACGTGGTGGGCAGCGCACGGCTGGCCGCGATGGTCACGCGCTCGACGCTGATCGACCGCCTGGCCGACACCGACGCGCCGGTGGTGCTGCTGGATTCCGACGCCGAGGGCATCGCGCAGCACCCGCCGACGCCGCCGCCGCGCGAGGTCACGCCCTCGGACCTGGCCTACGTCCTTTACACCTCCGGCTCGACCGGCCGTCCGAAGGGCGTGCAGATCGAGCAGCGTTCGCTGGTCAACGTGCTGTGGGGTTCGACGCGCGCGCCGGGGCTGAAGGCCGGCGACGTCTACGTCTCGGTGACCACGATCGCGTTCGACGTGGCCACCATGGACATGTTCCTGCCGCTGATCACCGGCGCCAAGCTGGTGATCGCGACCGAGGAGCAGACCGTCAACGCCGAGGAACTGCTCACGCTGCTGCGCACGCAGCGGGCGACGGCGATGTTCGCCACGCCGGTGACGTGGCAGTTCCTGCTCGCGGCCGGCTGGCGCGGCGAGCCGCGCCTGAAGATGATCTGCGGCGGCGAAGCGATGCCGCGCAAGCTGGCGGAGGACCTGCTGCACACGGGCGGCGAGTTGTGGAACATCTACGGGCCGACCGAGACCACCATCTGGTCGAGCGTGCTGAAGATCGAGAGCGGCGAGGGGCCGGTGCCCGTGGGCGCGCCTTTCGCCAACACCCAGTTCTACGTGCTGGACGCCAACGGCGAGCTGGTGCCGCGCGGCGCGCCGGGCGAGCTGTACATCGGCGG
>DATLCG010000017.1:0-18056 GCA_035526525.1 Binatia bacterium
CAGCCACACGCGGTCGTCTATCTCGGACGCATCACGGCGGTCATGCGGGAGCGCGCCGGGGGCGAATTTCGCGCGGGTCCGGTGACCCCGCTGATCGATCAGGCCGCGACGGGCATCAGCAGCAGCACCTTCGACGTGACCACGAGCGAGGAGCCCGGCGACCTGCGCTCGATGCGCTCGAACTTCGTGGCACTGCGCGAGCAGCCGGTCACGGCCGTGCCACTGCCGGCGTTCGACCGTGCCCGGGCACAGCGCTGGTGGGAGGACGGCACGCAGCCGGCCGAGACTGCAGCGGTCGCGCCGGCCGCACCCGCACCGTTGCCCGTGGCGAAAGCGCCACCCTCGGCGCAGGTCGCGACGGAGACCACGCCGCCTCCAGCCTCGCTGCAGCCGGCCGTCCTGACGCCCGCCACCCGCAGCGCCGAGCCCGTCGAGACGAGCTCGCCGCAGATCCCCACGCTCGCCTACCCGCCGCCCGCCACGGTCACGCTGTCGGCCATCGCGCCCCTGCGCACGCGGCCCCTGTCGACCACCGCCGCGGCCTCGACACTCGCAGCCGGCAGCGCCGCGGACGTGCTTTCGTCCACCTTGAACGCCGAGGGTTATTGGCTGCTGGTGCGCGCCAAGTCGGGAGAGCAGGGCTGGCTGCAGGCGCGCCGCGCTCCCTGAGCGCGACACGCCGGGCTCACCCTAATCCGGACAGAAGTGCCGCAGCTCCGAATTGACCCGCGTCGCCGGCTTTCGCAGGTGCGTCGCCTGCTCGTAGTCGTAGGCCAGCGCCAGCAGCTGCGCCTCGCTGAAGGCCTTGCCCGCGAAGGTGATGCCGTGCGGCTCGCGGCCGGCGTAGCCGCTGGGAACGGTGAGGCTCGGATATCCCGCCGCGGCCGCGACCGCGTAGCCGTTGAGGTCGGGCGCGACGATGGCGGCCAGTCCGTTCTGGTCGATGTTGACGTCGGTCCAGGCGCGCGCCGCCTGCTGCGCGGCGGTGCGTGCGGCCACCGATGCGGGGTCGAGCTCGGTCCCGCTGGTGGCGTCGGACGCGATCAGCAGTGACTGGCCGTACTTCACCTGGTCCGGGTGGTCGTTGTTGTAGAGGATGATGCCGGTGAGGTCGTACGCCGGCAGTCCGGGGCCCGCTTCGTCCGCCAAATACCGGTTCAGCCCGAACTTGAACTCGTTCGGGATCGCGGCGAGCTCCACCTCGGCAATGAACGTGTCCACGTCCTGCGGATCGTCGATCGGCACCAGCGTGGCGCCGAGGGCCTGCAGTGCCTTCATCGCGGCGAGCCAGGTCGCCTCGGCCGAGTCCATGTCCTGCGAGCGCACGCCGAGCTTCACGCCCTGCAGCGCGCCGCGGTGCAGGGCGGCGAGGTAATCGGGGACGACGCCGTGCAGCTCCGAATCCACGAAGGCCTGCGTCGCCGCATCCTTGTCGTCGACGCCGGCGATGACGCCGAGCAGCAGCGCCGCGTCGGTGACGCTGCGCACGATCGGGCCCGCGGTGTCGAAGCTCGCGGCCAGCGGGATGATGCCGTAGCGGCTGACCAGGCCGACCGTGGGCTTCACGCCGACCATGCTGTGGATGTAGGCCGGCGCGATGATCGAGCCCGAGGTCTCCGAGCCGATGGTCAGCGCCGCGAACGCCATGGTCCCCGCCACCGCCGAGCCGGTGGAGCTGCCGTAGGGATCGAGCGTGAAGTCGTACGGCGCGATCACCTGTCCGCCGAGCGACGAGTAGCCGTTCGGCATGTTCAGGTCCACCCAGTTGGCGAACTCCGACAGGTTGGCCTTGCCCATCACGATCGCGCCCGCCTGGCGCAGCTTCGTCGTGATCGTGGCCTCGTGCTTCGGGATGTTGCCGGCCAGCGCGATCGAGCCGGCCGTGGTCGGCATGTCGGTGGTGCCGATGTTGTCCTTCAGCAGGATCGGCAATCCGGCGAGCGGCCCATCGTGCTTCGCCGCAGCCTGCTGCAGCGCGTCGGGCGCGAGCGTGCGGATGGAGTTGAGCTTCGGTCCCGCGGCGTCGAAGGTGGCGATGCGGTCGAGGTAGGTCTGCATCAGCGCCTCGCCGTCGAGCTTGCCGCTCGTCAGCGCATCGCGGATCTCCAGGGCGGTCGCCGCCTGCAGGTCGAGACCTGACAGCTCGGTCAGGCAGCGCGTGGCGCCGGCCCTGGACTCGGCGAGGTCGCTGCGGCCGCAGGCGGCCAGCGCGAGGGCCGCTGCCAACATGAGGATACGCATCGAAAAACTCCCGGCCGCATGGCGGCGCGGCATCCATCCTAACGCCCGGTTTGGCCGGCGGTGCACGGGCGGGCTCTGCCCTTGCGGGCTGCCGGTAAGGCCACTCGGCTGGTAAGAACACTCCATTTCGCAGGGTTGCCGCATGCGGTGTCATGGACAGGCCCATGCATACCGACTCCGCACCCGATCCCCGCACCCCCGTGCGGACGATGGATTTCGCGCGGATGTTCGCGAACCTGCCGGAGCCGCACGCGATCCTGGACCCGGCGCTGGTGATCCGTCACGCGAACGAGGCCTTCTGCCGGGCGACGCTGACGCAGCGCGAGCGCATCCTCGGCCGCCACCTGTTCGACGCGTTCCCGGAAGACCCGGCCGATCCGGACTCGGTGGCATCGGTCGCGTCCGTGCGCAGGCTGCTCGCGCGGGCCATCGCGTCCGGCCAGCCCGATCGCGTGGTGCAGAAATACAGCATCCCCGGCGCGGACGGCCGGCACGTGCTGCGCTACTGGGCCACTTCGGTGTTGCCCCTGGTCGGGCCGGGCGGCGAGCTCGAATGCCTGGTCGTGCGTCCCGAGGACGTGACCGACTTCGTCCTGCGCAAGGGCACGGTGGAGACCGACCCGGTGCTGTCACAGATGGAGCACGAGGTGTTCCGCCGTTCGCAGCAGGTGCAGTCCGCGAACGACCAGCTGCGGGTCGAAATCACCCGGCGCTGCGGCGTCGAGCACGAACTGTCGCAGGCCATCCACGCGCTGTCGCGCGCCAACCGCGAGATCGAGCAGTTCTCCTACGCGGCATCGCACGACCTGCAGTCGCCGCTGCACACGCTGGTGAAGTGCACGCAGCTGCTGCGGCGTCGCCTGGCGCCCGGCGACAGCTGCGCCGCCACCAGCGAGCTGTTCGACTTCGTCGAGCAGGCCGGCCTGCGCATGCAGTCGCTGGTCACGGACCTGCTCGAGCTCGCGGAGGCCGGCCTCGGCGACGTGCCGCGCGTTCCCGTGCCGCTCGCCGAGATCGTGGCGGAGGCGCGCTCGGTGGCGGGCTTCGACGACGATCCGCGCTGCCCGCAGCTCGTGCTGCACGAGCCCCTGCCCCACGTCCGGGGCAACGCCGTGCAGTTGCGGCATCTGATGAAGAGCCTGCTGTCGAACGCCATCAAGTTCCAGCCGGCCGGCAATCGCCCGCGGGTCATCATCGACGCCATGGAGGCGGTCGGCTGGTGCACGGTCACCGTGGCCGACAACGGCATCGGCATTCCCGCCAACCAGCACACCGCGATCTTCGCCGGCTTCCGCCGGCTGCACGCGCCGAGCGTGTATCCCGGCAACGGGCTGGGCCTGGCGCTGTGCAGAAAAATTGTGGAGCAGCAGCAGGGCCGCATCTGGGTGGACTCGGAGCCCGGCCGCGGCAGCCGCTTCCACTTCACGCTGCCGCTGGCGGACGAGTACGCCGGCCCGGCGTTGCTGCCCTCGGCGGCCTAGGCGCGCTTCGCTGCCTCTTCGAGCTGGGCCCAGTCCGCGAACATCTCGCGCAGCTTCAGCTTCTGGAACTTGCCGGTGGACGTGCGCGGGATCTGCGCGATGAAGGTGTAGGCGTCCGGCAGCCACCAGTCGGCGAACTTGCCCTTCAGGTGCGCGCGCAGCTCGTCGGGCGTGACCTCCGTGCCAGGCTTCTTCACCACCACCGCGAGCGGACGCTCCATCCATTTCGCGTGCGGCACCGCGATGACCGCGGCTTCGGCGACGGCCGGGTGCGCCATGATCTCGTTCTCCAGCGCCTGCGAGCTGATCCATTCGCCGCCCGACTTGATCAGGTCCTTCGAGCGGTCGGTGATGCAGATGATTCCTTCCGCGGTCACCGTGGCGACGTCGCCGGTGCGGAACCAGCCGTCGGGCGAGAAGCGGTCGGCGGAGTCCGGACGGTCGTGGTAGCTGCCCGTGATCCACGGGCCGCGCACCTCGATCTCGCCCACCGACTCGCCGTCCCAGGGCTGCTCGCCCTGCTCGCCCATGATGCGCAGCTCCACCAGGGGCACCGGGATGCCCGCCTGCGCGCGCAGGCGCAGCTGCTCGGCGCGCGGCAGCGCATCCAGCTCGGGCCGCTGGCGGCAGACGCTTGCGATCGGCGAGGTCTCGGTCAGGCCCCAGGCCTCGACGATGTGCAGGCCGAAGGGCTCGAGCCCGTCGATCAGCGCCTGCGGCACAGCGGAGCCGCCGACCAGCATGCGGATTGCGGGCTTCAGCTTCCAGCGCTGCGGCTCCTTGCGCAGCGCCGCGAGGATCGCCATCCAGATCGTCGGCACGCCGGCACTCGCGGTAGTGCCGCTCTGCTCCATCAGGTCGAGCAGGTTCTCGGCGTCGAGGTGCGGCCCGGGCAACGCGAGACGCGCGCCGACCATGGTGCAGAGATACGGCAGCGTCCAGGCATTGACGTGGAACATCGGCACGACGGGCAGCACCGTGTCGCGGAACGACAGTCCGGCGGAATCCGGCAGCGACATGCCGAGCGCGTGCAGGATCGAGGAGCGGTGCGAGTAGACGACACCCTTGGGGTTGCCGGTCGTGCCCGACGTGTAGCACATGCCGCAGGGCGCGTTCTCGTCGACCTCGACGTAACGGAAGCCATCGGCGGGCGCGGCGATGAACTGTTCGTAATCCTCGTACGCGTGCCGGATCGAGCCGTCGAAGCCGACCACGAACACGCGCTCGAACTTCACCTGCTCGCGGAACTTCTCGAACAGCGGCAGCAGGCAGTCGTCGACGATCAGGAAGCGGTCCTGCGCATGGTTGGCGATGTAGGCGATGTCGTCCGGGAACAGCCGCAGGTTCAGGGTGTGCAGCACCCCGCCGGCCGCGGGCACGCCGAAGTACGCCTCCAGGTGCACCGCGTGGTTCCACATCAGCGTGCCGACGCGGTCGCCGGGCTTCAGCCCCGCCTTCACCAGCGCCTGCGCCAGCTGCCGCGCACGCCGGTACATCGCGCCATAGGTGGTGCGATGCAGCGAGCGGTCGGGCCGGCGCGTGACGATCTCGACGCCGCCGAACGGCCGCCGCGCGCGCTCCAGCAGCAGGTTGAGCGACAGCGGCACGGACATCATCGTGGATTGCATGCGTCTCTCACCCTTTGGCAGAACAGCGCCCGCCGCTGGCGGGCATGGGATGCGCCAGGAGGAAATCCAGCGTGGGCGTGCTGACGTCGGGCCCCGCCGGGTCGGTCAGCACCTCGTCGCGGGGCGAGCCGTCGGAGTCCGCGTTCGACCACATGTGCCCCATGCCGTGGATCAGCCAGCGCTCCACCAGCAGGCAGCCGGAGGCATCGCGGTACTGGTCGACGTCGTACGACTGGCCGTCCGGCTTCTGCCCGGAGCGCGTCGCGGCGGGCGCGCGCGCGACGCTGGCGTTGTTGCTGCCGTCGTCCATCGTGTCGGCGATCGCCAGGAACTGCTGCACGACCAGCTCGGCGTTGTCCGGCGGCACCAGCGGGTCGGCGTCGCCCTGGATCACGATCACCGGCACCGTGCGTGCGCGCGGCCCCATCGCGGCAATGGACTCGGCGCCGGACTGGTCGCCCGACAGCGTGCCGGTCGAGCCGAGGCAGGTCGGTCCGCCCTTGTACTCGCAGCCTGCGTAGATCATCGCGGCGGCATACAGCTCGGGATAGGTGACCGCCATGATGTCCGACATTGCGCCGCCTGCCGAGATGCCGCCGACGTAGACGCGTCGCGGATCCACGCGCCAGCGCGCCATCACCTCGCGCGTGATGCCGGCGATCAGCGAGGGCTCGCCGGCGTCGCGCGACTGGTGCTCCTCGAGAAACCAGTTCCAGCACTGGCTGCCGTTGGCGTCGGGATCCTGCTCGGGGTAGGCCACCAGGATGCCGAAGCGCTCGGCGAGCGCGTTGAAGCGAGACCAGCGCGCTTCCTCGTCGGCATCCGAGCCGCAGCCGTGCAGCTCCACCAGCAGCGGCACCGGCTCGCCGGTGTAGCTGCGCGGGACGTAGACCTTGTAGGTGCGCGTGCCGGCGTCGTTGCCGTAGCTGTAGCGCTCGAAGCTGGTGCGGGCGGCCGGCGCCGAGGGCCCGTCGCAACCTGCGAGCGCGAGCGCGGCCGCGGCCAGCATTGCGGCCAGCGCGGCCCGCATCAGAACTCCTGGCGCAGCTGCACGTAGAACAGGCGCGGCTGGTTCTGGCTGCCGTGCACCACGTTCTCGAACACGTCGCCCTCCCGCACCCAGGTCACGGTGTTGGTCAGGTTCTCCCCGACCAGCCGCACGGTCCAGCGGTGCGGCAGCGAGGTGATCCCGAGGTCGGCGCGGAAGCGCGTGTAGGCCTTCTGCAGTTTCTTGTCCTCCAGGTCGATGTCGAGGTACTGGCTGCTTTCGTATTCGGCCACGGTCCCCGCCGCCAGCGCGAGGCCGCCGAAGCCGGCGCCGAGCAGGCCGTCGAGCGGCCAGTTCAGGCGCAGGCCGAGGGCGCCGCCGATCTTCGGCGCGAACGGGAACGGCTTGCCGCTCTGGTCGCACGCGGGATTGCCGTCGCCGTCGGTGTCCTTGTGAGAATTGCCGACCGGGCACTCGCCCTGCTTGAAGCTGACGAACTCGGTATCGAGGATGCCGAGCCCGCCGTTGACCGTGAGCCACGAGGTCGCCAGCCAGCGCAGGTCGGCCTCGACGCCCTGCGCGCGCGCCTCCTCGGCGTTGACCACGCGCGAGGTGCCAAGACCGATGGTGCCGGCGGGGTTCTCGCGGATGAGCACCTGGAAGTTCTTAGCGGTCTCGCGGAACAGCGAGACGTTGAGGTTCAGCGTGTGGCCGAGCCACCACGACTTGAAGTCGAGGCCGATGTTCTGCGCGACCTCGTCCTTGAAGGTGAGGTCGTCGGCCGCGAAATCGCCCTGGCAATCGCTGTCGGCCGGCGTGCCGTCGCAGGTGCCCTCGCGCAGCGCGAAGGCGTTGAAGCCGCCTCCCTTGTAGCCGCGCTCCCAGTGCAGGAAGGTCGCCAAGTCCTTCGTCACGTCCCAGTTCAGGGAGATCTTCGGCTGGAAGTTCTGCAGGTCCAGTTCGCGCGTGGCGGTGAATTCCTCGGTGCCGATGGCGCGCAGCGAGGCGTTCGGCTCGGGCGTGGTGAACACCAGGTTCCAGTCGCCGTGCTTCTTCTCGGTCGTGTAGCGCCCGCCCAGCTCGACCGCCCAGGCCTTGAGGAAGCGGTACTGCAGGTGCGCGAAGCCCGACAGCTCGTCGGATGTCTGCACGAAGGACTGGTCCAGCTCGTCCAGCTTGTCGGTGCCCGCCTGCGGCACGCCGCCGATGATGCCGCCCGCGCTTCCGGGGTCCGGGGGATTGCCGGTGTCCGCGCCCGCGGCGCCGACCAGCGCGAAGAAGGGCCGGTTGTTGACCGCAAAGCGGAAGTGGCTGTCGAGGATCTGCCGCCGCCCGCCGCTGAGGCCGAACAGCAGCTCGGACGAACCCGGCATCAGCCGCAGGCCGGCCAGCCCCTCGAGCGTCGGGGCGGTGAAGCGGATCTCGGCGTAGGTCTCGGGCGAATGGTCCCGGCCGGAGCCGAGGATCCCGGGGGCCGGCGTGAAGTCCGTGTCGAGCGACAGGTTCTGGTCCATCACCGAGTACGCGCCGAGAGCGACCAGTTCCCAGGCGCCGATGCCGCGCTCCAGCTGGAAGCGCGTGCGCTGGATGTCCACGTCCTTGAAGTCGGGGTAATCCTGCGACTGCACCCAGTTGCCGGGAACGAAGTCGGCGTTGGGGTCGAAGGTGCGCACGGTGGCCTGGAAATTCGGCCCGCTCAAAATGTTCTCCAGCGCCGCGCCGCCGTCGTGCAGCTGGAAGCGCTCGTGCGCGAGTACCAGGTCCATGCCGAGCAGCTCCGGCATCTCCGCAGTCAGGCGCAACGCGGTACGCCTGCGATCCTTGATCTCGCGCGGCGCGCTGTCGAGCACCTCGGCGGTGGTGTTCCTGATGAAGCCGCCGCGCTCGTCCAGCAGCCCGGCCACGCGGAAGTTGAGTCCGTCCAGGGCGGGCCCGCCGTAGGCCGCCTCGATGCGGTGGCGCGCGGCCTCGCCGGTCTCGAGCGTGAACAGGCCCTGCGACGACGAGCTGGCCGGGTTGGAGATCAGGTGGATCAGGCCGCCGGTGGTGTTCTTGCCGAAGCTGGTGCCCTGCGGCCCGCGCAGCACTTCCATGCGCTCGAGGTCCATCAGCGCGGCCATGAAGTACTCGACGCGCGTGTGCGGAATGCCGTCGAGCACCATGCCGACCGGCGGCTCGAACGACTTGTTGTTGTTGTTGAGGGTGAAGCCGCGCACGCGCGGCGCGGCGAAGAAGCCGGCCTGGTCCACGCGCGCATTCGGCACGAACTGCAGCGCCTCGCGCACGTCGGTGGCGCCCTGCTCCCACAGCATCTGGCCGGTCATGGCGGTGACCGAGATCGGCACCTGCTGGATGGACTGCACGCGCTTCTGCGAGGTGACGACGATGTCCTCGAGCACGGTGGTGTCGCGCGGTGCGGCGGCCGTGCTTTCCTCGACCGGCACTTTTTCCGCAGGCGGCGGCGCTGCCGCGGCTTCGGCAGGCGGCGCCGCATCGCCCGCGGGCTCCTGCGGGCAGGCCGCGCCCGCGAACAGCATCAGCACGATGCCGGCCGCTGCCCTGCCGCCACTTCGCCCCTGACCGACTGCTTCCATCGCCCCCTCCTCCGCCGCGGGATCGTCGTGCGACCCCTGCTGGACGTGCGCCGCTACGCGGCCCCCAGGACGCGCAGCGCGAACTGCGCGTACGCATCCGCCACCTGCTCCGCCGGAATTCCCGTCGCCGGCGCATACCAGAACGCCACGCGCAGCCCCATGCCGCCGATCGCCGCCACCGACAGCCAGGCGTGCGGCACCTTGAACAGGCCGCGCTCGATGCCCCGCTGGACCACGTCGATCAGGATCTGCTCCGAGTTCCGGCGCAGCTGCAGGATCGGCGCGCCGAGCGCCGGCGACAGCATGTGCAGCTCGCTGTTGCCCACCACGGCCAGCATCGGAAAGTCCGTGTGGAAGCGCACGTGCGCGCGCATGAAGGCGCGGATCTGCTCGCGGGGATCCGGCTGGCTGTCGAGCAGTCCCGTGCGAATGCCGCGCTGGTGCTCCTCGTGCGCGATGCGCAGCAGCTCGGCCAGCACGTGCTCCTTCGACGGAAAGTGCGAGTACAGCGTCGGGCCCTGCAGCCCGCACGCCGACGCGATGTCGCGGATCGACGTGCCGGAAAAGCCGCGCTCGGCGAACAGGCGCAACGCCGTCTCCAGCACCACGCGCCGCGCGCCCGAAGGCACGTCCTGTGGCAGCAGCGCGGCGCCGGTGGCCATCAGGCGGCGCGAAGTGGAAAGCATCGGATGATCCATTTGCGTCCGTGGAGCTATCGAGCGTTAGCCTGCGGCGTGATATAAAACGTACTGTATTTCCGACGCTTACGTCGAGTCAACTAATGAACGATCAAGCGGACAGCCGAAAGCTCCTGGTGGACGTGCCAGTGCAGGGCGGCACGCTGCGCGTGGCGCAGTGGGGCTCCAGCGGGCCCGTGGTGCTCTGCGTGCATGGCATCACCGCCTCGCACGTGGAGTTCGAATTTCTCGCCGACGAGCTCGCGGGCTCGTGCCGGCTCATCGCGCCCGACCTGCGCGGCCGCGGCCGCAGCAACGGCGTGTCGGGCCCCTGGGGCATGGCGGCGCACGCCACGGACCTGGTCGCCGTCCTCGACCACCTCGGCATCGCGCGGGCCGACGTCCTGCTCGGGCACTCGATGGGGGGCTTCGTGGGCGCGGTCGCGGCGGCCCGCGCGCCGGAGCGCTTCGGGGGCGTGCTGATGCTCGACGGCGGCGTGCCGCTGTTCAACGTTTCGTTCATCGCCTGGCTGCCGTTCTCCGACTGGCTGGTCGAGCGGCTGGTGTCGAAGATCATCGGGCCCTCGCTGGCGCGGCTCGACATGACGTTCGAGAGCCGCGAGGCCTACCGCGCGTTCTGGCGCCGGCATCCGGCGCTCGCGAAGGACTGGAGTCCGCACCTCGAGGCGTACGCCGACTACGACCTCGACGGCGACGCGCCCGCGCTGCGTCCGAGCACGCGCAAGGATGCCCTGCTGCGGGACGTGCGCACCCAGCTGGTCGAGAACCTGGTGCCGCAATCGCTGAAGCAGATTCGCGTGCCGGTGCGCTTCCTGCGCGCGGAGCGTGGCGTGTTCGACGACGCACCGCTGTATCCCGAGAAAAAGCTGGCGCGGCCCGCGCGCGGCATTCCACGGTTCAGCAGCGCGCTGGTGCCGGACGTCAACCACTACACGCTGATGATGTCCGCGCGAGGGGCTAAGGCCGTCGCGGCCGAGGTGCAGTCGCTGCTGTAGTGACTTTCGGGCGCCGGCGGGCTCGCAGCCCGTCGCCGAAAATCGAGGCCAGTTCCTCGGGCGCCGCCACCTCCAGCTGCGCGTACGTGCACTCGCGCGCTGGCTTGTCGGGCCGCCACCGGCGGAACTGCGCGGTGTGGCGGAAGCGATCGCCCTGCATGTGGTCGTAGCCGACCTCGGCCACGAGGCCGATGCGCAGCGGTTCCCACGACAGGTCCTTGCCGGCGCTCCAGCGGCTGCTGGCGCCCGGACGCCGTCGCCCGGCCTCGTCCACCGCGGCCTCGGCCCAGTCCTGCCAGGGATGACCGCGCAGCCCGGATACACGGTGCGGCTCGAGCACCTTCACCAGGTCGCGGCGCATCGCCGCGGTGAAGCTCGCGCAGACGCCGACGTGCTGCAGCTGGCCGGCCGCGTCGTACAGGCCCAGCAGCAGCGAGCCGACGCCCGCTGCACGTCCGCTCCTGTGCCAGCGGAATCCGGCGACGACGCAGTCGCACTCGCGCGCGTGCTTGACCTTCACCATCACGCGCTGGTCCGGCTCGTAGCGCCCGCCCGCGCGCTTGGCGACGATGCCGTCGAGGCCGGCGCCCTCGAAGCGGCGGAACCAGTCCGCCGCCTCGGTGCGATCGGCCGTGGCGGGCGTGACGTGCAGCGGCGCGCGCAGCCGCGTGCCGATCCGCTCGAGCCGCGCGCGCCGTCGCGCGAACGCCTCGCCGGTGAGATCGGCATCGCCCAGTGCGAGCAGGTCGAAGAACACCATGGCGGCCGGCTGGCGCTGCGCGAGCAGCGCGACGCGCGAGGCGGCCGGGTGCAGGCGCAGCTGCAGCGCCTCGAAGTCGAGCGCGCCGCCCTGCTCGATCACGATCTCGCCGTCCAGTACGCAGCGTGTGGGCAGCTGCTGCGCCAGCGGCGCGAGCAGGTCGGGAAAATAGCGCGCCAGCGGCCGGCCATCGCGGCTCTGCAGGTAGACCTCGCCGCCATCGCGGAACACCAGCGCGCGGAAGCCGTCCCACTTCGGCTCGAAGCGCCAGCCTTCTCCGTCGGGCAGCGCCTCCGCGCGCTTGGCGAGCATCGGCAGGATCGGCGGCTTCAGGGGCAGGGTCATCGGAATTCTCCCTGGTGAGACCGGCGCCGCGGCCGGTCGGCATGCCGCGGTATGGTTCCGCCATGCCGCGACGCAGCGCCGGACTGCTGGTCTACCGCCGCCGTGAGGGCGGACTGGAAGTCCTGCTCGTGCACCCGGGCGGCCCGCTGTGGGCGCGGCGCGACGAGGGCGCGTGGCAGATCCCGAAAGGCGAGTACGCGGAGGGCGAGGACCCGCTCGCCGCGGCACGGCGGGAATTCCAGGAGGAGACCGGCACGGCGATGACGGGCGAGTTCATGGCGCTCGCGCCGATCCGTCAGCCCGGCGGCAAGCGGGTGCAGGCCTGGGCCGTCGAGGGCGACCTCGACGCCGCGGCGATCCGCAGCAACACCTTCACCCTGGAATGGCCTCGCGGCTCGGGCCAGCAGCGCGAATTCCCGGAAGTGGACCGCGCCGGATGGTTCGCCCCCGCGGAGGCGCGCCGCAAGCTGCTGCCGTCGCAGCAGCCGCTGCTGGACGAGCTGCTGGCGCGATTGAACGACGGGCCGGGCTGATCGCCCGCGCCCGTCTCAGCGGGTGCCCTGCTCGCGCGTCTCCAGGAAACGCACTTTCGGGAAGCGCTCCTGCGCCATCTGCAGGTTCACCGCGCTGGAGGCCAGGTAGACCAGACCGCCGAAGTGGTCGCGCGCCAGGCGCGCGTCGTTCTTCTCCTGGAATTCCTCCAGGTCCTTCTCCGCCGCCGCGACCCAGCGCGCGCAGTGCACCGTCACCGGCTCGAGCGCGGCCTCGACGCCGTACTCGTCCTTGAGCCGGAACGCCGTGACCTCGAACTGCAGCTGGCCGACGGCGCCGAGCACGATGTCGTTGCTGGTGAGCGGCCGGTAGACCTGCGTCGCGCCTTCCTCGCACAGCTGGTCGAGGCCCTTGTTGAGCTGCTTGGCCTTCAGCGGGTCCTTCAGCACCACGCGCCGGAACAGGTCCGGCGCGAAGTTGGGCACGCCGGAATAGCGCAGCGTCTCGCCTTCGGTGAAGGTGTCGCCGATGGCGATGGTGCCGTAGTTGTGCAGGCCGATGATGTCGCCGGGGAACGCCTGCTCCACGGCCTCGCGATCCTTGGCCATGAAGGTCAGCGCCTGCGACACGCGCACGTGGCCATCCATGCGCACCGAGTGCAGGTCCATGCCCTTGCGGTAGGCGCCGGAGCAGATGCGGACGAAGGCGACGCGATCGCGATGCTTCGGATCCATGTTCGCCTGGATCTTGAAGCAGAAGCCGGTGAATTTCCGGTGCTCGGGATGGATCGGGTACGGCTGCCCCTTGAACTCGGCGACGCGCGCCTGCGGCGGCGGCGCCCAGGCCACGAAGCCGTCGAGCAGCTCGCGCACGCCGAAGTTGTTGATGCCCGAGCCGAAGAACACCGGCGTGAGCCTGCCGGCGCGGTACGGCTCCATCGCGAAGCCGTCGCCGGCCATGCGCACCAGCTCGATCTCGTCGAGCAGGGTCCTGTAGTTGTAGTCGCCGAAGCGCTGCGCCAGGCCGGGCGCATTCAGCCCGTCCACGGTCTCGATGTCCGACACGCGCAGTTTTTCGCCGGAGTACAGGTAGAAGCGGTCCTCCAGCAGGTGGTACACGCCCTTGAACTCGCGGCCCATGCCCACCGGCCAGGTGATCGGTGCGCACTTGATGTCGAGGATGCGCTCGATCTCGTCCAGCAGCTCCAGCGGCGGCCGGCCGTCGCGGTCGAGCTTGTTGATGAAGGTGACGATCGGCGTGTCGCGCATGCGGCACACCTCCATCAGCTTGATGGTGCGCGGCTCGACGCCCTTGCCGGCGTCGATGACCATCAGCGCCGAGTCCACCGCGGTCAGCGTGCGGTAGGTGTCCTCGGAGAAGTCCTCGTGCCCGGGCGTGTCGAGCAGGTTGACGATGCAGTCCTTGTAGGGGAACTGCATCACCGAGGTCGTGATCGAGATGCCGCGCTGCTGCTCCAGCGTCATCCAGTCCGAGGTCGCGTGGCGCGAGGCCTTGCGCCCCTTGACCGTGCCGGCGAGCTGGATCGCGCCGCCGAACAGCAGCAGCTTCTCGGTCAGCGTGGTCTTGCCGGCGTCCGGGTGCGAGATGATCGCGAAGGTGCGGCGGCGCGCGGCCTCGCGGCCGATGGGGCTATCGGACTCGGAGGACATGGGGCTACAGCGTGCAGTGATGCCCCGGGTGCTTCTCGCCGTACTTCTGGTGGTACTCCTCGGCGCGCCAGAATTCGGCGGCCGGGACGATCTGGGTGACGATGCGGCCGCGGAACCTGCCGTCGTTCAGCTCGCGCGTGACTTTCTCGGCGGCGGCCTTCTGCTCCGGCGAGTGGAAGAAGATCGCGCTGCGGTACTGGCTGCCCTCGTCGGGGCCCTGGCGATTCAGCTGCGTGGGATCGTGGATCTCGTAGAACTTCCGCACCAGCGTCTCGAAGCTCACCTTCGCCGGGTCGAACTCGACCTGCGCGACCTCGGCGTGGCCGGTCTGGTCGGTGCAGACGTCCTGGTAGCCGGGATTCTTCGTGCGGCCGCCCATGTAGCCGACGGCACTGGAGGTCACGCCCGGCACGCGGGCGAGCTTGTGCTCGACGCCCCAGAAGCAGCCGGCGGCGAAAGTGGCTTTTTCCATCGGTGCGTCTCGCAGGGGTTGATGGGTGAATTTTAGCGCTGGCGGCGCGCTTTACGCGCCCGCGGCCCGCGCGCTGCGCGCGCCGGCCCTCTCCCGGAGGAAGAGGCGGTGCCGAGCACGATGTCCCGCTCGCGCAACTGCACCAGCAGCGCCGCGCCCTGCGCAATCACCTGCTGCGGATCGGGGTGCTTCAGCTCGCGTGCGATGCGGGCGAGCAGCTTCGCGCCGGCTGCCGGGCGCGTCGACAGCAGTTGCAGCAGGCGCGCGCTGACCGCGTTCAGCTCCATGAACTTCACCGCATCGTCGCGGTTGCGCCACACCACCAGGTGCGTCGGCTGCGGCGGGGGCGCGAGCGGCTGGAACCCGGGGCCGATGCGGTGCACCGGGAAACGGTAGGTGAGCGGCCACGCCAGCGGCGACAGCACCGGCGTGCCGGCGAGCAGGTCGCCCCGCGCATCCGCCGCGGCGCGGTCCGGGCGCTGCGCGGACACCTGCAGCGCCAGCTCGACCCACTCGTAATGCGCCAGTTCGCGCAGGAACGGCGGATCGCCCGGGTCGCGGCGCACGCGCTCGAGGTATTTCAGCAACTCCGCGGCAATCCCATGAAACAGCGGGTCGCGGCAGCGGTGCCGCGAAAAGAAGTCGCGCGCCATCGCGTGCCAGCGCGCCTCGGGCGTGATCGCGCGCAGCACCGGAAAGCCCGTGGCCAGGAACCCCTCGACGTTGTTGTAGAGCAGCTCGGCGTAGATGCGGATGCGCCGCGGCTCGATGCCGTCCGGGGCGGCGTTTCGCGACGGATCGCGCAAATGCGCGGCGAAGCGCAGCTGCAGCTTCTGGAACGCCTTCACGCCGCCCGGCGCCGCGACGCCGCCGCCTGCAGCCGGCGCACGCGCCGCACCTCGCGCAGCAGCACGTCCAGCGGCGGGATGTTGAAGTCGCGCTCCAGCAGCGTCGGCAGCGGCCCGAAGCGCCGGCAGGTCTCGCCGAGCAGCTCCCACACCGGGTCGCAGACGTCGGCGCCGTGCGTGTCCACGCGCAGGTCCTCGGCCTCGACGTAGTGCCCGGCCACGTGCAGGTAGCGCACGCGGTGCGCGGGGATCCCGGCCAGGAACGCGGCAGCGTCGTAGCGGTGGTTGATCGAGTTGACGTAGACGTTGTTGACGTCGAGCAGCAGCCCGCAGCCGGCGCGCTCCAGCACCGCACCCAGGAATTCCAGCTCGCTCATCGGCGCGTCCGGCGCAGCGCGCGATGGCCGCGGCTTGCCGATGCCGGCATTCGCGAGGGCCGCGTAGTAGGACACGTTCTCGACGATGAGCTCGCGCTCGAGGATGTCCTGCACGCGCCGGATGCGGCGGGAGACGTGCTCCACCGCCTCCGCGGTGAACGGGATCGGCAGCAGGTCGTAGAGGTGGCCGCCGTCGGAGCAGTACGACAGGTGCTCGCTGTACGCGCGGATGCCGTGCGCGTCGAGAAATTTCTTCACGCGCTTCACGAACGTCACGTCGAGCGGCGCCGGCGAGCCGAGCGACAGCGACAGGCCGTGCGCCACGAAGGCGTGCTTTTCCGTGAGCGCACGCAATTGCCTTTCGTAGCGCCCGCCGCACTCCATCCAGTTCTCGGGGGCGATCTCGAAAAAGCCGATCTCGTCCGGCACGCGCTCGAGCAGCGCGGGCACCAGCTCGCGCCGCAGGCCGAGGCCGGCGCCCGTGATCGACAGTGGCTTTCCCTTCATGAATCGCAGAGGCGAAAAAGCCGGGCTGCCCGTGTCGGCGCAGCCCGGCCGTGTGCCGGGATCAGGCGCTTACTTCTTCGCGCCGCACTTCCCCTCGCCGCACTTGCCGTCCTTCTTCTTGTCGCCGGCGGCGTTCTTGTCGCCACCGCACTTGCCTTCCTTCGCCATCTTGTCGCAGGCCGCCTTGGCGTCGGCTTCCTTCATGCCGCCGTCGGTCTTGGCCTTGACGCAGGCTGCGCCGCACTTCACTTCGCCTTCGACCTTGGCGTCGCCGGCCACCATGTAGCCGGTGCCGAGCTCGGCCGCCTGGAACAGCGAGGCCTGCGCGGCGACGCCGGTGAGCGCGAACGCCGCGCCGATGGCGAGCGCGATGGGTTTCTTGGAAACAGTCTTCATTTGGAATCCTTGTGGGTGTGGTCGTGGATGCTGCTGCGCGGCGGCTGTGCACCGGCGCGTCCCCATGGTACGGACCACGCGCCGCCGCGGACGCATGCACGCGAGTACGTCGGGCCCGGGCAGATTACGCCGCCCCCGTCGGCCGGGGCAACGGCGGACGGCAGGACCGGAGCCCCCTCGGACCGGGTTCAACGGGCTGGCAACCCCCTCCAAACGTGACTTGCGCCACAGATTCCTGGCGTCAACGCGGCCATGATCGTGCATCGCAGCAAGCGGTTTTCCCTCGTGGAATCAATCCTCCACAGCGTTTCACCCGAAGTCGAAGCGGCGGTCGCAGGCCCGTGAAACGCCGGTTCCTGCAACCGCGCCCGGCGCCAGCAGGCGACCCGCCTGCTGCCGACGCACCGCACGCCAGGGCTTTCCCGCCGCATGGCCGTACCGTCACCGTCATCCGTGTGTTGCTCGCCGGGCTCGCCCTGGTGCTGGTCACCCTGCTGCTGCGGGGCGGGCATGGCGACGGCGAACGGGCCGCCCTCGCGGCCGCCGCGGTCCTGACGGCGATCGTCGCGGTGCTGGCGCAGCGCCACATGGGCCGGCAGCTGGCCGCGCTGGTGCAGGTCCAGCACCTGGCCCAGGTGGACGCGCTCACCGGCGCCTTGAACCGGCGTGGATTCGAAGCGCACCTGGCCACGATGTGGCGGCAAGCGGAACGCAGCGGGGCGCTCGTCGGTCTTGTGCTGGTGGACGTCGATCATTTCAAGCAGATCAACGACCGGCTCGGCCACGCCGTCGGCGACGCCGTGCTGAAGCGCACGGCCGACATCCTGCGCACCTACGCCTCGCGGCCGCTTGACGCGGTCTGCCGCTACGGCGGCGACGAGTTCGTGCTGGCCTGGTACGACGCACAGCCCGAGGCTTTCGATGCACTGGTGCGGCTGCTGCCCGCGAAGCTGTGGGCCGGACTGGCGGCACTCGATCCGCGCGCGCGCGACGTCACCGCGAGCGGCGGTGCACTGCTCGCCAGGCCCGCCCAGGGCACCACGGCCGCGGCAGCGCTGGCCGAAGCGGATCGTGGCCTGTACGAGGTCAAGCGCAGCCTGCGCGGCACCATCGTCGTGGTCAGCGCCGACCCGGCCCCAGCCGCGCAGAGGGCCGCCTCGTGAGATCTCCTTCGCGCCGGGTGCTGGTCGTCGACGACCACAATGACGTCGCCGACATGCAGGCCTCGCTGCTGCGCCTGTGCGGCTACGAGGTCTGCACCGCCTACGACGGCGCCAGCGCGCTGCGCATGGCGGAAGCGTTCCGCCCGGACGTGGTGTTCCTCGACGTGATGATGCCGGGCATGGACGGCTGCGAGGTGTCGCGGCGCCTGCGCCAGCTCGATAGCCATATCCGCATCGTCGCGCTGACCGCGCTGATGCCGCGCGCGCTCGACAACGACGCCGATTTCGACGGCTACATCGCCAAGCCGGCCACGGCGCGCGAAGTCGTCGCCGCGGTGGAAGGCCCGGTGGTGCCGCCCTCCGGCGTGCGCGGCAGCCGCGACGAGGGCGACGAGGAAGAG
>DATLCG010000024.1:0-3181 GCA_035526525.1 Binatia bacterium
CGCAAGCTCGGCATCTACCGGCGCGAGGAGCTGGTCGAGCTGATCCGCGCGCCGGCCGGCAGGAGCGTCGCCGCCGCCAGCCCCGCCGCCAAGGCCGCGCCGGCAAAGTAGCCGCAGTACTTCCCTGACCGCCATCCTCGAGGCGCAAGGCCTCGTCAAGCATTACCCGAAGGTGCGCGCCGTGGACGGTGTGTCCTTCGACGTGCGCGAGGGCAGCTGCTTCGGCCTGCTCGGGCCGAACGGCGCCGGCAAGACCACCACGGTGGAGATGCTCGAGGGGCTGCTGCGTCCCACCGCCGGCGAGGTCCGTTTCCGCGGCGCGCCTCTGGGCGCGGATTACCGCGAGCGCCTCGGCATCCAGTTCCAGGCCACCGCGCTGCAGGATTTCCTGACGGTGCGCGAAAACCTGCGCTTCTTCGGCGCGCTGTACCCGCGCCGCGTGCCGATGGCGGAGCTGGTGGCCGCCTGCCGGCTCGAGGCCTTCCTCGACCGCGACACGCACAAGCTGTCGGGCGGCCAGCGCCAGCGCGTGCTGCTGGCGATCGCGCTGGTCAACGATCCCGAGCTGCTGTTCCTCGACGAGCCCACCACCGGGCTCGATCCGCAGGCGCGGCGCAACTTCTGGGAGCTGGTGCGTGGCATCCGCGCGCGTGGCAAGACCGTGGTGCTGACGACGCACTACATGGAAGAGGCCTACGCGCTCTGCGACGAGATCGCGATCATGGACCACGGCCGCGTCATCGCCCGCGGCCCGCCGCAGCGGCTGCTGGCGCAGCACTTCGAGGACGTCGTCGTGGAGCTGCCGGCGGCGGCGCTGCCCGAGCGAACGTGGCGCTTCGCCGTGCAGCGCCACGGCGAGCGCGTCGAGATCGCCACGGCGGACGTGAATGCCACGGTGGGCGAGCTGCTCGCCGCGGGCGTGTCGCTGGCCGGCCTCAAGGTGCGCCCCCGCACGCTCGAGGACCTGTTCCTGGAGCTGACCGGCAAGGAGCTGCGCGCATGAGGCGCATCGCCGCCGTCACCTGGGCGCGCTCGCTGGAATTCCTGCGCGACCGCTCGACGCTGGCCTGGAACGTGCTCGCGCCGCTGCTGATGGTCGGCGGCTTCGCCCTGGTGTTTGCCGGCCCGGGCCAGCCCCTGTTCAAGGTCGCAGTGCTCGGCCAGATCGATCCCGCGGCGCATCCATTCCTGGCGACGCCCTACGTGCGGTTCTTCGCGGTGGAGGATTCCGCGACCACGCTGAAGAAGGTCGCGCACCACCAGGTCGACCTGCTGCTCGACCTGCGTACGCCGCCGGGCCGCTACTGGGTCAATCCCGAATCCCCGAAGGGCGTCACGCTGGAGCGAATGCTCGCCGGCACGCCGGGGCCGCAACCGCTGCGCGAGGCGGTGGGCGGCAAGCCGGTGCGCTACGTCGACTGGGTCGTGCCCGGCCTGCTGGGCCTCAACCTGATGTTCTCGTGCCTGTTCGGCATCGGCTACGTCATCGTGCGTTATCGCAAGAGCGGCTACCTCAAGCGGCTCAACGCCACGCCGCTGCGGCCGCTGGAATTCCTGGCCGCGCAACTGCTGTCGCGGCTGCTGCTGGTGGTGACGATCACCTGCCTGTGCTTTGCCGGCACCAATGCCTTCCTGCATTTCCGCATGGAAGGCTCCTACCTGGACCTGTTCGCGGTGATGCTGGCCGGGGCCGTCTGCATGATCGCGCTCGGGCTCACCGTCGCCGCGCGCGTCACCAGCGAGGAGCTGGCCGGCGGCCTGCTCAACCTGCTGACCTGGCCGATGATGGTGCTGTCGGGCGTGTTCTATTCGACCGACAGCGCGCCGCCGCTGGTGCGGCAGGCCGCGAGCTTCCTGCCGTTGACGCGCATGCTCGACGCGGCGCGCGCGGTGATGCTGGACGGCGCGCGCCTCGCCGACGTCGCCGCTGAGCTGGTGCCGCTGGTGGTCATGGCCGCGGTGTTCCTGGCCCTGGGCTCAGCGATGTTCCGCTGGTCGCCGGAATAGCGCTGCGTCCGGTTCCGCACCGACGGGCCGCCCGCTGCCGGGTACAACAGGGGCCATGCGAGTCCCCGACTTCCGCAAACTGCGCAGCCGCTTGGCCCTGGCGTGCGGCTTCGCCGCCGCGCTGGCCGCGGCGGCTCCGGCGTGGGGTTCCATCTCGCTGGCCTCCGGCAGTCTCTATCGTTCGGCGGGTGTACCGCCCTGGACGGCCGATGACGCCACCTTCACCGTGATGCTGTGGGTCTACGGGCCGAAGATCCGCGGCGATGCCGACTACTTCGAGGCCGACGACAGCGTTGCGCTGCACACGGTCGTCAACCTGGGCTCGGCGGCCGACAGTCCGACCGATCCCTATTTCCTGACGCGCAATGGCGAGTGGCACTTCAACAAGGACGGCACCTTCGTGGCCAACCCGCTGGAGAGCTTCGACGTCAGCCAGGACTGGACTTTCCTCGCGGTGAGTTTCACCACCGGCGGCGCGACCGACCTCTACGCATGGCAGGCAGGCGTCAACGCCGGCCAGCTGGTGCACATCCCGGTGCAGTCCAGCGGCTCCGCGCTCGGCGGCACCGGCACCGTGCGCAATTTTTTCGTCGGCAGCGAAAGCGGGTTCCGCTACCGCTGCCAATGCCTGCTCGGGCCCCTGTACGTCTACGACGGCGTCGCGCTGTCGCAGGGCGAGGTGGACGCGCAGCGCCAGCAGCTCGAGCCGGTGGTATCGACGAACCTGATTGCGTACTCGAACTTCGCGAGCGGCGGCGGCCTGTCGCAGGACCTGAGCGGCACCGCGACCTGGCAGCGCCACGGCACGCCGACGTTCAATCCTTCGAATCCGCCGGTGATGCCGCAGGGCGTCGTCGAGCCAGGCAAGGGCGACGGCGGCGGCGGCGGCTTCGGCGTTCCGGCGCTGGCGCTGTTCGGGCTGCTGGGACTGCGCCGCGCCCACAAAAAAGCCCGCTGACGCGGGCTTTTCCGGACCACACCCCCGGTCAGACGCCGGAGTGCACGATCTCCGACGGAGCCAGCAACGGCAGCTCCACCGTGCCTTCCAGCTGCACCGCCGGGATGACCAGGTCGCGAGACCAGGTCACCGGGAACTGTGCGTGGAAGGCATAGATCAGCAGCGCCAGGCGATCGCCGGGAGCAAGACGCTCCGCGATGCCGCCCATCTGCAGGT
>DATLCG010000051.1:0-7360 GCA_035526525.1 Binatia bacterium
CCGCGAGCCGGATCTGTACGCGGCGCTGAGCCGCGCGCGCCTGGTGGCGGAGGAAGGCGACAGCGTGCTGCTGTCGCCGGCCTGCGCGAGCTTCGACCAGTTCCGCAACTACGTCGATCGCGGCGAGAAGTTCCGCGCGGCGGTGGGTGCGCTCGCATGAACCTGACCCTGCCGCTGCCGCGCGCCCGCTACGGCCTCGACGGCTGGCTGTCGGCGGCCGCCGCCGTGCTGCTGCTGTGGGGCCTGCTGATGGTCGCCTCGGCCTCGGTCGCGCAGGCCGAGAAGATGACCGGCGACGCGTTCTACTACTTCTACCGCCAGCTGTTCTTCTGCGCGCTCGGGCTGACCGTCGGCGGCATCGTCTTCTGCGTGCCGACCGTCCTGTGGCAGCGCAGCGGCGGGCTGCTGCTGGTGCTGGCGCTGATCCTGCTGCTGGTGGTGCTGGTCCCGGGCATCGGCCTGAAGGTCAACAACGCGCGCCGCTGGATCGACCTCGAAGTGTTCCGCCTGCAGGCCTCGGAGCCGGCACGGCTGGCGCTGATCATCTACCTCGCGAGCTACATCGCGCGGCGCCAGCTGGAACTGCAGCACAGCTTCCGCGGGCTGATCAAGCCGCTGCTGCTGATGCTGCTGCCGTGCGCGCTGCTGCTGGCCGAGCCGGACTTCGGCGCCACCGCGATCCTGCTCGCGGTCGCCTTCCTGATGCTGTTCCTGGGCGGCGCGCGGCTGCTGAACTTCGGCGCGTTCCTGGGGGTGGCCGCCGCCGGCATGGCGGCGCTGGCGCTGGCCGCGCCATACCGGGTCAAGCGCCTGCTCAACTTCACCGACCCGTGGACCGACATCGAGAACGGCGGCTGGCAGCTGGCGCAGTCGCTGATCGCGGTCGGTCGCGGCGAGTGGACCGGCGTGGGCCTGGGCAACAGCGTGCAGAAGCTCCTGTACCTGCCGGAGATGCACACCGATTTCATCTTCGCGATCCTGGCCGAGGAACTGGGCCTGGTCGGTGTCGCGGCGCTGCTGGCCCTGTTCGCGCTCCTGGTGTCGCGCGCCTTCGTCATCGGCCGCGTGGCCGAGCGCAGCGGGCGGCTGTTCCAGGGTTTCCTGTGCTACGGCCTGGGCGGCTGGCTCGGGGTGCAGGCGCTGATCAACATGGCGGTCAACATGGGCCTGCTGCCGACCAAGGGCCTGACGCTGCCGTTGCTGAGCTACGGCGGCTCCTCGCTGATCACGGTGTGCGCGATGCTCGGCCTGATCCTGCGGGTCGATTACGAGAACCGCGCGGCGCGCGGCGTCGCGGCGCCGGTAGAGCGCCGGCTGCGCCTGGAAATGGGCGAGGCGCTGTCATGAAAGTGATGATCATGGCGGGCGGCACTGGCGGTCACGTCTACCCGGCACTGGCCGTCGCCCACGTGCTCAGAGCCCAGGGCCACGAGGTCGTGTGGATGGGCACGCCCGATAGCTTCGAGGCGCGCGTCGTGCCGCCGCAGGGCTTCAAGCTGGAGCTGGTGCGCGTGTCCGGACTGCGCGGCAAGGGCGCGGTCAAGCTCCTCTACGCACCGCTGACGCTGGTCCGCGCGCTGCGCGATGCCCTCGGCGCGCTGCGCCGGCAGCAGCCGCAGGTCGTGCTCGGCATGGGCGGCTTCGCCGCAGGGCCGGGTGGCCTTGCGGCCTGGCTGCGCGGCCTGCCGCTGGTCATCCACGAACAGAACGCCGCGCCCGGGCTGACCAACCGCCTGCTCGCGCTGGTCGCGCGGCGCGTGCTGCAGGCTTTCCCCGGCACGTTCGGCAAGGCGCTGACGGTCGGCAACCCGGTGCGGACCGGCTTCGCCGAATTGCCCGCGCCGGCCGAACGCCAGCGCCACCAGACGCCGGGCCACGTGCTGGTGATCGGCGGAAGCCAGGGCGCGCGCGCGCTCAACGAGCTGGTGCCGCAGGCGCTCAAGCTGATCCCCGAGGCCGAGCGCCCGCACGTGCGCCACCAGGCCGGGCGCACGCTGGAGCTGGCGCAGCACGCCTACAACGACGCCCGCGTCGTCGCCTGCGTCGAGCAGTTCATCCACGACATGCCCGCGGCCTACACCTGGGCCGACCTGGTCGTGTGCCGCGCCGGCGCCTCGACCGTGGCCGAGCTGGCCTCTGCCGGCTGCGCCGCGCTGCTGGTGCCGTTCCCGCACGCGGTGGACGATCACCAGACCCGCAACGGCGAGTACCTGGTGGCCAAGGGCGCGGCGCTGCTGGCCCAGGAGCGCGAACTGTCGCCGCAGAAACTAGCGGACCTGATGACCGGCCTGCTGGCCGATCGCCCGCGCCTGCTGCGCATGGCCGAGGCCGCGCGCGCCGCCGCGTGGAGCGGCGCAGCCGAGCGCATCGCCGCCGAGTGCCTCGCCATCGGAGGTGCGCCGTGATGGATCCCGGCGTCCTGGGCCAGGCGCCGATGCGGCGCGTGCGCCACATCCACATGCTGGGCATCGGTGGCTCCGGCATGGCCGGCATCGCCGAGGTGCTGCTCAACCTCGGCTACGAAGTGAGCGGCACCGACCTCAAGCAAAGCGCCGCGACGCAACGCCTGACCGAGCTCGGCGCCAAGGTCTACTACGGCCACCACATCGAGAACGCCCGGGGCGCCGACGCGGTCGTGGTTTCGACCGCGGTCAAGGCCGACAACCCCGAGCTGGTGTGGGCGCACCAGCACCGCGTGCCGGTGGTGCGCCGCGCCGAGATGCTGGCCGAGCTGATGCGCTTCCGCCACGGCATCGCCATCGCCGGGACCCACGGCAAGACCACCACCACCAGCCTGGTCGCCTGCGTGCTGGGCGAGGGCGGGCTCGACCCGACCTACGTCATCGGCGGGCGCCTGAAATCCGCCGGCGCCAACGCGCGCCTCGGCGCCGGCAGCTACCTGGTGGCGGAGGCCGACGAGAGCGACGCCTCGTTCCTGCACCTCGCGCCGATGATGGCGGTGGTCACCAACATCGACGCCGATCATCTCGAAACCTACGGCGGCGAGTTCCGCCAGCTGCGCGCGGCCTTCATCGAGTTCATGCACCGCCTGCCGTTCTATGGCCTGGCGGTGCTGTGCATCGACGACCCGGTGGTGCGCGGCACGCTCGACGAAGTCGGCCGGCCGGTACTGACCTACGGCTTTGCCGAGGATGCTGACCTGCGCGCGGTCGAGCTGCGGCCGGAAGGCGCGGGCGCGCATTTCTGCGCCGTGTTCCGCGACGGCACGCGCCTCGAATGCCACCTCAACCTTCCGGGCCGGCACAACGTGCAGAACGCGCTCGCGGCGATCGCCATCGGCCGCGAGCTGGGCGTGCCGTTCGCGGCGATCCAGCAGGCCCTGACCGGCTTCCAGGGCGTCGGCCGGCGCTGCGAGCCGCACGGCGAGCTGCGCTTCGCCGGCGGCAGCGCGCTGCTGGTGGACGACTACGGCCACCACCCGCGCGAGATCGCGGCCACCTTCCAGGCCATGCGCGCGGCGCACCCGCAGCGGCGCCTCGTGGTCGCCTTCCAGCCGCACCGCTACAGCCGCACGCGCGACCTGTTCGACGACTTCTGCGAAATCCTGTCGCAGGCCGACGCGCTGCTGCTGTGCGAGGTCTACGCCGCCGGCGAGGCGGCCATCGACGGCGCCGACGGCCGCGCCCTGGCGCGCGGCATCCGCGCGCGCGGCCAGGTCGAGCCGGTGTTCCTCAAGTCGGTGCAGGAAGTGCCGCGCGCGCTGGAAGCGCTGGTCAAGGATGGCGACCTGGTGCTGACCCTGGGCGCCGGGGACATCGGCACGGTGCCGGCGCTGCTGGTGCAGCGTTACGGCGGGACCGCCGCATGAGCGCCGGGATTCGGGATTCGGCCGGACGTCCGCGGAAAGCTGCAGGGTCGCCGGCACTCGCGCCAGACGCTTCGGGATTCGGGATTCGTGGCGCGCTGCGCGCGCATGAGCCCATGGCATCGCACACATCGTGGCGCGTGGGTGGGCCAGCCGATCGTTACTTTGAGCCTGCTGACCGTGAGGATTTGTTGTCCTTCATCGCTTCGCTTCCATCCAGCGAGCCAGTGCTCTGGCTTGGGCTCGGCAGCAACCTGCTGGTCCGCGACGGCGGTTTCCGCGGCACCGTCATCGCGCTGCACGGCGCGCTCGATCAGATCCAGCTTGACCCTGCTGTTCACGAATCCCAAATCCCGAATCCCGAAGCGCCTGGCGCGAGTGCCGGCGACGCTGGTTCTTCCAATGGACGTCCGGCCGAATCCCGGCTGGTCTACGCCGAAGCCGGTGTGCATTGCGCGCGCCTGGCCAAGTTCGCGCAGCGCGAGAAGCTCGCCGGCCTGGGCTTCATGGCCGGCATCCCCGGCACGGTCGGCGGCGCGCTGGCGATGAACGCCGGCGCCTGGGGCGGCGAGACCTGGCCGGTGGTGGCGCAGGCCGAGGTCGTCCACCGCGGCGGCCGCGTCGAGTGGCTGGCGCCCTCCGCGTTCCGCTTTGGCTACCGTCACGTCGAGACGCCGGCGGATTTCCTCGGATTTGTCGGCGCGCGATTCAGCGTGACTGCGGACGCCGACGGCGCGCACGAGCGCTACACGCGCGAGGCGCTGGCCAAGCGCAAGGCGACGCAGCCGGTCGGGCGGCCGAGCGCGGGCAGCACCTTCCGCAACCCGCCCGGCGGCCACGCGGCGAAGCTGATCGAGGAGTCGGGCCTCAAGGGCCATCGCATCGGCGGGGCGGAGGTTTCGCCGCTGCACGCCAATTTCCTCATCACCCAGGACGGCGCGCGCGCCGCCGACGTGGAAGCGCTGATCGCCCACGTGCAGGACGTGGTGCAGGGGCGCACCGGCGTGCGGTTGGAAACCGAAGTGCGCATCGTGGGCGAGGCCGACCATGCGTAGGCGCGTCACCGACCCCAAGGCCTTCGGCCGAGTCGCCGTCCTCATGGGCGGCTGGTCCGCCGAGCGCGAAGTGAGCCTCTGGTCGGGCCAGGGCGTGCACCAGGCGCTTGGCGAGCGCGGTGTCGATGCGGTCGCGGTGGACGCGAGCAAGGCCACCGTGCTGACGCTGGGCCAGGCCGGCTACGCACGCGCATTCAACGTGCTGCACGGCACCGGCGGCGAGGACGGCACCTTGCAGGCCGTGCTCGACCTGCAGGGCATCCCGTACACCGGCAGCGGCGTGCTGGCCTCGGCGCTGGCGATGGACAAGCTGCGCACCAAGCGACTGTGGAAGGCCGAGAACCTGCCGACCCCCGATTACCTGTACCTGCGCTCGCCCGACCAGCTCGACGAGGCCGCGCAGCGCCTGGGCCTGCCGCTGGTGATCAAGCCTTCCGAGGAAGGTTCCAGCGTCGGCGTGACCATCGTGCGCAGCGCGGCCGCGCTGGCGAGGGCCTTCGACGAAGCGCGCGGCACGAGCGGGCGCGTGGTGATGGCCGAGGCCTACATTGCCGGCGGCGAATACACCTGCGCGGTGCTCGACGGCGAGGCGCTGCCGCTGATCCGCATCGAGCCGCCCGGCGAGTTCTACGACTACCACGCCAAGTACATCTCCAACGACACGCGCTACCACTGCCCGGCGGGCCTGCCGGCCGCGCAGGAGATCGAGCTGCAACAGGTCTGCCTGCGCGCCTTCGAGTTGCTCGGCGCGCGCGGCTGGGGCCGGGTGGACTTCATGCTCGACGCGCAGGGCCAGCCCTGGCTGATCGAGGTCAACCTGGTGCCGGGCATGACATCGCACAGCCTGGTGCCGATGGCGGCGCGGGCGCGCGGCATGAGCTACCCCGACCTGTGCTGGGCGCTGCTCGAAACCACGCTGGAGCCGGCGCCGTGAACGCCGCCGTCATGATCGAAAGCGAGCCGCCGCAGACGGCCTTCGCCTTGCGCGTCGGCGCGCTGGCGGCCGGCATCTCGGCGATGCTCGCGGTCGTGATCGGCGGCTGGCTGCTGCTGCAGAGCGGCAGCGAGCGTCGCATCGACTCGATCCAGATCGAGGCGCCGCTGCGGCAGGTCGACGCCGGCACGATCCGCGCAACGCTGCGCCCGACGCTGCAAGCCGGCCTGCTCGAAGTGGACCTCGACGCCGCGCGCGCTTCGCTCGAGCGGCTGCCGTGGGTGGCGCGCGCGCGCGCCGACCGCGTGTGGCCGGCCAGCGTGCGCGTTCGCATCTGGGAGCGCACGCCGTACGCGCGCTGGGGCGCGGGGCGCCTGCTCGACACCGAGGCGCGCAGCTTCACCCCGGGCGGCGCGCTGCCGGACGGGCTGCCGCTGCTGGACGGCGCACCGGGCCACGAGCAGGAAGTGAAGGATGCCTACGGACGCCTCGAGGCGCTGCTGCAGGCCAGCCCGTTTGCGCTCGAGGGGCTGGCGCTGGACGCGCGCGGCGAATGGACCGGCCGCACTCGCCAGGGCGCCGAGCTGCACTTCGGCCGTGGCGCGCCCGACCAGCGCACCAGCCTGCTGCTCGGGCCGGCGGCGCGCGCGCTGGCCGGTCGCATCGAGCAGATTCAGTACATCGACCTGCGCTACACCAACGGCTTCGCCGTGGGCTGGCGTGCGCCGCAAACGAACGGCGGGGGAGAGCATCGTGGCTAAACGGGAAGAACGAAACCTCTTGGTCGGGCTCGACATCGGGACGTCCAAGTGCGTCGCGGTGATCGGGCAGCTGATGCCGGAGGGGCACATCGAGATCGTCGGCCGCGGCGAGCATCCGACCAAGGGCGGCCTGTCGCGCGGCGACGTGGTCAACATCGAGGCGACGGTGACCGCGATCCGCCGCGCAATGGAGAACGCCGAGCACATGGCCAACTGCCGCGCGCAGTCGGTCTACGTCGGCATCTCCGGCACCCACATCGAGTGCCGCAACTCGACTGGCGTGGCGCCGGTGCGCGCGCGCGAGGTCAGCGACAAGGACGTGGAGCACGTGATCGACGCGGCGCGCGCGGTCGCGATCCCGGCCGACAAGCGGATTCTCCATGTCATCCCGCAGGAGTTCGTGGTCGACGGGCGCGAGGGCATCCACGAGCCGGTCGGCATGTTCGGCGTGCGCCTGGAGGCCAAGGTGCACATGGTCACCGGCTCGGTGTCGGCGGCGCAGAACATCTACAAGTGCGTCGAGACCTGCGGCCTGACCGTGGACAAGCTGATCCTGCAGCACCTGGCGTCGAGCTACGCGGTGCTATTGCCGGACGAGCGCGACCTGGGCGTGTGCATGGTCGACATTGGCGGCGGCACCTCGGACATCGCGGTGTTCAAGGGCGGCGCGATCCGCCACACCGCGGTGCTGCCGATCGCCGGCAACCAGGTCACCAACGACATCAGCGTCGCCTTCCGCACGCCGACCCAGTCGGCCGAGGAGATCAAGGTCAAGTACGGCTGC
>DATLCG010000052.1:0-19918 GCA_035526525.1 Binatia bacterium
CTGCACGGCCTGGCCCGCCTTCACCGCGACGCTGACCAGGCTTCCCGGCATCGGCGCGCGCAGCCCGTCGTCCGCGGCGCCATGGCCCTGGTGTGCCAGGCGCTCGAGCGGATGCTCGTAGCGCAGGTGATACGTCTCGCCGTCCAGGTGCACGTACACCTCGTCGCCGCGCGTGGCGACGACCGCGCCGCTGTCCTGGCGCACCTCGACCACGCGGTCCTCGAGGTGCAGGCGGTAGCCGTCCGCGGAGCGCGACAGCTCGATGGCGTAGTCCGCGTCGCGCAGCCTGAGGGCGTGGTGCATCAGTTCCTCCACGCACCCATCGCCGCGTGCAGCGCCGGCACCGCGTCCGCGCCCTCGCGCAGGCTGCGCGTCGCCAGCGCGGCTGCGCCGAGGATCCGCTCCAGCGTGTCGCGCGGGATCGGCGCGTCGGCCGCGATGTCCGGGTGCGCGTCGAGGAAACCGGTGTGGATCCCGGCCTTCGCGAAAGCCGGATGATTCAGCAGCCGCCGCAGGAAGCCCGTGTTGGTCTGGCAGCCGAGCAGCACCAGCTCGCGCAGCGCACGGTCCGCGCGCGCCATGGCCTCCGCGCGATCGGCGCCGCGCACGATGAGCTTGGCGATCATAGGGTCGAACGCGGCCGTGACCTCGCCACGCTCCACCACGCCGCTGTCCCAGCGCACGCCCTCGCCCTGCGGCGGCGACAGCTTCAGCACCGGGCCCGTCGTCGGCAGGTAGCCGCGCGCGGGGTCCTCGGCGTAGATGCGGAACTCGATGGCGTGGCCCTGCTGACGCACCGAGTCCTGCGCGAAGGCGAGCTTCTCGCCGGCCGCGACGCGCAGCTGCTGCTCCACCAGGTCGATTCCCGTGACCTCTTCCGTCACCGGGTGCTCGACCTGCAGGCGCGTGTTCATCTCCAGGAAGTAGTAGCTCCCGTCCGCGCCGAAAATGAATTCGACGGTCCCCGCGTTGCGATAGCCCGCCTCGCGCGCGATGCCGGCGGCGGTCTCGCAGATGCTGCGCCGCTGCTCCGCGGTCAGCGCCGGCGACGGCGTCTCCTCGACGATCTTCTGGAAACGGCGCTGCACCGAGCACTCGCGCTCCCACAGGTGCACGACGTTGCCGTGTGCATCGCCCAGGACCTGGACCTCGATGTGGCGCGGGTTCTCGATGTAACGCTCGACGTACAGCCGCCCGTCGCCGAAGTAGCGCTGGCCCTCGCTGCGCGCGCGCTCGATCTCGGGTTGCAGCACCGCGAGGTCCCGCACGATGCGCATGCCCTTGCCGCCGCCGCCCGCCGCGGGCTTGATCAGCAGCGGCAGCGGCACCTTCCTGGCGCGGGCGACGAAAGTCTTCGGATCGTCGTCCTCGATGGCGCTCGGCGCGACCGGGAAGCCGTGCTTCGCGACGAAGGCGCGCGCCCGGACCTTGTCGCCCATCAGCTCGATCTGCTCCGGCTTCGGGCCGACGAACACCATCCCCGCAGTCTCGACGGCCCGGGCGAAGTCCTCGTTCTCCGACAGGAAGCCGTAGCCCGGATGGATCGCCACCGCGCCCAGTGATCGTGCGGCCGCGACGATCTGCTCGATGTCGAGGTAGGCGGCGACCGGCGTAGCGCCGGTGATCTCGACCGAGGCGTCGGCCATGGCGACGGCCGGCGAGCCGCGGTCGGCGGCGTGGTACACGACCGCGCCCTTCAGGCCCAGCCGCTGCACCGTGCGCAGCACGCGCACCGCGATCTCGCCGCGGTTGGCGACCAGCACGGTGTCGAACGGCCAGCGCGCGCTCACGTTCGCCTCCGCGCGGCGCCGTCGAACAGCACCGCGGTGATCTCGGCGGCCAGCCCCGCCGGGTCGAGGCTCGCGCCGCGGCCGCGGTGCGAGACCGCCATGATGTAGCCCCAGGCGTGATGCTCGATGCCGCCGTAGATCATGTCGCGCAGCAGCGCGAGCGGCAGGTCGGCGCGCAGCTCGCCCGCCGCGGCGCCTTCCTTCAGGACTTTCACCAGCAGCCGGGTGTAGCGCCGGTTCTGCGCGTGCAGGCTGGAGCCGGGATAGTCCTCCTCGGAGCGCACCTCGCGGAACATCAGGCGGCACAGCAGCGGATGGCGCTTCACCGACTCCAGGTGCCGGCGCACCAGCAGTTCGACGCGCGCGCGGCAGCCGCGCACGCCGTCGAGCGCGGCGGCGTAGTCCCGGAACATCTCGTCGTACCAGTCGTCCAGCACCTTCAGCAGCAGCTCGCGCTTGCTGCCGAAATACTTGTAGACGTTGGCTTCCACCACGCCGGTGCGCGCGGCGATGCCGGCGACGCTGGTCGGGTCGTAGCCCTGGCCCGCGAACAGCTCGCGCGCGGCGCGCAGGATGCCGGTCACGCGCTCGTCGCGCGATACGCGGCCTTTGCGCGCAGGGGCTCTTGCGCTGCGACGGGCGCCGCTCACGTCGCGATCCCCGCCGGCACGCGCAGCGGAAAATCCATCAGCACCTGCGCCAGCATCTTGCCCTGCGGGTCGTAGCGCAGCGACGCCACGCCGCCGCCGCCGAGCACCTCGTGCAGCAGGAAGTTGAAGCCGTGCAGGCCGGGCCACTCGAAGCGCTCGACAAGGGCCGGCGCAAAGTGGGCGAAGTGCTGCTTCACCGCGTCGGCCGTGAGCTGCTCGCGCAGGATCGGCACGAACTCCGGCTTGCGTGCGAGCACGCCGATGTTGGCGGCATTGCCCTTGTCGCCGCTGCGCCCGTACGCCAGCGCAATCAGCGGCACCGTCTTCGTCCCCTCTCCTCCCGGGAGAGGGGCGACGGCCGAAGTCTGCCGGGTGAGGGACGCTTTTTTCGTTGCTGCTGCAGGCACCGCGGAAACCTCCAGCACCCGCCCATCCACCTCCACCGCCACCCAGTCCTTCGGCACCAGGCACGAGAACAGCCGCACCAGCGGCACCGGCGATGGCCGCCCGCCGGAAAAACCGGTGATGCCCTGCGACATCGAGGTCGCCGACGGGATGAACTCCTTGCCGAAGATTTCCAGGGCCGCGGCGCTGTCGTGGTGCACGGCGAGCTTCAGGATCACCTCGCGCGTCTGCACGCGCGCGCTGGCGCCCCAGTTGGCCTCCGCGCCGAGCACCTCGATGTCGGTGCGGCGAAAATCCGGCAGCGCGCGCTCGGCGAGCAGCCGGCGGCAGCGCTTCAGGATCGCCTCGCCGACCGCGCGCGCCTTGGCCGGCGCCTCGACGCCGCCGATCATCATCGTCGCGGTGCTGCGGAAACCGTCCTGCCAGGTCACCGACGCCTTGTACGTGGCCGGCGGCGGACTTCCGCGCGCTCCGGTCACCTCGACGCGGTCCGGCGCGATCTGCTTCAGCGCGACGTCGCGAAAGTCGCAGCTCACGTCGGGCAGCAGGTAGGCGCCCGGATCGCCGATCTCGTAGACGATCTGCTCCGCGACCGTCTCCGGCGTCACGCGCCCGCCGGTCCCCGCGGGCTTGCCGACGACGAACGATCCGTCCGCGCGGCATTCCGCGATGGGAAAGCCCATGTCGTGCCAGCCCTCGGCCACCGCGCGCCAGTCGGTGGAGATGCCGCCGGTGGCCTGCGCCCCGCACTCGATCACGTGCCCCGCCAGGCTGCCGGCGGCCAGCAGGTCGTGCTGGTCGGCGCGCCAGCCGAACTCGTGCACCAGCGGCCCGAGCGCCAGCGCCGAGTCCACGCAGCGTCCGGTGATGACGATGTCGGCGCCGGCGCCGAGCGCGGCGGCGATCGGAAAGGCCCCGAGGTAGGCGTTCGCGCTCCACGCCCGGGCCGGAAAGCCCTCGCCCGTGAACATCTCGCGCACCTCGCGCAGCCGCTCGAGCTGCGGCAGCAGGTCGTCGCCGGTGACGATCGCAACCTTCAGCGCCACGTCCTGCGCCGACAGCTTTGCTTCGATCGCGGCCTTGCAGGCGGCCGGGTTCACGCCGCCGGCGTTGGTGACCACCTTGATCTTCCGCGCCGCGAGCTGCGGCGCAAGCGCCGCGATCACTTCCGGCAGGTCGGTGGCGTAGCCGAGCTTCGCGTCCTTGGCGCGCGCCCGCGCCAGCAGCGACATGGTGATCTCGGCGAGGTAGTCGAGCACCAGGTAATCGATCTGTCCCGACTCGACCAGCTGCCGCGGTGCCTCCGGCGAGTCCCCCCAGAACCCGGCGCCACAGCCGACCTTGATGAGCTTGCTCATCAAGGTCGCCCCGGCGAAGGCCGGGGCCCAGTGTCTTTCGGGCGCCTCAGCGCTCTCATCGCCCCGTCCACTTCGCCGCCCGCTTTTCCTGGAACGCGGCCATCCCTTCCTTCGCGTCCCCGGTGGAAGACATCACCGGCACCATCGCCTGGGCGTACTCCAGCGACTCGCGCAGTCCCATGTCGCGCATGGCGTTGAAGGCCTGCTTGCCGAGCCGCACCGCGGTGGGCGACTTGTCGCAGATGCGGCCGAGCAGCCACGCGGTCTTCGCGTCCAGCTCCGCGCGCGGCACCACGTGATTGAGGACGCCCCACTCCAGCGCCTCGCGGGCGGAAAACGCCTCCGCGGTGACGCACATCTCCTGCAGGCGGCGCGCCGGCAGCACGCGCAGCATGAACGGCAGGATCATCATCGGCGTCACGCCGACCTTGGCTTCCGGCGTGCCGATGCGCACGTCGTCGGCGGCGACCGCGAGGTCGCAGGCGCACAGCAGCCCGAAGCCGCCGGCCATGGCGTGGCCGTTGACGCGGGCCACGATCGGCAGCGGGCAGTCCTGCATCAGCTTGAACAGCTCGACGATGAAGTGGCGCGGCCGGGAGAAATCCACCGCGAAGGCGCCGCCGCGGACGTCCTTCTGCAGGTCGGCGCCGGCGCAGAACGCCTGGTCGCCGACGCCGGTGAGCACGATGGCGCGGCACTCGCGATCGGCGATGGCGGCCTGGATGCCCGCGTGCAGGCCGCGCACCACTTCCTCGTTGAGCGCATTGCGGCGCTCCGCCCGGTCGATCGTCAGCCACTGCACCCAGCCGGCGGCGCCCGCCGCGAAAGCGGACGCCTCGCGCCGCTCGGCCCGCATGCCGCTCGCGTCCATGACCGCCCCAGGTGAGTCTGACTCACCTCGATCCTACCGCCGCCGCCGCCGCCGCGCCAGATCGCGCTGCGCCGCGAGAATCTTCCCGCCGGTCAGCCCCCGGTGCTACGGTGTGCGCCCTCTGGCGCCGGGACGACGCGATGAAGGACCAGGTGGTGATGATCACGGGCGCCGCGGGCGTCCTGGGACGCGCGGTGGCCGAGGCCTTCGACCGCGCCGGCGCCCGCCTCGCGCTGGTCGACCTGCGCGAGGACGCGCTCAAGTCGGCCTACCCGTCCACCGGCGCCGGGGCGACCTACGCCGCGGACCTGACCGACCAGGCCGCCGCTGCGCGCACCGTCGAGCAGGTCGTCGCACGCTTCAAGCGCGTGGACGCCCTGTGCAACATCGCCGGCGGCTTCCGCATGGGCACGCCGGTGCATGCCACCGACGACGCCACCTGGGACCTGCTGCTCGGCCTGAACGTCGGCACGATGCTGAACGCGGTGCGCGCCGTGGTGCCGCGCATGCTGGAAGGCGGCGGCGGGCGCATCGTCAACGTCGGCGCGATGGGCGGCATGGCGGGCCGCGCCAACATGGGCGCCTACAGCGCCAGCAAGAGCGCGGTGATCCGGCTGACCGAGGCCATGGCGGCCGAGCTGCGCGACAAGGGCATCAACGTCAACTGCGTGCTGCCCAGCGTCATCGATACGCCGGCAAACCGCGCCGACATGCCCAAGGCCAATCCGGCGAAATGGGTGGCGCCGGCGGACCTCGCGGCGGTGATCCGCTTCCTGTGCTCGGACGATGCGCGAGCGCTGCACGGCGCGGCGATCCCGGTGGTGGGCCTGTCCTGACATGCGCGCGGCGCCGCTGACGTCGGCGCAGCTCGACGCCTGGAGCGCGCGCAGCGAGATCGCCGGCTCGCCGCTGTCCGCGCGCCGCTTCCTGCTGGTGGATGCGGACGTGCGCCTGCCTCCGCGCCGCGCCGCGCGCATCGCGCGCTGGCTGCGCGCCCAGCCTTGCCCGACCCTGGCGGCCGGCCCGCGGCGCGGCGCGCTCGCCAGGGCTTGCGACGTGCATGTCGCCTCGCTGGACGAGGCCGCAGCGCTGGCGCAGCAGGTGCAGCGGCAACCCATGGCGGCGGCGACGCTGGTGCAGTTGCTGCGCGTCACCGGACGGCTGCCGGTGGAGGACGCACTGACCGCCGAGTCGCTCGCCTACGCCACGCTGCAGGCAGGCGCCGAGCATCGCCGCTGGCTGGCCTCGCGCACCCGCCCGCCCGTGCCGCCACGCGAGGCAGGCCCGCCGGTGCTGCTGCGGCGCAAGGGCACGACGCTGGAGGTGGAGCTGAACCGGCCCGCGGCGCGCAACGCGATCTCGGCCGGGATGCGCGATGCGCTGAACGAAGCCTTCGCGCTGGTCGCCGACGATCCCAGCATCCGCCGCGCGCACGTCAGCGGCCGTGGCAAGTGCTTTTCCATCGGCGGCGAGCTGGCGGAATTCGGCACGGTGCCGGATGCGGCGACCGGCCACGCGGTGCGGCAGCTGTCGCTGCCCGCGCGCGCACTGCTGCGCTGCGGCGGACGCGTGAGCTTCCACCTGCACGGCGCGTGCATCGGCGCCGGCCTGGAGCTGCCCGCCTTCGCGGCGCGCGTCACGGCGTCGCCGCGCACCTGGTTCCAGCTTCCGGAGCTCGCCATGGGACTGATCCCCGGCGCCGGCGGCTGCGTGTCGCTGCCGCGCCGCGTCGGGCGCCAGCAGGCGGCGGCGTGGATGATCTCCGGCGAGCGCTTCGACGCAGGCGAGGCGCGCGCGGCCGGCCTGGTGGATGCGCTGCGCGAGGCGGCGCCTACTTCCTGAACAGCTTCTCGAGCTCCTCGCCCGCGCGCTTCTCGATGTCGCCTCGGCGCGAGGCGATCACCTCGCGCAGCGCGGCCTGCAGCGCGGCGTCGAGCACCGGGCGCAGCATCTGCTGCGCCGCCTGGCCCGGTGTCGCGCCCTGGCGGCCGCCGATGCCGCGCAGCCGGATGGTGTCCAGCGTGACGGCGCGGTCCAGCTTCAGCGCCGGCGCCAGCACCCGTACCTTCGCGGCGCTGCAGACGAATTCGTCGATGACGATGCGGCGTGCCTCGCCGCTGTCGCCGCCGCTCTCGCCGTCGCCGGCGGCCCGGCCGCCCCGCGCATGATCGAGCAGCATCTTGAGGTTGATGTTCCCCGCCGCATCGGTCTCGGCCAAAAGTTCTGGCTGATCCAGCACGATCGAGCGCACGTGCACCAGCTTGCGCGCCAGGCTGCCCGGTTCGAGCGACAGCGCCACGCGGCCGAGGTGGAATGCATTGCCGCCGGAGAAGCCGGACGGGCTGGCGATGTCGAGCCCGAGCAGGGCCCCTTCGCCTGAAAAGACCGACACGGTGGCCGCCGTCAGCGTCACCGGCGTGCCGGTCACCGTGGGACCGACCGTTTCCACCGCGCGCTTCACCAGCGCACCGAGATGGCCGTAGGCCCACCACCCCGCTGCGCCGAGCACCAGCAGCAGCGCGCCGGCCGTCAGCGCGAGAATCCGGCGAAAGCTCATGCGTTCCCTTGAACGGTGCGCCCGGGCGGCGCGGAGCCCATATTAAGGCGCGAGGCCGCGCCGGGGATCACCCCGGCGCGGCGGCGCGGCCAGCGGGCTACTTGTGGGCGAGATCCTTCGCCATGCCGCCGTGCTCCTGCAGCGTCGGCAGGACCTTCGCGGCGAACTCCTTGACGTCATCGTCCTTGGACTTTCTTGCAGCCTTGTCGAACAGCGACACCGCTTCCTTGTGGCTCACCAGCATCGCCGTATGGAAGGCGCCGTCGAAATCCTTGCCCGCCTTCTGCTTCTTCAGGTGGTTGTACATCTTCTGGTGACGCGTCAGCATCGCCGTCGGCAGCTGCACGCCTTTCTTCTCGGCCAGATCCTTCAGCTCGGCGGTGGCCTTGGTGTGGTCGGCGACCATCCTGGTGCCGTACTCCTTCACCGTCTCGCTGCCGCCCATGGTCTGCGCCAGCTTGCCGGCCGCGACCTCGAACATGTTGGCGGACGCGGCGGTCTCGAAGAAGTCCTTTTCGTCGTTGCTCATGACGACTTCGGCGGTCTTCGAGGGCTCCATCGGCTCGAACCCCTTGTCCTTGTCTTTCGCGGCGAGCGCGCAGCCGGTGACGGCGAGCAGGCTCAGCGTGAGGCCCATCGTTGCTTGCTTCATTTATTTCTCCTGAATGACGGATGAGGCCGCTGCCGGACCCGTGGAAAGCTCCGGACATGGCGGCGCCCCGGCGGACGGATGCCAGTGCCCCGGATGGACCGTGCTTTGGGACACAAATTCCCGCCCGCCCCGCAACCCCGCCAGAAGTGCAGTTGCGCCCCTCACCAGTCCGGACGAAGCCGGGGGGCGCGCCGGCACCTAATTTGCCGCGGTCACCGGGGGCGTCATGTCGCAACAGACCAGCGTGCTGCAGGCCTTTTCCGGCCTGTCGGCCGACGAGATGGAAATCCTCGCCACCGCGGACCGTTTCGCGCAGGCGGAGCTGTACCCGCTGGCCCAGCGCATGGACGACGAGGAATGGTGGCCGCAGGACATCTTTCCCAAGATCGGTGCGACCGGCTACTTCGGCATCACCGCGCCGGACGCCTACGGCGGCTCGGGTCTGGATCTCGTCGCCGCGGGCCTGGTGCTGCAGGCCTTCTCGCGCTGGAACCACGCGCTGGGCCTGGCCTGGGTCGCGCACGAGAACCTGTGCCTGCACAACATCCTGCGCAACGCCAACGAGGCGCAGAAAAGGAAGTACCTGCCGGGCCTGTGCAAGGGCACCGCGATCGGCGCGCTTGGCCTGACGGAGCCGGGCGCCGGTTCCGACGCGCTCGGCTCGATGCGCACCACCGCGCGGCGCGACGGCGGCCACTACCTGCTGAACGGCCGCAAGATCTACATCACCAACGGGCCGGTGGCCGACGTGCTGCTGGTCTACGCCAAGACGGACAAGGACAAGGGCGCGCAGGGCATCTCGGCCTTCATCGTCGAGAAGGATTTCCCTGGCTTCAAGGTGGCGCAGAAGCTGGTGAAGATGGGCTTCCGCGGCTCGCAGACCGCGGAGCTGGTGTTCGACGACTGCCGCGTGCCCGCGGAAAACCTGGTCGGCGAGGAGGATCGTGGCGTCAGGGTCGTGATGAGCGGGCTCGACCTGGAGCGCGCCATGATCGCGCCGATCTGCCTGGGCATCGCCGAGCGCGCGCTGACGCTGTCGCTGGACTATGCGCGCCAGCGCAAGCAGTTCGGCCAGCCCATCGCCAGCTTCCAGATGATCCGCGCCAAGCTGGCCGACATGTACGTCTGGATCGAAGCGATGCGGCTGTTCACGTACCAGACCCTGCGCGCAGCGAGCACCCTCGACGAGACCCAGGGCGGCCGCGGCGACATCCACAAGATCACCGCGGCGGCGGTGATGTACGCGGCCGAGACCATGAACAAGGTGCTGAACGAGGCCGTGCAGATCCACGGCGGCAGCGGCTACATCTGGGAGTCGGAGGTCAACCGCCTGTACCGCGCGATCAAGCTGCTCGAGATCGGCGCGGGCACCACCGAGGTGCGCAAGCTGATCATCAGCCAGGAGCTGCTGGGATCGTGAGCCACCGATGACTGCCGACCCGGCCTGGTCCGCGCCCACCGTCTATCGCCCCGACCTCTTCGCGGGGCAAGTCGCGATGGTTTCCGGCGGCGGCTCCGGCATCGGCCGCGCCACCGCGCTGCTGCTCGCGCGGCTCGGCGCGAAAGTCGCGATCTGCGGGCGCACGCAGGAGAAGCTCGATGCCGTCGCCGCGTTCGCGCGCGGCCAGGGCGCGACGGTGCTTCCCATTGCCGCCAACGTGCGAGAGCCCGACCAGGTCGCGTCGCTGTTCGAGCGGGTCGAAGGCGAGCTGGGCGCGCCCGATCTCGTGGTCAACAACGCCGGCGGCCAGTTTCCGGGCGCCGCGATCGATTTCGCGGCGAAGGGCTGGCAGGCCGTGATCGCCAACAACCTCAACGGCACGTGGTTCATGATGCAGCGCGCCGCGCAGCGCTGGCGCGATCTCGGCCGCGGCGGCTCGATCGTGAACGTGGTCGTGGTCACCGAGCGCGGCATGCCGGGCGTGGCGCACACCGTCGCGGCACGCGCCGGCATCATCGGCGCGACGCGCACCGTCGCCGTGGAATGGGCGCCGCTCGACATCCGCGTGAACTGCGTGGCGCCGGGACTCACCGCCACCGAAGGACTCGAGGTCTATCCCGCCGAGGCGCGCAAGGAATTCCCCAACGCCAACCCGATGCGCCGCCCCGGCACGCCGATGGAGATCGCCGAGGCCGTGGTCTACCTGGGCGGGCCGTCGGGCAGCTTCATCACCGGCGAGACGCTGACGGTGGATGGCGGCGGCCGGCTGTGGGGCGAGCTGTGGACGGCGGGGCGGCCGGAGTATTTCGCCCGATAGGCGTTTGTCGCGTACTACCCGCGCCCACGCTCCCGGTGCTCGCCCACCGGCGTCAGCCCCGGCACCGCGGCACGCGTCGCTCCCGAGCCGCGCGGATACAGGGTGAACTGCATCATCCGCAACCGCAGCTGCGCGCCCGGCACGAACGAGGGCGCGTCGTGGTGCAGGTGCGGCAGCTCGATGGCCACGCTGGCGCCGCCCGCGGCGAGCCCGGCGGTGACGTGCACGGTCGGGCCCGCCCGGTGGACGGCGGACACGCGCACCTCGATGCCGGGCGCGCTCGCCTCGGCCAGGCGCAGGTCGCCGGGACGCACGTAGAGATCCACCGGCCCGTTCGGCTGGATGCTGTCGAGCGCGAACGCCTGCGTGCCGCCGGGCACCGTCAGCTGGCGGCCGCGCACCTCGGCCTCGATCACGTTGGCGCCGCCGAGGAAATCGAACACGAACGGCGTGCGCGGATGCTCGTAGACCTGGTCGGTGGTGCCGACCTGCTCGATGCGGCCGCGGTTCATGATGACGACGCGGTCGGCCAGTTCCAGCGCCTCCTCCTGGTCGTGCGTCACGAACACGGTGGTGTAGCCGGTCTTGCCGTGCAGCTCGCGCAGCCAGCGGCGCAGGTCCTTGCGGACCTTGGCGTCGAGCGCGCCGAACGGCTCGTCGAGCAGCAGCACGCGCGGGTCGATGGCCAGCGCGCGCGCCAGCGCCACGCGCTGCTTCTGCCCGCCGGACAGCTGGTGCGGATAGCGCCCGCCCAGGCCGCCGAGCTGCACCAGCTCGAGCAGTTCCTGCGCGCGCTTGCGGATCAGGTCGTTGCCGGGCCGCTGGCGGCGCGGCCGCACGCTCAGGCCGAAGCCGACGTTGTCGAGCACCGTCATGTGCCGGAACAGCGCGTAGTGCTGGAACACGAAGCCGACGTTGCGCTCGCGCACCGGACGGCGCGCCATGTCCTCGCCGCCGAACAGGATCTGGCCCTGGTCGGGGAATTCCAGGCCGGCGATCGCGCGCAGCAGCGTGGTCTTGCCCGAGCCGGACGGGCCGAGCAGCGCGATCAGCTCGCCCGACTCGATGGCGAGGCTCACGTCCACCAGCGCCGGGAAGCCGGCGAAGTTCTTGTGCAGGTTGCGGACTTCGATGTGCATCGGGGTTTCCGTCAGTGCCGGCGCGTGCGCGACAGCTCGGCGCCGTGGCGCCATTCGAGGAAGGTCTTGATCGCCAGCGTGACGAGAGCCAGCGCCGCGAGCAGCGACGCCACCGCGAAGGCCGCGGCGAAGTTGTACTCGTTGTAGAGGATCTCGACTTCAAGCGGCATGGTGTTGGTGAGGCCGCGGATGTGGCCGCTGACCACGGAGACCGCGCCGAACTCGCCCATGGCGCGCGCATTGCACAGCAGCACGCCGTACAGGAGGCCCCACTTGATGTTCGGCACGGTCACGCGCCAGAACGTCTGCCAGCCGCTCGCACCGAGCGACAGCGCGGCCTGCTCGTCGTCGGTGCCCTGCTCCTGCATCAGCGGGATCAGCTCGCGCGCGACGAAGGGAAAGGTCACGAAGATCGTCGCCAGCACGATCCCCGGCACGGCGAAGATGATGCGGATGTCGTGTGCCTGCAGCCACGGCCCGAGCCAGCCCTGCGCGCCGAACAGCAGCACGTAGACCAGGCCGGAGACCACCGGCGACACCGAGAACGGCAGGTCGATCAGCGTGATCAGGAACGTCTTGCCGCGGAACTCGAACTTGGCGACGGCCCAGGCCGCGGCAACGCCGAACACCAGGTTCAGCGGCACCGCGATCGCCGCGGTCAGCAGCGTCAGGCGCACCGCGGCCAGCGCCTCGGGCTCGCGCAGCGTGCTCGCGTACACGCCGACGCCCTGCCGCAGCGCTTCTACCAGCACCGTGGCCAGGGGCAGCAGCAGGAACAGGCTCAGGAACACGAGCACGGAGCCGGTCAGCAGCCAGCGCACCCACGGCTGCTCGGTGACGACGACGTTGCGCTGGATCAGCGGCTCGAACGGCAGCCGCGGCGGATCGAGCAGCGAGTGGTCGGCGAGCTTCGGTCCGGGAGCGCTCATCCCAGCGTTCCCTGCAGCACCGGGTGCGGCAGCTCGGTGGCGCGCGCCCGCGTCCTGTGGCGCCGCGCCCAGAACTGCAGCCCGTTGATCACCAGCAGCAGCGAGAACGAGATCAGCAGCATCGCCGCGGCCACCGCGTTGGCGCCGGCGTAGTCGAACTCCTCGAGCTTGATGATGATCAGCAGCGGCGCGATCTCGGAGACGTTCGGGATGTTGCCCGCGATGAACACCACCGAGCCGTACTCGCCGACGCCACGCGCGAACGCCAGCGTGAAGCCCGTCAGCAGCGCCGGCAGCACCGCCGGCGCGATCACGCGCACCACGGTCTGCCAGCGCGTGGCCCCGAGCGAGGCCGCGGCCTCTTCCAGGTCCCTTTCGGCGTCGCGCAGCACCGGCTCCACCGTGCGCACCACGAACGGCAGGCCGACGAAGGTCAGCGCCAGGACCACGCCCGCCGGCCGGAACGCCACGTGGATGTCATGGGGCTCGAGCAGCCGGCCGATCCAGCCGTTGCCCGAGTAGAGCGCCGTCAGCGCGATGCCGGCGACCGCCGTCGGCAGCGCGAACGGCAGGTCGATGAACGCATCGAACCACCGCTTGCCGGGAAAGTCGTAGCGCACGAACACCCAGGCGACGAGCGAGCCGAACACCGCGTTGATCAGCGCGGCGATCAGCGCCGCGCCGAAGCTCAGCTGCAGCGCGTGCAGCACCCGTGGCGTCGTCACCGCGGCCCAGAAACCCCCGAAGCCGAGACCCGCGGCGCGGACGAACACGCCGGCCAGCGGGATCAGCACCAGCAGGCCGAGATACAGCAGCGTGTAGCCGAGCGCCAGGCCGAAGCCGGGAATCGGTGTGCGGCGGGTGGTCATGGTCGGCAAAGCTTAAACCGGGGACAGACCCCGGTTTTTCATTTCTGGAACACCTGGTCGAACACGCCGCCGTCGGCGAAGTGCTTCGCCGTCACCGCGCTCCAGCCGCCGAAGATCGCGTCTTCCACCGGCACCCGGTCCACCTTCGGGAATTTCGACGCGTACTTCGCGGCGACGGCGGGGTTGCGGGGGCGATAGCCGTGGCGGGCGATGATGTCCTGCCCGGCGTCGGTGTACAGGAACTCCAGGTAGGCCTGCGCGACCTTGCGCGTGCCGTGCTTGTCGGCGTACTTGTCCACCACGGTCACGGCCGGCTCGGCCAGCACCGACACCGACGGCACCACGATCTGGAACTTGTCCGGCCCCAGCTGGTTCACCTCGAGCAGCGCCTCGTCCTCCCACGCCAGGTGCACGTCGCCGATGCCGCGCTGCGAGAACGTCACCGTCGTCCCGCGCGCGCCGGTGTCGAGCACCGGCACGTTGCGGTAGAGCTTGCCGATGTACTCGCGTGCCCTGGCCTCGTCGCCCTTGTACTCGCGGATCGCCCAGGCCCAGGCGGCCAGGTAGCTCCACTTGCCGTTGCCGGAGGTCTTCGGGTTCGGCGTCGCGATCGTGACGCCGGGCTTCACCAGGTCGCCCCAGTCGTGGATGCCCTTGGGATTGCCCTTGCGCACCACGAACAGCACGGTCGATGAGTACGGCGTGGCGTTGGCGGGCAGGCGCTTGATCCAGTCGCGCGGCACCAGGCGCGCCTTGTCGTAGAGCGCATCCACGTCGCCGGCGAGGCCGAGCGTGGCGACGTCGGCTTCGAGCCCGTCGATGATCGAGCGCGCCTGCTTCGACGAGCCGCCGTGCGACTGGTTGATGGTGACGTCGTCGCCGGTCTTCGCCTTCCACTGCGCGGCAAAGGCCTGGTTGACCTCCCTGTACAGCTCGCGCGTCGGGTCGTAGGAGACATTCAGCAGCGTCACGCTGCCGGCGTGGGCCGCGAGCGGCAGCGCCGCCGCGGCGAAAAGCAGGGAAATGCGCTGGAGCATGGGAATTCTCAGAAGGAAATCTGCGTGCGGAGGAAGATTGCCCTTTCCTGCCGGCGGTCGAGCGGCGCGGCGGTGACGCCGGCGCCGCCACCGAAGCGGGTCAGGTCGTAGTTGGCGCCGATGCGCACGTTGGGCGTCAGGTGCCAGTTGAGCGCGGCGCCCCAGTCGGTCGCCTTCGTCGCCTGCGTGGCGGGATCGGCGAACGTCGGGAAGGCCCTGTCGTCCACGTCGAGCACCGCGTAGCGCGCCGCGATCTCCAGGGCGCCCCAGCCGTCTGCGCCGGGCTGGTACGGGTGCGCCGGCTTCACGCCGGTGTACGCGGCGTCACCGCCGAGCACGTAGCTGGCCACTCCCTGGTACGCCTTGTGACGCAGCCGGGTCGGCTTCACCGCCGAGGTCTGCACCGTGTGCTCCGATTCCACGTACTCGCCGAGCAGGCCGAAGCCGTAGCGGTAGTAGTACAGCTGCGGCGACCAGCGCGAGAACGTGCCGTTGGCCTGCACCACGTTGGCGCCCGCGGCCGCGGTCGTCGCACCCGTGCCGGTCGAGCGGTAAGCGAAGAAGTTCTGCTGCCCCGGGCTGCGGAAAGTCGGCAGCTGGCTGTTCGAGGCGTCGCCGGTGGCGGTGAAGGTGAACGTCGGCGGATCCGTGCTGTTGTTCGCGCTGGTGAAAGCATTCGTCGCCGCGACCGGCAGCCGCGAGCCGGTGCTGCCGCCGATGCCGAAGCCCAGGCCCTGCAGGAATCCGGGCGAGCTGCGGAACGGCTCGCTGAAGATGCGCCCGGCCAGCTCCTTGCGATTGTCCGCGTCGCTCGACGCAGCGTCGCGGCCGTCGGCCACGCCGTTGAACACGCCGAAGGCGTAGATCAGCGCCGAGTCGAACACGCCACCCTGGAGCTGCGCACCGAAGTCGCGGCTCGGCGTGAGCTCGCTCGGCAGCCCGCGCTCGATGAACACCAGCGCGGCACTCGACTGCAGCGTCTCGATGCCGACCGGCTCCTTGAAACGGCCGACGCGGATCGTCGCTGCCGGGTGGAAACGCAGCTCCAGCCAGTCGTCGAGCGGACCGGCCGCGCCGCTGCTGTTCGGCGCCAGCTGCGCCATCAGGCGAAAGCCGACCAGCTTGCCGAGCGATCCGTCGAAGCCCGTCTCCGCACGGCGCAGCAGGAAGCTGTCCCGGAAGTTCTGCCCCGACAGGTCGCCGGTGTAGAAGCGGCCATCCGCCTGCAGCAGCGTTTTGAACCGGATCTCGAAGTCGCCCTTGGCCGACTTGAAGCCGAAACCTTTCTCGCCGGCAGTCGTGCCCGGCGTTTCCCTGGCCCTGGCTTGCGCGTCTTCCTGCTGGATCTCGAGCTGCCGCTCGATCACCTTGAGCCGCTGGTCGAGCGACTGCGTGGTGGCGGCATCCCCTGCAAGCGCGGGCGTGGCGCCCGCCAGGGCCACGATCGCCGCGATGACCGTCTTCATTTTCGTGCTGCTCCCCGTCGTTCGGAATGCGGCGCCGAGGGCGCTGCCGGCCGATGGGGCGCAGATTAGGCAGCGCCGCCTTAGCTCGTAAAAGAATATCGGTGCACATGCATATAACCGCGCTTGCCAGTGGGTGACGGGGCGCCCGCGCCTCGCTTGGTAGACTCGCGTCCCCTTTTTCACCCTGCGTCCCCGTGCAACGCGGCATCGCCATCTACGTCCTCGCCGTCGCCGCCACGGTGCTGGCCGTCACCGGCCTCCTGCAGTGGGGCGGATCGCTGCATCCCGCCGCCAGCGCCATTGCGCCATCCGCCGGGGCCGAGGGCGGCCTGGCGGCGCACTTCCGGCAGCCACTCACGCTGCTGCTGCTGCAGATCGTGGTGGTGCTGAGCGCGGCGCGTCTCTGCGGCTTCGTCATCGGCCGGTTCGGTCAGCCCGCAGTGATGGGAGAGATCCTCGCCGGCGTGCTGCTCGGCCCGTCCCTGCTGGGCCTGGTGTGGCCCGAGGCCACTGCCACGCTGTTTCCGCCTGCATCGCTGCCGGCCCTGAGCCTGTTCGGCCAGATCGGCGCGCTGCTGTTCCTGTTCGTCGTCGGACTGGAGCTCGATCTGGAAAAACAGGGTGCGCGCGCGCGCACCTCCATCGCCGTGAGCCACGCCGGGATCGCGCTGCCGTTCCTGCTGGGCGTGGGCCTGGCGATTGCGTGCTTCCGCAACCTGGCGCCGCCGACGGTGCCGTTCCTGCCGTTCGCGCTGTTTTTAGGCATCGCGATGAGCGTCACCGCGTTCCCGGTGCTGGCGCGCATCCTGCAGGAGCGCAACCTGCAGCGCAGCGAGCTCGGCCAGACCGCGCTCAGCTGCGCGGCCATCGGCGACCTGCTGGCGTGGTCGCTGCTCGCGGTGGTGGTCGCGATCGTGCGGGCGCGCGGGCTCGGCGACGCCGCGTGGACGCTGGGGCTGGCGCTCGCTTTCGCTGCGGCGATGATCGTCGTGGTGCGGCCACCGCTGGCGCGCCTGGTGGCGCGCTACTACGTGCCCGGCGGCCGGCCGGGGTACCCGCTGATCGCCGGCATGCTGATCTTCGCCTTCGTCAGCGCCACGCTCACCGACCTGATCGGCATCCACGGGCTGTTCGGGGCATTCCTGGCCGGCACGCTGGTGTCGGGCCACCGCGACTTCCGCCAGTACCTGCACGACCGCGTGCTGCCGCTCAGCTCGCTGATCATGCTGCCGCTGTTCTTCGCGCTGGTGGGACTGCGCACGCGCATCGGGCTGCTCGACGGCGCCGGCGACTGGCTGCTGTGCGGGCTCATCATCGTCGTCGCCATGGCCGGCAAGCTCGGCGGCTGCATGCTCGCCGCGCGCTGGAGCGGCATGGCGTGGCGCGATTCGCTCGCCCTGGGCACGCTGATGAACACGCGCGGCCTGATGGAGCTGATCGTGCTCAACATCGGCTACGACCTCGGCATCCTCTCCCCGCGAGCCTTCACCATGCTCGTCATCATGGCGCTGGTGACGACGCTGATGACCGGGCCGCTGCTGACGCTGATTCAGCGACGGAAGTGAAAAACCGGGGCAGACCCCGGTTTCGACCTGTGGGCGGGCCGGAGCGCGGGGGAGGCTACGCGTCAGCTTCGGGTGGCGGACGGCCGCATCCGGTGCTTCCGCTACGGGATGGCTCCCCGCGTGGCCCTTACGGGCCACCCCCGCAGCGAAAGGATGCTGCGGGGGCTCCGCGCGGGTCCCACCAACCGCATCGTGGAAAGAAGCGCGCGCATGCGCGGTACCCCGTTCCGGGCGAGAAGCGCAGGGCACCGGCGAAGCCGGCGCCGCTTAGGGCGCACGACGCGCAGCCTCACCCGCGCTTCGGCCCCACCACCCGCCAACTACTCCAGCGACGGCAGCAGCGACTGGAAGCCCGCGCCGATGCGGGTCAGGCCGGTCAGCTCCAGCTGGAAGTAGACGCCCGTCGTGTAGAGCGGGGCGAGAGTCGTGGGGTCGAAGGAGAACTGGTAGCGGCGGTAGGCGGCGCGCATGGCCCAGCAACAGGTCTTGTATTCCGCCCCGCCGAGCGCCTCCAGCGTGCGGGCTTCCGCCAGCGAATAGCGCACGCGGCCGATGGCGCTCAGGCCCCCGAGCACCGGGACCAGGCCGCTCAGGTCGGTCTGCTCGATCGTGATGGGCGTCGGCGTGGTGGTGCTGGTGCCGGAGACGAAGACGTCGCGCCGGTACCGGTAGGACAGGTCGGCGCGCACGCGGTCGGTGCGCAGGCGCAGGCCGGTGCTGGCGCGGATGAAGTCGCCGGTGTCCGGCGACCACTGCGCCGCCGACATCCAGGACAGCGCCTGCAGCGGGCTGTATTGCAGCTCGGCCACGTAGTCGGTGCCGCCGCGCCCCGGCGCCTGCGTGGAGAAGCCGGGCTGGTTGACAAGCAGGCGGGGGGCCTGGAAGCGATAGATCTGGCCGAGGCTCACGACGAGGTGCGCGTTGCCGCTGGCCGGGTCGAGCAGACGCGTGGTGAAGGTCGCGGTCAGGTGGTTGGCGTCGGCGATGCGGTCCTGGCCCGAGAAGCGGTTGCGCGCGAACAGCTGCACGAAGTCGAAGTCCGGCTCGCCCGTGTCGAACACCGGCAACTCGTCCTGGTTGCGGTAGGGCACGTAGAGATAGAACAGCCGCGGCTCCAGCGTCTGCAGCTCGCCGCTGTCCGTCGGCCGGTCGAAGCGCAGGCCGCTCTCGGCGCTGACGATCGGCAGCAGCCGCTCGGGCCCGGGGTCGCCGGCGGCGCCGCGCACGCGGTAGCGGGTGTAGCGCCAGTCCACCTGGCTGCCGACGTACCAGCCGGTGGTGTCGCGAAGGAAGCGCACGTAGGGGTCGAGGTCCAGGCGCTGGCCTTCGGGCGGCAGGCTGCGCACGAAGTTCACGTACTCGCCGTCGAAGCCGGCGCGCAGGTCGTGCCAGGTGCGCGGCGTCAGCGCCGCCACGCGCAGCTCCGGCTGCCGGCGGTGCGGTTCGAACTGCGGATTCACGTTGCTGGCGACGGTCTGGTAATCGGTGACGCGCGCGCTGACGCTGTACGCCGCGGGTGCGGCATAGGTCAGGCGCACGCTGCGCTCGAGGTGGGTGATCGACGCCGTATCGAGCTGGCCGCCGAGATCCTCGAAGTACTGCGGGTCGCTCACCTTGCCGTAGCGCGCCGCCACGCCGAGCCGGCGGTTGATCAGGCCGTCATGGTCGAAATGCAGGTAGCTGCGGCGGCGTTCGCGCTCCTGGTCGTTCAGCACCTCGAACAGCGCCGCGCCCTTGTGGCCCGGGAACAGGTAGCGGCCCTCGGTGCCGAGCTGCAGTCCGCGCCGCGCCATGTATCGCGGGATCAGCTCGGCGTCGTAGTTGGGCGCCAGGTTCAGGTAGAAGGGAATGCGGAAGTCGAAGCCGTTGCGGTCCGACAGTCCCATGGTCGGGAACAGGAAGCCGGTGCGCCTCCGGTTGTCGATCGGAAAGCGGAACCACGGTGCATACAGGATCGGCACGTAGCCGAATCGCAGCCGCGCGTTGCGCGCCGTGCCGACGCCTTCCTGCTGGTCGAGCTCGATCTCGCTGGCTTCCAGGAACCACGCGTTCGAGCCCGGCGCGCAGGTCGTGTAGTAGACGTCGCGGATGCCCGCCGTACCGTCACGCGCCAGGTCGATGCGGGCAGCGCCGCCGCGGGCCGCGCGCGGCACGATGGTGAACTCGTTGTCGAGAAACGTGCCGGTCTCGCTGGCCAGGTCGAAATCCGCCTTGTGGCTGCGGATCACCAACGTGCGGTTGCGGAAGGTGGATTCGGCGTCGACGTGCACGCGCCGCGTCTGCTCGTCGTAGGACAGTGCGCGCGCCTGGAACTCGTTGGCGCCGAGACGCAGCCGCACGGTGCCGGCCAGCGTCGACAGGCCCTGCTGCTG
>DATLCG010000074.1:0-4505 GCA_035526525.1 Binatia bacterium
AGCGCGATCCAGAACAGCAGCCGGGACCAGGAGCGCGTGGCCCGTTCCTGCTGCTGCTCCCAGCGCGTGGGAAGCGCGGTCACGTGCCGTCCACGCGGTATTCCAGCCGGCCCTGGACCAGCTCGCGGGCCCCGGAGCGAAGGCGGAATCGCGCGCTGCGCGCAGCGGTGTCGATCCGCAGTTCCAGCTCGCACACTTCCCCCGGCGCCAGCGGACTGGTGAATTTCACCGCCGGCAACGCGGCCAGCTCCACTGGCGCGCCCAGCGCGGTGCCCAGCGCGGCGCGAACCCGCTCGAGCAGCAGCACCGCGGGCACGACCGGATTGCCAGGGAAATGGCCGGCAAGGCAGGGGTGATCCGCCGGCACCGTCAGCGACTCGTGGTAGTCCATCGTCACGCGCGAAGCAAGGCCAGGAGCTGTTCGCGCGGCAGCTTGCCCAGCGCGTTGCGCGGCAGCCGGTCCACTTTCTTCAGCGGCCGCGGCAGGAACACCGGGTCCATCTGGCGCGCGAGCGCGTCGAGGATCGCGGCTTCCGCAAGTCCGGGCGCGACGACCAGCGCGGCCAGCCGCGCGCGCGGCGTTTCCTCGCCCGGCAGGAACACCACGCCGTCCTGCACACCGGGGACGCCGAGCAGCTTGCCGGTGAGCTCGGTGAGCGAGGCACGCTTGCCGGCGATCTTCACCATGTCCGCGGTGCGGCCGAGCAGCGTGATGGTGCCGTCGGCGTGCGACTCGATCACGTCGGGCGTCGCCACCGGCGCGTCGAGGTGCGGGCCGGCGACGTGCGTCATGCCGTCGCGGTGCGCCATGCGCAGCTCCGGGTAGGGCCGCCAGCGCGGGCCATCGAGCGTGCGGCGCGTGCACATGCTGCCGGCCTCGGTGCAGCCGTAGATCTCATGCACCGGCGCGCCGAGCGCGTCCTCCGCCGCGCGCGCCAGCTCCGCGGACAGCGGCGCGGTCGCCGAGATCACGAGCTGGAGCGGCGAAAACCGCACGCCGGATGCCGCCAGCGCGCGCAGGTGCACCGGTGTCGTCACCAGCAGCCGCGGTGCCGGCACCGCGGCCAGCGCGGCGCGCACGTCCTCGGGCAGCAGCGGCCGCGACGCATGCGTGCTGCAGCCGCCCGCGAGCGCCAGCAGGATCGACGTCTCCAGGCTGTACATGTGCTGCGGCGGAACGGTGGCGACGATGGAAACGCCGCTGTCGAGGCGCCCGAGAAAACGCTCCGCACACAGCCCGGCCGTCAGGTACAGGCTGCGCCAGGACTTCACGTGCGGCTGCGGTCCGCCGGTGCTGCCGGAGGTGAAGACGATGGCGGCGGCATGGTCCTGCGGAATCTCGGGTGCGCGCGCTTCGGCCGCCCCGCCGGCTGCAGGCCAACCGATCTGGTGCCGCGGGGCGCCGGCGTCCGGGAAATCGCCGTCGCACAACAGGTAACTGCCGGGATGGGCGCGCACGATGTCGGCGACGACGCCGGGCGCGCGGCCGGGCGGCAGCAGCGTGGTCTGGCCGCGCAGGAGCGCGGCGACGAAGCCGAGCAGGAACAGCCCGCGGTCCTCGCACAGGTTGACCGGCTGGCCTTCGGGCAGGCACCGCGCGGCCTCGCGCGCAGCGTGCAGGAGGGCGTCCTGGCTCAGGTCCGGCAGTACCGGGGCCCGGCGCAGCAGCACGGCCGCGGGCGTGTAATTCCGTAACAGCGGCAGGGTCGCGCGCATGCGGCGGCGGCAAAAACTACAAAGGCGCGTGGCCCGGCGCCACGCGTGCGGCGCGGATCAGGCCGCGGCGCGCTTCTGGCGGTGGACGAAGTCGGTCAGCGACCCCAGCGACGAGAACACCTGTTTGTTGTTGGCGTCGTCGGCTCGCAGCTGCACGCCGTAGCGCTCCGACACCGCCAGCGCGATCTCGAGCGCGTCGATCGAGTCCAGGCCCAGGCCGTCGGTGTGGGAGCCGAACAGCGGCGCGCCCGGCGCGATCTTGTCGGCGGTGACGTGCTCGATGTTGAGGGCGGTGACGATGAGCTCCGCCATCTCTTTCTCGGCGGGGGACTGGGCTGCGGACATGACGATCTTCCGGTGTTGCAGGGCGGCGCAGATTATTGCACAGGGGGTCCGCACCGCAGCGCTCCCGCCCCATGGATTTTCAGTACCGCCCGGTGCCTGCGCAAAAGATCGCGTGCTACGCTTTTCGAAAGGGTGCTGCCGGGGGGCGCGCCCGCATTTTCCAGGTCTTCCGGATGCTGTCGCGCGCCGTTTCTTCCGCCGTCTCCCTGCCTTCGCCCACGCTCTGGACCGAGCTGTCGGCGCTCGAGCCGCTGCGCGCGCTCGGGCCCGGCGTGCTGGCCTGCGTCGGCTACGGCATGCCGATGCCCGATGATCCGCGCTGCATCGAGGTCGGCCTGCCGCTGCTCGGCGCGCCGCGCATCGAACTGTGGCGCAGCGCGCGCCCGGTGGAAGCGGGGAACGACGAGGGCATCGGCTTCGCGCACGACGGCGAAGTGCTCATGGGCCAGCTGTCGATGCTCGATTGCGAGCTCGACCCGGTCGCGCCGGGCACGTTCCGCGCGTACGCCCGCATCGTCGCGTTCCTCGAGCGCCAGGGATATCCGCACCTGCTGCGCTGCTGGAACTACCTGCACGCCATCAACGAGGGCGACGCCGACCGCGAGCGCTACAAGCAGTTCTGCGTCGGCCGCTACCAGGCCATCGCGGGCTCCCCCGGCTTCGAGCGCCAGCTGCCCGCGGGCACCGCCATCGGCATGGCCCAGCCGGGGCTGCTCGTCTATTTCCTCGCGGCGCGCAGCGCCCCGGGCATCCAGGTGGAGAACCCGCGGCAGACGCCGGCGTTCCACTATCCGCGCCAGTACGGTCCGCGCAGTCCGAGTTTTTCGCGCGCCACGCTGCGGGTGGACGGCGGCGAGGCGCAGCTGCTGGTGTCGGGCACTGCCAGCGTCATCGGCCACGCGACGCAGCATCCGGACGACATGCGCGCGCAGCTGGACGAGACGCTCGCCAACCTGCAGGCGCTGCTGGCGCACGCCGGCGCGGCGCACCTGCGCGGCGGCGCCGCCCGCTGGACCGCGCAGTCCTTCAAGCTGTACCTGCGCGACCGCAAGAACGCCGACTACGCGCGCCAGCGTCTCGAGCAGGCGTTCGGCTCGAATGCGCCCCTGCTGCTGCTCGAAGGCGACGTCTGCCGTCGCGACCTGCACACGGAGATCGAGGCGGTGTACTCGGCGCCGCTCGGCGAGCCGTCGCGGCACGCATGAGCGCGGACGCGGGGCTGCCGCCATCCGGTCCGCTCAACCGGGCCTGGCGCATCTTCGGCACCGGCTTTTCGTTCGTGACGTTCGGCGTGGCGGGCTTCGCCGCCGGCTTCACCCTTTTTCCGCTGCTGTGCCTGACCACGCGCGACCCCGCCGTGGCGCGGCGCCGCGCCCAGTGGCTCGTGCACTGGTGGTTCGGCGTCTTCGCCGGAATGATGGAGCGCTTCGGCCTGATCGCGGTCGAGGTGCGCGGCGAGGAGAAGCTGCGCGCTGGCGGCGCCCTGATCATCGCCAACCACCCGACGCTGATCGACGTGGTGCTGCTGATCGCGCGCATGCCGCAAGTGGATTGCATCGTGAAGCCGGCGATCTTCGACAACCCGTTCATGCGCTGGCCGGCACGCTGGGCCGGCTACGTCTGCCATCGCACGCCGGAGCAGCTGATCGCCGATTGCACCGCGGCGCTGCGGGCCGGCCATTCGCTGCTGGTGTTCCCGGAGAGCACGCGCACGCGCCCCGGCGAGCCGATCCGCATGATGCACGGCGCCGCGCGCGTGGCGCTGGAGTCCGGCGCGCCGGTGCTGCCGGTCGCCATCGACGTGCAGCCGCTGACCTTGACCAAGGGCCTGCCGTGGTACCGCGTGCCGCCCCGCACCGCCCGCTTCGTGCTGACGGTCGGCGAGCCCTGTCCGGCGCCGCGCGGCGAGCCCGGCCCGGCGGCCGCGCGCCGCCTGACCCACCAGTGGGAGCGCTGGTTCGCCGAGCGGACCGGCGCCCAGGCAGCGCACCCGGCGCCGCCACATGAGTCGCCTTCTCCCCTTGCGGATGCCCCCGCCCATCCGCAGTATTCCCCCTAGGAACCCCGGAACGGGACGGCCTCCGTCCTGTCGCAGTCGCAGCCATGCCCACGCACGACCAGACCTACGCTCACGTCCGCAGCCTCCTCATCGACCTGTTCGAGGTCGAGCCGGAGAAGATCCGGCCCGACGCGCGGCTGGCGCAGGACCTGGAGATCGACAGCATCGATGCGATCGACCTGGTGCTGAAGCTGAAGGACTACTGCGGGCGCAAGATCAAGCCCGAGGAGTTCAAGCACGTGCTGACCGTGGGCGACGTCGTCAACGCGGTCCAGAGCATCGTCTCCGCCGCCGCCTGACGCGGCGGTCCTCCGTTGGATCTCACGCGCCCCGAGGTGCTGGGCATCACCCGCACCCCGGATGGGGTGACGCTGGCGCTGCACGT
>DATLCG010000077.1:0-11877 GCA_035526525.1 Binatia bacterium
GTGCACGACCGCACGCTGGCCGGAGAGCTGGCGGCCCGGGCGCGCGAGCCGACCGTGGCGCGGTTCGGCTATGGACGGATGGTGGACGACATGATCGCGATCTACCGGCGCGTGGCACCGCACGCGGCGCCATGAGCCACCGGGTCGCGTTCATCGCCTGCTGCGAGCGCGGCCGGCTCGAGCAGGAGACCTTGCTGCTCGTGCGCAGCCTGCGCCGCTTCGGCGGCGCCCTTGCGAGCGCACCGATCTTCACCTTCCAGCCACGCCCCGGCACTGTCATCGCACCGGCAACGGAACGCGCGCTGCGGGCGCTCGACGTGGTGCACCTGTCCGTCGTGCTCAACGACCAGCATGCCGGCTACCCGCTCGCCAACAAGCCCGCGGTATGCGCCTTCGCCGAGCAGCATGTCGATGCGGACACGCTGGTGTTCGTGGACAGCGACAAGGTGTTCTTCGGCGAGCCGCGCGCCCTGCTCGACGGCGGCGTGGCCGTGCGGCCCGTGGACCACAGGACCGCCGGCACTACCGGCTCCGACGAGAATGCCGCGTGGTGGCGCGACACCTGGCAACGATTCGGCGCGGCGCCGCGAGGTACGGTGCAGGCGACGGTGAGCGGCGAAACGGTGCAGGCGTACTGGAACTCGGGCCTGGTCGCGTGGCCGCGCGAGGCGGGCATGGCGCGGCAATGGCAGCGCTGCCTCGCCACGCTGATGGACGAGAATCGCATGCCGGAGAACCGCTTCTTCGGCGAGCAGATCTGCCTTGCTCTCGCACTGGACCTGCTCGGCATCGCGCCGCGCGGGCTGCCGCCGGCGTACAACTACCCGATCCACCACCACCACGCGCTCGCCGCGCGCGACGGCGCACCGCGCAAACTCGAGGACACGGTGTCGATCCACTACCACAAGCTGTTCGCGCGCCCCTCCGCGGAGCACCCGCTGGATGCACTGCGCGATTTCGACACCGGGACGCCTGCGGGCCGCTGGTTGCGCGAGGAACTCGCGCGCACCGGCCTCTACGCACCGTCCTGGCTCGCGCGGCTGAAGGCGCGGCTGCGCGCATGAAGGCGATCGTGCTGTCGTGCGACCGCTACCGGCCGCTGACGGAGCACATGACGTTCCAGTACGGCCGCCTGTGGCCGGATCATCCCTTCGTGTTCCGCATCCCGTACCAGCAGCTCGCCGGCAGGGACGATGCCCGTCACGAGTACCGGCAAACGCCTTTCGCGATCAAGGCCACGGTGCTGGCGCTGCTGGAGGGGCTGCCCGACGAGGAATGGATCTACTGGTGCATCGACGACAAGTACCCGGTCTGGCTCGACCTGCCGCGCATCCGCGATGCGATGCAGTGGGCGGAGTCGCAGCCGACGGGCGCGGCGGACGGCGTGCTGTTCTGCCGCGCACGCAGCGTGCTGTCGCCGCGGGCGTTTACCGGCCAGCAGACGCACACCGCCGGCCGCCAGCTGCTCCTGCGGCAGAAGGCGTACGGCCAGATCTGGGTGCACCAGCTGCTGCGCGTGCGCGTGCTGCGCCACCTGTTCGCCTGCTTTCCCGATGCGATTCCGCAGGCCAAGAGCCTGGACGCGCTCCTGCGCGCCGTGGCGCTGCCGCCGGACCACGCGCTGTGGGTGACGTCTCGCAATCACGCCGTGTTCGGCGAGAGCACGCAGGCGGGACGGCTGACGGCGAATGCGCGCGACAGTTTCGTCGCACATGGCCGGCCGGTGCCGGCCATGCCGGTCGATGAGAGCGTTCGCATCCACGTCGGCGAACGCGCAGGGGCATTCTGGATCGCGCTCACGCGCGCGTGGTTGAAGGCGTTGCGCCGTCCGGGGGCTCGCCGATGACGGCGGCCCGCCGCGCGCCACTGGCGAACGTCTACGACCGCGCGCTGCTCTGGCTCGCCCGCCACGCGGGCATGCCGCGGCTGCGCGACTCCGCCTTTCGCAAATACTGCCGGCGTCACCGGGGACAGACGCGCCTGCGCGAGCTGGACACCGGCATACGCATGCGGCTGCACATCGGCGACTCGGTCGACAACCAGCTGTTCGTCAACGGCGAGTTCGAGCCGGAAACCACTCGCGCCCTGGAGAAGCTGGCGCGGCATGCCGACGGCTTCATCGATGTCGGCTGCAACATCGGCTACTACTCGTGCGTTTACGCCCGCAGCGGGCGAGGCCCCATCGTGGCCGTAGATCCCAATCCCGAAATGGTTCGGCGCACGCGCGAGAATCTGGAGCTCAATGACGCGCGTGCGGAAATCCTGCAATGCGGCGTCGGCGAGAGACGCGGCACGCTGACGCTCAACGTTCCGGCCAACAGGCACAGCCTGGCCTCGTTCGCCTACGCGCCGACCCGCGGCGGCGCGGTCACCACGCTGGAAGTGCCGATCCGGACCTTGTCCGAAATCGTCGAGCAGACGCCCCTGGCCAATGCGCTCGTCAAGGTCGACACCGAGGGGTTCGAATTGCAGGTGCTCCGCGGAATCACCGCGGCCGCGGCGCGGCGCATCGGCTACCTGGTGATGGAACTGTCCGCGGAAAACCTGGCGCAGGCACGCGTTTCGCTGGCCGAACTGCTCGACGCGGCGGCGCTGGCCGATCGCCGGACGTTTCGCATCGCCGCTGGCGGCCGCCTGCGTCCCGCGAGTGCTTCCGAGCTGACGGCAGAGACCGACATCGGCGAGAACGTCGTGTGGGTGCGCAACGACCTCGCCGGACCGATCCTGGCGGCCTTCCGCGGCTAGCGCAGCAGCCGCTGGAGCTTTTCGTAGCGGCGGCGCCACCACGACGGATGCAGATGGCGCCTGAGGCGCCGCTCGTACTCGAGGTCGGCCCAGACGATGGGGGGATGAGTCAGCGGCATCGCCATCGCCGCGGTGGGCAAGCGGAGGAACGGGTTGGCCGCCTTTCGGCCGCGCTGGTGCTGGCCGGTGTGTGACGCCGCCGGATCGTCGCCGACGTTGGTGACCAGGTTCACCGCCGGCATGACGCAGAGCCCGCGCTGCGCCATGCAGGTGTAGTACCAGGCGTAGTCCCATGCGTCCGGCCGCCCGGAATGCATGCCGTCCATCTTGCGGGTCCAGTACTCGCGCCAGTCCGGCTCGCGGAAGAGGGCGCGCATCACGCCAAGGCGCCGGGCGTCGGGCCAAGTCCCCATCAGCGGATCGTGCAGGCGCCAGGCGCGCCGCCAGGTCGCCCAGCCCCACGTGTGCTGCACCTGGGTGAAGCCGTAACTGTACGGATGCCATGGTGCGTCCGGCGCCCGGCTTCCGGCCGCAACGGCGAAATTGCTGCCGCTGACGGTCATCACGCGCTCGTCGTTGCGGTAGCGCGCGAGCACTTCAGCGCAGAACGGAAACAGCGACGGGTGCGGGACGCAGTCGTCCTCGAGGATGACTCCTTCCTCGACGTGATCGAAGAACCACGAGATGGCGGACAGCGGGCGCTGCCCGGCGCCGAGGTTGCGATCGGCCACGTTCACTTCGACCTGCGGCGCCCACGCCTCGCCCTGCGCCAGCGCACGCACCGCCGCCGCGCCTTGCACTTCGGCGGCATGACCTTCGCGAGGAGCGTCCAGCGCGATGAACAGCCGGCGCACGCCCGCGGCGCGCACCTGCTCCAGCACCAGCCGGGTCTGCTCCGGCCGCCTGAACGCGATGACCAGCGTTGCGACCGCGGTCACGGATCAGGTCTGCCGCTTCAGGCTGGGCAGCGCCTCCAGGAGAGGCGCCTGCTCGCTGCGGCACAGCACCACGCTGCCGCGGGTCTTGCCGGTTTCCTCGGTGTCTGCCACCGAGGGGAAGAACGCCACGAATCCAAGCGACTCGATGGGCTTGAGGTAGTCGAGCGTCAGCGCCATGCCCGGACCGTAATCGTCGTAGCGGTACTGCGTTCCCGGCACCTGGAAGTCGTCGATCATCACGATCGGCTTGCGCCAGTGCCCGAAGATGATTTCCAGCTCCTCCCTCAGGGGAAGGTCCTTTTCCCAGTGCGCGTCGAGGTAGAAGAACACGCACTCGTCCAGGTGGAATTTCTCGCTGGCCAGCGCACGCAGAAAGGCGCGGCTGTCGCATTGGCGCAAGTCCACGTTCGGATAGCCGCTCAGCATGCGCAGGGCGAAGGCCTGGAAGCGCGGCGAGCGCTCGGCCGTCGCCACCGGCAGGCCGGTCTGGGCGAACAGCAGCGTCGTATTGCCGCGGAAGGTGCCGGTCTCGACGATGGCGGCCGGCGCGAAGCGCTCGTGGATTTCGCGGAACATGCGCTGGCGGTGACCCTGGCCGTTGAAGCCACCACCGCCCCAGCGCCGTCGCAGGCCCGGGCGGAAGTAGTAGTCCAGCACGCCAACCGCGCGCTCGCCGATCAGGGCCGCGAGCCGGGATTGCTTCGCCATGCGTTCTTGCTTCCTCTCAATGGAACCACTTGCCTGGGTCGTGCCACAGCTCGCGCAAACGCAGGCCCCAACGATCGCGCGGCCGCATCTGCCGCCACTGCTCCTTGCACACGAGCTCGCGCTCGCGCACCCAGCCGTCCTTGCCCTGCCCGGTCTTCGCCGCCGGGTGCCGATGGGCGAAGGACAGTACCTTCGGCTCGAGCACGAAGCCATACCTGGCCGCGAGGCGCAGCCAGTACTCGAAGTCCAGCGCGAAGTAGAGATCCTCGCGCAGCATACCGACGGCGGCCCCTGCGCGGCGACTCCAGAAGACCGAGGGCTGGTGGACGGGATTGGGCTCCCAGTAGGCGACCAGCGTTTCGAACGAGACGGGCTTGGCCGGCCGGAAGCTGGCGGCCCGCGAGCCGGACGAAAGAATGCCGTGGTGCCCGTAAACCACGTCCGTGTCCGGCCGGTCCCGGAAAATCGCCGCGATGGTCTGCAGCGCGCCGGGAGCCAGGCAGTCGTCGCTGTTGAGCCAGCACAGCACGTCGCCGGTCGCGCGCGCCAGCCCCTTGTTGATCGCGTGCCCCTGCCCGCGGTCCGCCTCGCTCACCCAGCCGTCCAGGCAGGGCTCGTACCGGCGCAGGATGTCCACGCTGCCATCCGCGCTGCCGCCGTCGACGACGAAATACTCGAGGTTCGGATAGGCCTGCAGCAGGACCGAGCGCAGCGTCAGTTCCAGGTACTGCGCCTGGTTGTACGAGGGCGTGATCACGGTGATGCGGGGCCACGCCGGGTCCGCCGGCGGACGAGCCGGCAGGTCATGCCCGAAATACGCCTCGGGCAGGCCTTCGATGACGGGTTGCTTGGCCATTGCGCGTCGAGGGATGAGGCCAGGCGATGGCCAGCGGGTTCACGGGATGGCGCGAGAAAACGTGGCGGGAAAGCTAGCATGGGCGCCCGATGCGTTCCTCCCTCCTCGTTCTCGGCGCGCCGTACTGCGGCTCCACCCTGCTCGGTCGCCTGCTCGACACCCATCCGCGCATGGCCTGCGGCGGCGAATTCGGGCTGCTGGGCCAGGCCATCGCCAATGGCCGGCCGTGCAGTTGCGGCCTGCCCGTCACCGAGTGCCCGTTCTGGCAGAAAACGATGCCGGCGCTGCGCGGTCGCAGCTGGCGCGACTACGCGCCGGCCGACTTCGCCCGCGTACGCGCGGTGCTCGGCGTGGACGTGCTGGTGGACCTGTCGAAGTCGCTGTGCTGGCGCATGGCGCGCATGCCGTGGTCGGCGTGGCGGCGTGAGGGCGCATTCATCTACCTGGTCCGCGACAGCCGCGCGGTGATCGCCGCGGACCTGCGCAAGGGCGAGCCGCTCGACGCCGCCATGGCCAAGCACTTCAAGTGGGCGGCGCGCTTCGAACGCTTCGCCGCGCGTCACCCGGACCGCACGCGCGTGATGCACTACGAAACGCTGTGCACGCAGCCGGAGGCCGAGCTGCGCGGACTGTGCCAGTGGCTGGGCGTGCCGTTCGACGCCGCGATGCTCGATCCGTCGGCGCAGGCGCATCACTTCGCGCACTCCAGCACCTCGAGCTACACGAAGACTCAGAAGGAGATTCGCCTCGACGAGCGGTGGCGCGCGGAGCTTTCGCCCGATCTCGTCACGCGCATCGAGCAGCGGATGCGTCAGTTGCCACTCGAAGCGGCGTTCTACGTGAAATGAGCGGGAACGCCGCCCCGCAGGCGAAGGTCCCGGAGGTCACGCTCGCTTTCTGGATCGTCAAGATCGCTGCGACGACTCTCGGCGAGACCGCCGGCGACGCAGTCTCCATGTCGCTCGGGCTGGGCTACGAGCTGGGCACGGCTCTCTTCGCGATGGCGTTCGCGGCTGCGGTCGCGGTGCAGATCCGTGCACGGCGGCTGCACCCGGCGATCTACTGGATCACCATCGTCGCCACCACGACGGTCGGCACCACGCTCGCCGACCTCGCCGACCGTGACCTCGGCATCGGCTACGCCGGCGGATCGCTGCTGCTGCTGGCGCTGCTCGCGGCCTCGCTGTGGAGCTGGCACCGCGCGACGGGATCGCTTTCGGTCGCGGCCGTGTGCACTCCTCGGGACGAGGCGTTCTACTGGACCACGATCATGTTCTCGCAGACGCTCGGCACGGCGCTCGGCGACTGGACGGCGGACTCGGCGGGTTTCGGCTATCTCGGCGCCGCGGCAATCTTCGGCGGCCTGATCGCGGCGATGGCCGCGCTGTACCTGTGGACCAACGTCTCGCGCACCGCGCTGTTCTGGTGTGCGTTCGTGCTGACCCGGCCGCTCGGCGCAGTGGTCGGCGACTACCTCGACAAGCCGCTCGCGGACGGCGGGCTGGAGCTCAGCCGCTACACGGCGTCGGCCGCGCTTGCAGCGTTCATGACGGCGTGCATTTTTCTGGCACCGCAGCGGCCGGCGCGCGCGGCGCATTGAACGGCTTCACGCCCCGGCGCGCAGCACTTCGGTCGGCGACGCCCTGAGCGTGCGGCGCAGCGACAGCCATCCCAGTGCCGTGACCAGCACGACGCCCACGCCGGCGCCCGCGAGCCACAGCAGCGGCCTCGGGCCGTAGGGGATGCGCATCACCTGCGTGGCCAGCGCCCAGGCGATCAGCTGCGCGGCGATGGCCGCGACCGAGCCGGCCAGCAGCCCGAGCACGGCGTACTCCGCCAGCAATCCCTGCACGATCACGCGCGTGCGCGCACCGAGCGCCCGCAGCAGCCCGCTTTCGCGCACGCGGTCCTCGCGCGTGCCTTCGATCGCGGCGAGCAGCACGGTCAGGCCCGCGGCGAGCGTGAACAGCAGGATGAACTCCACGCCGCGCACCACGCGATCGACGATCGCGCGCACCTGGGTGATGAGGGTGTCCACGTCGAGCGCGGTGACGTTGGGGAACTGGCGCGTGAGGTCGCGCAGCAGCGCCTTGCGCGCGGCATCGAGGTGGAAACTCGCCAGCCACGACACCGGCACGGCGTCGAGCGCGCCGGGGGGCGCGAGCAGGAAGAAATTGGGCCGGAACGTGTCCCACTCGACCTCGCGGAAGCTGGTCACGGTGAACGTCAGCTCCTGGTCGGCGAAGGCGAGCGCGACCGTGTCGCCGAGCCTCAGCCCGAGCCGCTCGACCGCGTAGCGATCCGCCGACAGCAGCTTCTGGCCGTGCTGCGCAGCGGTCCACCATTGCCCTGCCGTCAGCTTGTTGTCGTCGGGGAGCAGGTCCGACCAGCTGAGGTTGAAGTCGCGATTGATCCAGCGTTGCGTCTCCGGGTCCTGGAAAGAATCGGCGGTGACACGCTTGCCGTTGAGCGCCACCAGGCGGCCGCGCGCCATCGGCATCGGCTCCAGTTTCGGCAAGCCGCGCTGGGCGAAGAATTCCTGCATCGCGGGAATCTGCGCCGGCTGGATGTTGATGAGGAACTGGTTCGGCGTCTCGGGCGACAGCCGCGCTTTCCACGTCTCGAGCAGGTCCTGCCGCACGATGCCGAGCAGCAGCAGCGCCAGCAGCGCCTGGCCCAGCGCCACCGCCTGCACCACCGAGGCGCCGCGGCGCCGCGCGACGTTGCCCAGGCCGAAGCGCCAGGCCGTGCCGACCGAGCGGCGCAGCGGTGCGAGCAGCGCGACCAGCGCCCAGGCCAGCAAAGCCAGCGCCAGCATCGTGCCGGCGGCGCCGCCCAGCACGTACAGCGCGAGCTGCACGTCGCCGGCCTGCTGCCAGAGCAGCGCAACGACCGCGAGTGCCGCGCCCACCGGCACCATTGCGCCGGCACGGCTGGCGGTCTCGGTGCGCTGGAACACGCGCACCGGCGGCGCGCGGCGGGCATCGAGCACCGGCGGCAGCGCAAAGCCGGCGAGCACCACCAGGCCCAGCAGCAATGCCTTCGCCAGCGGCGCGGGCGACACCGCCGGCAGCGGAATGGACAGCATCTGCGCGGCAGCCGCGGCGAGGCCCGCCTGCGCCAGCCAGCCGGCCAGCGCGCCGGCGAGCCCGGCCACCAGTCCCACCAGCAGCAGGCTCGCCATCAGTGCCGAGGCGACGAAGCGCTGGCGCGCGCCGAGACATTTCAGCAGAGCCACCTCGTCGCGCAGCCGACGGCCCTGCGCGCGAGCGCAGATCGCGACGGCGGCCGCGGACAGCAGCGACGCCGCCAGCACGGCCAGCCGCAGGAATCGAGCCGCGCGATCCATCGCGCTCTTCAGCTCGGGCCGGGCTTCCGCGGGCGACAGCCGCCGTGCCTCGGCCGGCAACGGCAATCCGCGCACCCGTTCGAGTGCGTCTGGCGGCCCCGACGCCAGGAGCCATTGCTGCATGCGGCTGCCTGGCTGCACCAGCTGCGTGCCGGCCAGGTCCGCGTGGTTCATCAGCAGGCGCGGCGCGAGATCGGCGAAACCGCCGCCGCGATCCGGCTCGTAGGTGACGACGCCGGTGAGCGTCAGCGCGATGGCGCCGACCGTGAGCGTGGCGCCGCGCTGCACCTGCAGCTCGGACCACAGGCGCGCATCGGCCCAGGCCTCGCCCGGCGCCGGCCCGCCCTGCGCGACGCGCTCGGGCGCGTACGGCTCGTCGGCCATGCGCATCGCACCGCGCAGCGGATAGGCCGGCTCGACCGCCTTCACCGAGGCCAGCAGCGAGCGCTCGCCGGCGAAGACGACGCTGGGCAGATTCACCACGCGCGCCGTCCTGGCACCGGCGGCGCGCACCTGCTCCGCGAGCGAAGCCGGCAGCACGGCACGGCTGGTGAAGGCGAGGTCGGCACCGAGCGCGTCGCCCGACTGCGCCGCCAGCGCCGCCTGCACGCGCCCGCTGAACAGCTCCACCGCCCCGGACGCGGCGACCGCGACCGCGATCGCCAGCGACAGGATCAGCAGCTCGCCGCTGCGCCAGCCGCGGCGCAGGCGGCGGAAGGCGTAGGTCAGTGCCGCGGTCACGCCGGACGCGCCATCGCATCACATCGCATGCAACACCCCGTCCCGCAGCACCACCACCCGCTGGCATCGCCGCGCCAGCGCTTCGTCGTGCGTCACCAGGATGAGCGTCGCGCCGCTCGCGCGGTTGCGCTCGAACAGCAGGTCGATGATGCGTGCACCGGTCTGCGTGTCGAGGTTGCCGGTGGGCTCGTCGGCGAACAGGATCTGCGGCTCCGCGGCGAAGGCGCGCGCGATGGCGACGCGCTGCTGCTCGCCTCCGGAGAGCTGCTGCGGGTAGTGGCCGAGCCGCTCGCCCAGCCCGACCTGCGCCAGCGCCGCGCGGCCGCGCTCGCGCGCGTCGCGGTGGCCGGCGAGCTCTGCCGGCAGCATCACGTTCTCCAGCGCGGTCAGCCCGGCCAGCAGCTGGAACGACTGGAACACGAAGCCGACCGTGCCCGCGCGTGCCTGGGCGCGGGCGTCCTCGTCGAGCGCATGGATCGCCGTGCCCGCCAGCTCGATCTCCCCGGAACTCGGCAGGTCGAGTCCGGCGAGCAGCGACAGCAGCGTGGTCTTGCCGGAGCCCGACACTCCCACGATGGCGAGCGTTTCGCCGCGCGCGACGGTCAAATCCAGGCCGCGCAGGATGTGCAATGGAGCGCCATCGGCGCTGCTAACCTGCTTGGCCACCTTGCGGGCAACGACGGCGTTCATGCGAAGGATGTTCCGGCGATGGATCGGTGCGCTGCTGCTGGCGGCGGTGGCAAGTGCGCCCGCAGCCGCGGCGCCGGCAATCCTGGTGTGGGGCGACAGCCTGTCGGCCGCGCTCGGCATTCCGGTGGAGTCGGGCTGGGTGCAGTTGCTGGCGCAGCGGCTGCGCGAGCAAGGGTATCCCCACGCGGTGATCAACGGAAGCGTGTCCGGCGAAACCACGGCGGGCGGACTGTCGCGGCTGCCGGCGGCCCTGGCCGCGCACCGCCCCGCGCTGCTGCTGATCGAGCTCGGCGGCAACGACGGCCTGCGCGGACTGCCCGTGAAGCAGATGCAGGACAACCTGGCGCAGATGGTGCGGCTCGGCCGGCGCGCTGGCGCCCGCGTGCTGGTGTTCGAGATGCGGCTGCCGCCGAATTTCGGCCCGGCGTACACCGGCGCGTTCCAGCGCTCGTTTGCGGACGTCGCGCGCCGCCAGCAGGCGACGCTCGTGCCGTTCTTCCTCGCTCCCCTGGTGGGCGATCCGTCCGCGGTCCAGGAGGACGGCATCCATCCGACGGCCCGCGCGCAGCCGCGCCTGCTGGACGCGGTGTGGGCGGTGCTGCAACCTTTCCTCGGGGAAAAGCAGGTCCGTTCGCCCTGAGCCTGTCGAGGGGCATTGCGGGTGCATCCATTCCGCGCGCCGGGACGTAAGTAGGCGCACACGCATTTCGGGGACGTACCGGCCATGAGAATGGCGGTCATCGGCAGCGGCATCTCGGGGCTGGCGGCGGCGTGGCTGCTGTCGCGCAAGCACGAGGTCGTGCTGTTCGAGCAGGAAGGGCACGCCGGCGGGCACACGTACACGGTGCAGGCGCCGCAAGGTCCCGCGGTCGACCTCGGCTTCATCGTCTACAACGAGCGCAACTACCCGCACCTGTCGGCGATGCTGCGCACGCTGGACATCGCCACCGGCGACAGCCCGATGAGCTTCGCGGTGTCCATCGGCGGCGGCGATTTCGAGTACGCCGGCGACGGCAACGTGCTGCGCATGTTCGCGCAGCGGCGCAACTGGCTGTCGGCGCGGCACCACCGCATGTGGATCCAGATCCTGCGCCTGAACCGCGCGGTGCGCGGCCTGCTGGCGCGCGATGCGCTGCCGGACGTCTCGCTGGGCGACTGGCTCGACCGCCACGGCTACGGTGACGAGCTGCGCAGCCGCTACCTGCTGCCGATGTGCGCCGCGATCTGGTCGTGCTCGCCGCGCGAGGCGCTGGCCTTTCCCTTCCCGGCTTTCGCGCGCTTCTTCGACGCGCACGGCCTGCTGCAGGTGATCGACGGGCCGAAGTGGCGCCACGTCAGCGGCGGCAGCCGCCGTTACGCGCAGCGCCTGCTCGCCGAATTCTCCGCGCGCGGGCAGTTGCGGCTGGGCACGCCGGTGCGCGCGGTGCGCCGCACCGACGCCGCGGCCTGGGTCGCGACGCACACGGGCGAGGAGCGCTTCGACGCCGTCGTCAGCGCCGCGCATGCCGACCAGGCGCTGCAGCTGCTGGCCGACGCGGACGAGCACGAGCGCACGCTGCTGTCGCCGTTCGGCGCCGCCGCCAACGAGGCCGTGCTGCACACCGACGTTTCGCTGATGCCGCGCCGCCGCGGCGCGTGGTGCGCGTGGAATTTCCTGGCGCCGGAAGAAGGCGTCGGCGCGGGCCCGGTCTGCGTGAGCTACTGGATGAACCGCCTGCAGGCGCTGCCGGGCCAGGTCCCGTACATCGTCACGCTCAACCCGTGGCGGCAGCCGGACCCGAACAAGGTGCTGCACCGCGTGCGCTTCGAGCATCCGGTGTTCAGCCGCGCGGCCATGGCCGCGCAGCGCC
>DATLCG010000085.1:0-16207 GCA_035526525.1 Binatia bacterium
GGCCGAGCGCATCGGCGGCGGCGACCGGCGCCACGTCCTGTCGGCGTACCTGACGTTCGTGGCCACCGGGCAAGGCGGCCGGCCGCGGCCGGTGCCGCCGCTGCTGCCCGGCACGGACATCGAGCAGCAGCGCTATGCCGAGGCCGAGCTGCGCCGCAGCACGCGGCTGCAGCATGCGCGCGAGCTCGAAGCCCTGCGCGGGGGCAAGCCGGCCTAGGTACCGTGTCATCCACCGCGTGATGCCGGCGCGCGGCATCGCCGGCCTGCTGCTGGGGCTGACCGCGATGGCGGCGCTCGCCGGACCGCTGCCGCAGGATCTGGACCCGACCGAGCTGCCGCTGGAGCGGTTGCTGGAGATCCAGGTCTCGGGCGCCTCGAAGTTTCCGCAACGCACCTCGGATGCGCCGGCGTCGGTCACCGTCATCGGCGCGGGCGACATCCGGGCCTTCGGCTATCGCACGCTGGCGGACGTGCTCAACGGCGTGCGCGGCATGTGGGTGGATTACGACCGCAACTACAGCTACATCGGCGTGCGTGGTTTCGAGCGGCCCGGCGATTACAACGGCCGCGTGCTGCTGCTGATCGATGGCTTCCGCGTCAACGACACGATCTACGATTCCGTCGGCCTGGGCACCGACTTCGTGCTCGACCTGGAGGAGGTGGAGCGGATCGAGGTGATCCGCGGCCCGGGCTCGGCGGTGTACGGCAGCAACGCGTTCTTCGGCGTGATCAACGTGGTCACGCGCCACGGCGGCGCGGTCGGCGGCGTCGAGGCCGGGGCGCGAGCCGGCAGTTTCGGCACCGACCGCGAGCGCGCCGCCGTCGGGGGCCGCACCGCGGGCGGCGTCGAAGGGCTGCTTTCCGCCAGCCGCTACCGGTCGCGAGGCCAGAACCTGTCCTACGCGGAGTTCGACGACCCATCGACGAACAACGGCATCGCCGAAGGACGCGACGGCGACGAATACCGGCGCGTCTTCGGCAAGCTGTCGGCGGGTCCGGTGGTGGCCAGCGGCGGCTACGTCACGCGCATCAAGCAGATCCCGACGGCGTCGTTCGGCTCGCGTTTCGACGATCCCCGCGCGCAGACCACGGACAACACCGGCTACCTCAACCTGGCCTCGTCGCTGCCGCTGGGCCGGCAGTGGCAGATCGCGCCGCACGCGTTCTATGGCCGCTACTACTACGAGGGCCTGTACCCGAACGACGGCCCGCCGCCGACCGTCAGCCAGGAATCGAGCACGTCGGAATGGTGGGGCAGCGACCTGCAGCTGCTCGGCACGGCGGGCGATCATCGCCTGCTGTTCGGCGCCGAGTACCAGGACAACTTCCGCCAGGACCTGGTGAGCTACGACCAGGCTTCGGACACGCGCTACCTCGACGACCGCCGCAGCAGCCACCGGCTTGGCGTCTACGCGCAGGACGAGCTGAGCCTCGGCGAGCACTGGCTGCTCGATGGCGGCCTGCGCTACGACGACTACTCGTCGGCGAGCCTCGAAGGCCTGCACCCCCGTCTCGGCCTCATCTGGCACTACACGGGGCAGGGCACGCTCAAGGTCCTCTACGGCACGGCGTTCCGCGCTCCCAACAACTACGAGATGTTCTACGCCAGTCCTTCGAGCAAGCCGAATCCGGGGCTGCGTCCGGAGCGGATCGCCTCGTTCGAGCTGCTGGCGGAGCAATGGATCGGCCCGCAGTGGCGCGTCACCGGCGACGCCTACCTGAACCGCATGAGCGGCCTGATCACGCTGGTCACCGATCCCGGCGACGGACTGCTGCAGTACCGCAACGTCGGCGAAGCGCGCGGCATGGGACTCGAATTCGCCAGCGAGTACGCGTGGCGCGGCGCCTCGAGCCTGCGCGCGAGCTATGCCTGGCAGCGCTCGCGCGATACGACCGCGGGGATGGAACCGGCCAATTCGCCGCGGCACATGGCCAAGCTGAATCTTGCGGTGCCGCTGCCTGCGCGGCTGGGCAGCGCCGGGATCGAGCTGCAATACCTGAGCCCCCGCAACACGCTGGCCGGCAACCGTTCGCCCGCGCGCGTGTTGGTCAACCTGACGCTGCTCAGCCTGGAGTACGCCGGGTTCCAGGCCGGGTTGAGCGCGCGCAACCTGCTGGACCGTGCGAACGCCGACCCGGGCCGCCCGGAGCACGTGCAGGACACGATCCTGCAGGACGGGCGGTCCCTGTTCGTCACGCTCGACTACCGCTATCGCTGACGCGGCGGGGCCGCGGCCGATTCAGGGCGGCGTGTCCGGCTGGCGCGAAGGGTGCGCGGCCGCGAACGCCGGCAGCGACTCGAGCCGCTTCGCCAGCGCGTACAGGCGCGGGAAGCGCGAGGTGTCGCAGCGATAGCGATCCACGTTGTAGACCTGCGGCACCAGCACGCAGTCGGCCAGCGTCGGCGCATCGCCGAAGACATTCGGCGTGTCGGGCGCGCCGGCGCGCTCCTGTTCCAGTGCCGCCAGCCCGCGCTCGATCCAGTGCCGCACCCAGCCATCCTTGCGGGGCTCCTCCACGCCGAGCTCGCGGGTGAGATACGCCAGCGGGCCGGTGTTCTGCAGCGGCTGGATGTCGGAGGCGATCGCGTGCGCGAACGCGAGCACGCGGGCACGCAGCGCCGGCTCCTGTGGCACCAGCCGCGGCGATGGCGCCAGCGTGTCGAGGTAGTCGAGGATCGCCAGCGACTGCCCCAGCGCAAATCCGCCATCCACCAGGAAAGGCACGCGCGCCTGCGGATTGAGCCGCGTGAATTCCGGCCGGAACTGCTCGCCGCCGTCCTTCACCAGGTGGATCGCGCGGTATTCGTACGCCAGCCCTTTCAGGTTCAGCGCGATGCGCACGCGGTACGAGGCGGAGGAGCGCCAGAAGGAATAGAGCTGGAGCCGGGAGCGCGACGTCATGCCGGCGGCTCGTACTTCTCCACCACCTGGTCGATCGCGCCGAAGATGCTGTGGCCTTCGACGTCCAGCATCTCGATGCGCACGCGGTCGCCGAATTTCAGGAATGCCGTCTTCGCTGCGCCCTGCGTCAGCGTCTCGACCGTGCGCAGCTCCGCGAGGCACGAGTAGCCCACGCCGCCCTGCTCGATCGGCTGCCCCGGGCCGCCGTCCGCGCCGCGGTTGGAAACCGTGCCGCTGCCGATGATCGACCCGGCGGACAGCGGCCGCGTCCTCGCCGCATGGGCGATCAGGGTCGGAAAATCGAAGGTCATGTCCACGGCGGCATTGGGCTCGCCCAGCTTGCGGCCGTTGATCCAGGAGATCAGCGGCCGGTGCACGCGGCCGCCATCCCACGGCGGGCCGAGCTCGTCCGGCGTGATCGCCACTGGCGAAAACGACGACGAGGGCTTGGACTGGAAGAAACCGAAGCCTTTCGCCAGCTCGCCGGGAACCAGGTTGCGCAGCGACACGTCGTTGACCAGCATCAGCAGGCGGATCGACGCCGCCGCCGCGGCCTTGCCGGCGCCCATGGGCACGTCGCCGGTGACGACCGCGATTTCCGCTTCGAGGTCCACGCCCCAGGCCTCGTCGGCCACGCGGATCGGCGCCATCGGGGCGAGAAACGCATCGGAGCCGCCCTGGTACATCAGCGGGTCGGTCCAGAATTCCTGCGGCATCTGCGCGCCGCGCGCCTTGCGCACCAGCTCGACGTGGTTGACGTAGGCGGAGCCGTCGGCCCACTGGTAGGCGCGCGGCAGGGGCGCCTCGCATTCCTGCGGCCGGAAATCCATGGTTCCCGCGACGCGGCCGGCATTGAGCTGGTCGGAGATGGCCAGCAGGCGCGGCACCGATTCGTCCCAGCGGTCGAGCGCGGCCTGCAGCGTGCGCGCGGAGTCGGGCGCCAGCGCGCAGCTCTTCAGGTCGCGCGATACGACCAGCAGGCGGCCGTCGCGGCTGCCGTCGCGCAGCGTGGCGAGCTTCATGGTTTCGGTTTCGGCATCCAGCTCTGGTGATACGCGGCCCATTCGACCGAGGAAGCCGCCTCGCCGACGTCGAGCGCATCGCGCGCATCGATCATCACCGCGTACTCGTCGGTCGCCGGCTTCTTCGGCACCAGCATGTTCTTCAGTGCACCGGGGTGCGGGCCATGGGTGAAGCCGCCGGGGTGGAGCGTCATCATCCCGGCGTGGATGTTGTCGCGCGAGAAGAAATCTCCCGCGTGATAGAACAGAACCTCGTCGTAGTCGTCGTTGTTGTGGAAGAACGGCACCTTGATCGCGCCGGGATCGGATTCGAACGGACGCGGCGCGAAGGTGCAAACGACGAAGCGCTGCGCCACGAAGGTCGTGTGCGCCGACGGCGGCACGTGGTAGCGATGGCTCATCAGCGGCCGGATGTGGCGCACGTTGATCCGCACCGGGTGCAGGCTGCCGTGCCAGCCGACCGCGTCGAGCGGATTGAAAGGGTAGGTCACGGTGGACAGCTGGTTGCGCCGCTTGACGCGGACACGCCACTCGCCGTCCTTGCGCTGCGCCTTGAACGCCTCGTCGAGCGCCGGCACGTCGAGCATGGCCGGGTCGAAGATCGCGTGCTCGCCGACCAGGCCCTTGTCCGGCAGCGTGTAGGAGGAGTTGGTCGCCTCGATCAGCAGCGCCGTGAGCGCGGCCGTGGATTCCAGGCGCCACATCGTGCCGCGCGGCAGCACCACGTAGTCGCCCGCCTCGATCCGCAGGTGGCCGTAGTCGCAGAACAGCTCGGCGGTGCCCGCGTGCAGGAACAGCAGCTCGTCGCCGTCGGCGTTGCGCACCAGGTGATCCATCGGCCAGGTGGACCGCCAGAGACGGATGCGGACGTGCGCGTTGTGCAGCACGTCGTGCGCGTCCCAGGGCGAGGTGCCGTTCGCGGCCAGCTTCGCCAGGTCGAACGCTCGCGGACGCAGCGGGCCTTCCCACTTCGTCCAGCCGGTCGGCGGATTCGGGTGATACAGCTGCGTCGCCGGCCCGAAGAAGCCTTCCTTGCTGATTTCGCGCTCGTAGGTGCCTTCGGGCAGGTCGGCGTGGGCCTGGCGCGAAGCCTGGCCCTCGACGTGCGGCTTATAGATCCATTTGCGCGACATGGGTCATCCGAACCTAGGCACCGGTGAGCACGCCGCGCCGGATCTGGTCTTCCTCGATGCTCTCGAACAGGGCCTTGAAGTTGCCCTCGCCGAAGCCCTCGTTGCCCTTGCGCTGGATGATCTCGAAGAAAATCGGCCCGATCACGGTGCTGGTGAAGATCTGCAGCAGGATGCCTTCGTCCGGCGCGCCGTCGATGAGGATGCGCAGGTCCTTGAGCTGCTGCGCGTCCTCGCGATGGCCCTTCACGCGCTGGTCGATCCTGTCGTAGTAGGTGTCCGGCGTGTCCATGAACGCCACGCCCCGCTGCCGCAGCGCCTTCACGGTCCGGTAGATGTCCTTCGTCGACAGCGCCAGGTGCTGGATGCCCTCGCCGCGGTACTGCTTCAGGAATTCCTCGATCTGGCTCTTGTCGTCGGCGCTCTCGTTGATCGGGATGCGCACCTTGCCGCACGGCGAGGTCATCGCGCGCGAGAACAGGCCGGTCTGCTTGCCCTCGATGTCGAAGTAGCGGATCTGCCGGAAGTTGCCGATGCGCTCGTAGAAGCCGGACCAGACGTCCATGTTGCCGCGCTGCACGTTGTGCGTGAGGTGGTCCAGCAGCTCCAGGCCGACGCCCTGCGGATGCGGGTCGGCGCCTGGGATCGGGCGGAAGTCCACGTCGAAGATCGACTGCTCGCCGTAGCGGTCGACGAAATACAGCACGCTGTTGCCGATGCCGTACACCGCCGGCAGGCGCAGCTCCATCAGGCCTGGCCTGGCGTCGAACGGCACCGCGCCGTTGGCGACGGCGTACTCGTACGCCTTCACGGCGTCCTTCACGCGCCAGGCCATGGCGCAGGCGGCCGGACCGTGGGCGATCGCGAACTGCTGGAAGTGCGAGTACGGCGTCGCGTTGACCAGGAAATTGATGTCGCCCTGGCGATATAGCGTGACGTCCTTGCTGCGATGGCGCGCCACGGCGGAGAAGCCCAGCAGCTCGAACAGCCGGTGCAGCTGCTCGATGCCGGCGCGGTCGGGCGCGGTGAACTCGACGAACTCGAAGCCGTCGGTGCCGAGGGGATTCATCTCTTTCTTGTGGGTCATCGGTGTTCCTTCGGAGACGCTGGCTCCCGGCGCGCGCCGGGACGCCCGCGCGCGGTCACATGCTCGCCACGCGGTGCTGCCCTTCCTTCGGAGGGAACAGCGGCGGGAACAGGCCGAGCGTCCGCGCCTGCTGCACCAGTCCCATCAGGTCCAGCCGCGTCAGCTCGCCGAGCTCGGCCAGGTCCTCGAGCACGTAGTACAGCGGCTGCATGATGTCGATGCGGTACGGCGTGCGCAGCACGTCCATGAGGTCGAAGCGCTTGCGCACCGCCTTCTCGCTGTGGAACGCGTACTCGGTCTCGCCGATCGAGGACAGGATGCCGCCGCCGTAGATCTGCAGCGGCCCGCCGGCCTTCTGCAGCAGGCCGAACTCGATCGTGAACCAGTACATGCGCGCCAGGAACACGCGGTCTTCCTTCGAGGCGGCCAGGCCCAGCTTGCCGTAGTTGTGCGTGAAGTCGGCGAAGAAGCGGTTGGTCAGCAGCGGCGTGTGGCCGAAGATCTCGTGGAAGATGTCCGGCTCCTGCAGGTAGTCGAGCTCGTCCCAGGTGCGCACGAACGTCGCGGCCGGGAACTTGCGGTCGGCCAGCAGAGCGAAGAATTCCGAGAACGGGATCAGTGCGGGGACGTAGGCGACTTCCCAGCCGGTCTCGCGCTTGAGCACCCTGGAGATCTCCGGCAGCTGCGGCACGCGGTCGGCCGGCATGCGCAGCAGGTCGAGTCCGTGCACGAACTCGCTGCAGGCCTTGCCGCGGATCGCCCGGTGCTGGCGCTCGTAGAGCGTCGCCCAGATGCGGTTTTCCTCGTCGGTGTAGCGGACCAGGCCGCTGGAATCGGGCTCGCGAGCGACGTATTTCGTGCTCTTGCCCATGTCGTCTTCTCCAGGCCGCCGCCGCGGCGTTCCTGGGCTCGCGGCCGGCACGCGGCGGAATTTCGGCCGCCGCAACACTTGCCGCAATTATCGCACGCTGGCCGCGCCGCCACGGCGCGGCGCGTCACGCGTTCAGAGCTCGGCGAAGCGGTCCGCGGCCGCGACCAGGCGGCTCAGGATGCCCGGCTCGCTGGCGGCGTGGCCGGCGTCCTGCGCGATCTGCAGCTCGGCCTCGGGCCAGGCGCGGTGCAGGTCCCAGGCGGACTTGATGGGGCAGACCACGTCGTAGCGGCCCTGGACGATGATCGCGGGTGCGTTGCGGATCCTGCCGACGTTGTCGATCAGCTGGTTCGGCGAATCGAAGAAGCCGCCGTTGACGAAGTAATGGCATTCGATGCGCGCGAAGGCCTCGGCGAACTTGTCCTCGCCGAAGCGCTTCACGACGTCCTCGTTCTGCACCAGCTTGCTGGTCGCGCCTTCCCAGATGCTCCACGCGCGCGCCGCGGCCGAGCGCACGGCCGCATCCGGGCTGGTCAGGCGCCGGTGGTACGCCTGCACCAGGTCGCCGCGCTCGGCGGCCGGGATCGGCGCCAGGAAATGCTCCCAGGCGTCGGGGAAGATCCAGGAGCAGCCCTCCTGGTAGAACCAGCGAATCTCCTCCGGCCGCAGCAGGAAGATGCCGCGCAGGATCAGTCCGCGCACGCGCCACGGATGCGTCTGGGCGTAGGCCAGCGCCAGCGTCGATCCCCACGAGCCGCCGAACACGACCCAGTCGTGGATGCCGAGCATGTCGCGGATCCTTTCCATGTCCTCGACCAGGTGCCAGGTGGTGTTGTCGGTGAGGTCGGCATGCGGCGTCGACTTGCCACAGCCGCGCTGGTCGAACAGCACGATGCGGTACTTGCCGGGATGGAAGAACTGCCGGTGCCACGGCTCGACCCCGCCCCCGGGCCCCCCGTGGATGAACACCACGGCCTTGCCGTCGGGATTGCCGCACTCCTCGACGTGCAGCTCGTGCACGGGCGAGACCTTGAGGCGGTGGGTCCGGTACGGCTCGATCGCGGGATAGGGCGCGGTCATGACAAAAATTTGCAGGGCGGCGAGGCGCGGATGGTGCGGCAATCCGTGACGCACCTCAACACGCCGGTGCCGCCGCTCCGCCCGCTCATCGGTTGTGCATCTTCTCTAGTCCAGGCCGCACGCTTTTTCATTGCTGCACCCGGGGGGCTGCGTTAGAGTCGCGGCCTTGTGTGAGGTTCGTCCGATGAAGAACGGATTCACGTTTTTTGCAGTGGCGCTGGCACTGGCCACGACATCGGCCAAGGCCCAGCCGGGGCTGCTCGACCGCCCGGTGATCGCTGCCGCTCCCGACGCGGAGATCGTGCAGATCGCACCCGCGCCGGGGGACGTGGACCAGGAATTCCCCCGCCTGCCGCGGCTCGACGCGCCGGTCGCGTTCTGGACCCGCGTGTTCTCGGAATACTCCGAGTACCAGAGCGCGATCCACTCGATGGACCAGCCGCAGAAGATCTACAGGCTGCTGGATTTCCGCGCGGAAGCGCAGACGCTCGGCCCCGCCGAGGCGCGCCGCCGGCAGCTCAAGGCCGAGCGCGCCGCCGAGCGCGAGATCGACGGCCTGCTGAAGCGGGTGCACCTGCTGCGCAGCGTGCCCGACAAGATGACCCCGCCCGAGCGGCAGGTGTACGAACTGTTCGCGGACGGCACCGACCCGGACCGCTTCAAGGACGCCGTCGGCCGCTTCCGTGCGCAGCGCGGGCTGCGCGAGAAGACCGAGAACGCGCTGCAGGTGGCGGGCCGCTACCTGCCGCAGATGGAATCCATCTTCCAGGACGAAGGCCTGCCGCTGCGGCTCACGCGGCTGCCGCTGGTCGAGTCCTCGTTCAACCTCGACGCCTACTCGAAGGTGGGCGCCGCGGGCCTGTGGCAGTTCATGCCGTCGTCGGCGCGGCTGTACATGCGTCTCGACGAGGCGGTGGACGAGCGTCGCGACCCGTGGGAATCGACGCATGCCGCGGCGCGTCACCTGAAGGAGGACTACGCGGCGCTGGGCAACTGGCCGCTGGCGGTCACCGCCTACAACTTCGGCCGGGCGGGGCTCGCGCGCGGACTGCGCGAGGTCCACGGCGAGGGTCTCGAGGACCTGCTGCAGCGCTGGGACGGCCGCCGCTTCGGCTTCGCCTCGCGCAATTTCTACGCGGAGTTCCTGGCGGCGTCGGACGTGGAGCGCAACTACCGCTCGCACTTCGGCGACCTGGCGCGTCACGCGCCGCTGCAGTTCGAGACCGTCGACATCCAGCACTACGTTTCCTACGAGTCGCTTCGCCGGTGCGCCGGCGCCGACCTCGACACCTTTCACTCGCTCAACCCCGGCTTCCGGCCGGAAGTGCTGGACGGCCGGCTCTATGTGCCGCCGCAGACGACGATTCGCGTGCCGGTCGGCAAGGCGCAGGAATTCCGCGCCGCGTACGCCGCGCTCGGCGACGCCGAGCGCTTCGACCAGCAGCGCTTCTACTACGTCCGCTACCGGGTGCAGCATGGCGACACGCTGGGCGTGGTCGCGCGGCGCTACGGAGTGAGCACCGCGCTGCTGCGCGAGGCCAATGCCAATCCGCGCGTGCTGCGAGTCGGCCAGGTCCTGCGCATCCCGCCACGCGGACACTTCACGCGCGTCGCCGCCGCCGAACCGAAGCGCGAGCCCGTGAAAATCGTGGCAGCGGCAGCCATCGCCACGACCAGCGCGGCCACCGGCGCCGTGAACTACCTTTTCCACCGCGTGCGGCCTGGCCAGAACCTGACCACCATCGCGCGCCAGTACCAGACCACCATCGCGGCGCTGAAGGAACTGAACGGCATCGACGACCGTTCGCCGCTGTACGCCGGCGCCACGCTGAAGGTCCCGCAGTACTGACCTCGTCGCGGCCGGGTGCCGCGGCTTTCCTCCGCCGAACGTTTGACACTCCGCAACCGCGCCCTTAGCCTCTGACACCTGAATCAGGCGTCATGTGGCGGAGGGACCACGTGAGCACACCGACGGCGCTGCCGCCGACGCCCCGGGGAGAGGCGACGCGGCGCAAGCTGCTCAACGCGGCCGAGAAGGAATTCGCCGAGAAAGGCTTCCACGGCGCGTCCGTCAGTCACATCACCCAGCGTGCCGACGTCGGCCAGGGCACCTTCTACCTCTATTTCCGCAGCAAGGAAGAAATCTTCACCACGCTGGTGCGCGACATCGGCCACCAGCTGCGCGCGCATTCGGCCTCGCGCGTGACGGGCGCGAAGGACCGCCTCGAAGCGGAGCGCCTCGGCCTCGAGGCGTTCCTCGATTTCGCCTCGCGGCACCCCGGCCTCTACCGCATCGTCCAGGAATCGCAGTTCGTCGACGAGACCGTGTTCCGCGAGTACTACGAGAAGCTCGCCGAGGGCTACGCCGCCGGTCTCGATCGCGCCAGCCGCAAGGGCGAGCTGCGTCCGGGCCACGCCGAGGCGCGCGCCTGGGCACTGATGGGCATCGGCCACTTCATCGGGCAGCGCTGGTGCCTGTGGAAGCAGCAGGCGCCGCCGCCCGAAGTGCTCGACGAAGTGATGCAGCTGCTGCGGCACGGCCTGGAGCCGCGCAAGTGAGCCGCGCATGGCCGTGATCGCCGGGCTCGGCGTCTATCTGCCGCAGCCGCGCCACACCGCGGCCCACATCGCGCACGCCTCCGGGCTGCCCGAGCAGGTGGTGCGCGACAAGCTGGGCCTGTCGCAGAAGACCGTGCCCGGTCCCGACGACCACACCAATGCGATGGGCGTGCGCGCCGGTCGTGCCGCGCTGGACGACGCCCGCGTCGGCGCCGCCGAGGTCGACCTCGTCATGTGCATCACCGAGGAATACAAGGAATACCCGGTGTGGACCGCGGGCATCAAGATGGCGCACGACCTGGGCTGCGGGCGCGCCTATGCGTTCGACCTCGGCCAGAAGTGCGGCACCGGCGTGCTGGCGCTGAAGCTCGCTGCCGACATGATCAAGGCCGACGGCGTGTCCACCGTGCTGATCGCGGGCGGCTACCGCAATGGCGACCTCGTGGACTACCGCGACCCGAACGTGCGCTTCCTCTACAACCTCGCCGCCGGCGGCGGCGCCGCGGTGGTGAAGCGCGACGGTCCCGGCTTCGAGATCCTGGGCTCCGCGTTCCGCACCGACGGCAGCTTCTCGGAGGACGTCATCGTCCCGGTCGGCGGCACGCGCGCGCCGCTCACGCCGCAGAACGCGGCCGATTTCCGCCTGCGCGTACCCGATCCGGCCGGCATGAAGGCACGCCTCGAGAACAAGTCACTCGACAATTTCGTGGCCGTGGTGGAAGAGGCCTGCGCGCGCTCCGGCATCGCGGCGCGCGACGTCGACTACGCCGCCGTGCTGCACATGAAGCAGAGCGCGCACCGCACGGTGCTCGACCGTCTCGGCATCCCGGAATCGCGCTCGATCTACCTGTCGGGCTACGGCCACCTCGGCCAGGTCGACCCGCTGCTGTCGCTGAAGCTGGCGCGCGACCAGGGCCGGCTGCGCGACGGCGCCGTCGCGGTGCTGGTCGCCGCAGGCATCGGTTACGTGTGGAACGCGCTGTGCGTGCGTCATCGGGGGAAAGCATGAAGGCCACGAAGCTGGCGGCGGCCACCGCGGCCGCGCTGCTGCTGCACCCGCAGCTGTCGCCGGCGCAGGAACTGTCGCCGCAATTCGACCGTTACCGGCCGCTCTACCCGGCGATGTATTTCGCCGGCGGCTACGCGCAGGACGAGCGCGACCGCGCGTTCGACCAGTCCGGCCACGAGCAGGCCTCGGCCACGCCGAGCTGGGGCGACACCGCCTTCCCCGAGCGCAGCGAGGTCGCGCAGTTCACCTGGCACTTCCCGCTGTTCGAGAGCTACGGCGTGCCGCTGGTCTCGACCCGCACCTGGATGGGGCGCGTCACGGCCCGCTACGCGCAGCTGCAGACCACCGGCTTTCTCGCCGACTACGTGCAGGCGCACGGCGGCAGCGATCCCGCCACCGAGGCCGACGACCTGACCAACAGCGCGACCGGCCTCGGCGACACCACCTTCGAGTTCGGCAGCTTCTTCCTCGGCAGCGAGAACTGGCGCACGCGCACCGCGACGCCGTACTCCGCACTGCTGCTGGTGGGCGCGACGGTGCCGACCGGCATCTACCAGCACGAGGCGCCGGTCACGCCGGGAGGCAACCACCTCTCGTTCCACGCCCAGCTCGGCGGCCACTGGCAGCCCTGGCGCGGCGGCTTCGTGGATGCCGGCGTCGGCTACCGCGTGCACCTGGTCAACGACGAGCCGCAGTTCGGCCAGCTCGCGCCGAGCAAGCAGGGCGACGACCGCTTCTGGGATGTGTCCATCGCGCAGCGGGTCGTCCGCGGGCTCTACCTGGAAGGCTTTCTCACCGATCGCGCGGGCGCGAGCAACGCCTATCGCAACCCGACCTACGCGCCGAACGCGCCCGATGCGCCGCCGAACACGCTGCTCACCACCAACCGCACCTATCCGACGCCCGGCGAGTATCGGGACGGCGGCACCGCCCTGCGCACCTGGGGCGGATCGCTGCAGTACTTCGTGACGCAGCGCGTGCTGGCTGGCATCAGCTACACGCTGCCGCTGTCGGGCAAGAGCGGCGAGTTCGACCTGCCTTTCAGCAACCGCGCCTGCGGCACCGGCGGCGGGCCCGGCGCGGGCAGCTGCACCATCGGCGAGAACGGCAGCGCGCACGAGGACGGCCTCGGCGCCGCGCGCAGCTACGCCTCGCGGCGCCTGATGCTCACGCTCCGCTTCAACTTCGGCCAGGGGGACGCCTTCACATGCACCGGCTGCGAACGCTGAGCCGCGCGGCGGCGCGCACTGCCGCCCTCGCCTGCGCGGTGGCAAGCGCGTCGGCGCAGGCCGGCATCGTCTTCACGCCCCACCTGTCCGAGTACTCGCGGCTGCCGCAGGGCCAGTACACCGAGATGACCTTCATCTCGACCCGGATCGAGGCGCAGTACAACCGCGAGGGCGAGAAGGTGCACCTGGGCGCACCCTTCATCGGCCCCGGCGACCACATCGACGCCGCGCTGGTGCTGCTGAAGTACCTGTGGATCGGCAACGTCTTCCGCGACTCGTGGGTGCCGTACCTGGATACGCACTCGCAGTTCTGCCGCGCCATCGGCACCGCCGGCTGGCAGCAGGCCAGCGGCGCCGCGGTCAGGCGCTCCAACAGCGCCGGCATGCACGCCGGTGCCGCGGGCCAGGGCGACCTGTTCGTGCTGTGCGGCGTGTACGGCGACGAGCACCTGTGGGGCCCGATCAAGACCAACGGGCTGCTGGCGACGACGGTCAAGTTTCCGATCGGGCACTACGACCAGCGCTCGCTGCTGAACGTCGGCACGAACTACTGGAGCTACATCCCGCAGCTGGCCACGCACACCGAACTGTGGGACCGCGTGCTGATCGATGCCACCGCGGCGTACCAGATCAACGGCGACAACGATTCGCCGGCGTTCGGCGGCCTGACGCCGACGCGGCCCGCGGACGTGATGAACCTGGAAGGCAACCTGGCCTGGAAGTTCACCGAGCACTGGTTCGCCGACGTCGGCTATTCGTGGCGCAAGACGCGCGGCCCGAACCGCTTCGACAAGTATTCGCTGACGCTGAAGGACCAGCCGGTGCAGGCGCAGGACGCCTGCAACAACACCAACACCGGGCTCAACGACAACGATCCGACCGGCGGCCTGTTCGGCGGCGGTTTCGTCACACCGGAGATGTGCAACGCGGGCTCGGCGTTCTTCATCTCGCCGCGCCCGGGGCCGTACGAAGACCGCGGCATCCAGGGCACCCTGGTCACCGCGGGGCTCTACTACATCTACCGCACCTCGACCGTGCTGCAGGCGCGCGTCGCGGTGCCGATCGAAGGACGCGGCGGGCAGATCGACACCGTGTACGACGTCTACGCCGGCGTGCCGGACGGCAACGGCGGCTTCACGCGCGGCAGCACGCCGATCAGCACCACGGGCTCGCGGCAGAACACCGTGCAGGAGGCCGCGTCGGTCGCAGCCTCGCCGTACCTCGAGCTGCGCTTCGTCTACCTGTTCTGGGCGCCATGAGGGCCGTCATGCGCAAAGCGTCCGTCTTCCCTGCGACAGCCCGTATCTGGCGACACGCGAGGCGCTGGGCCCCGGCTTTCGCCGGGGCGACCGTGGCCCTGGCCACGGTCGCCTGCGCTCCGCGCGAATGGTGGATGCCGAAGGTCGGCCTGACGCCGCCGGCGCTGCGCGATTTTCCCGCCGACTTCAGGCCGCCGGTCTCGGCCGAGACCAACCAGCCGATGGTGGGCTTCGGCGGCGGCGGAGGCGGCGTCCACCGCACGCCGGTGATCTTCATCCATGGCAACACGGTGTCCGCGCGCTACTGGAAACCGGCGCGCACATATTTCGAGAAGGCCGGCTACACGAAAGACGAACTGTGGGCGCTCGGCTACGGCTGGGACAACACGCGCTACTTCGATTCCGGCGACCTGTCGGTGCCGAGCGTGGACCGCATCGTCACCTCGGTGATGGATTACCTGTCGAAGAAATCCGGCCGGCCGATCCGCCAGGTCGACGTCATCGGGCACTCGCTCGGCGTGACGCTGGTGCGCCAGTGGATGAAGCAGAGCAACAGCTGGCACAAGGTGCGCAACTTCATCGGCGCGTGCGGCGCCAACCAGGGCGTGTGGACCGCGTGGCCGGATTCGCGCGGGCAGAACCGCGTGGTGTCGTTCGAGCTCGCGCCGCACAGTCCGTGGCTGGCGCAGCTCAACCGCGGCGGCGAGACGCCGGGTCCCACCCGCTACATGACGCTGTACGACGGCACCGGCTGGAGCGACGTGCTGTTCCCCAGGCCGTACGAGCACAGCTCCGCGCTGAAGGGCGCCACCAACCTCGCCTACAACGTCGAGCACGGCACGCATTACGGCCACCTGGAGCTGCCGCGCGAGCCCGAAACGATGGAAGCGATGATCCAGTTCCTCAAGGATTCGTCCGAGCCGCTGCCGGAAGCCGAGCCGCCGCGCCTGGTGCGCGACGGCGACACGCTGCGCGCGCAGCCGGGTTCGGCGCAGGTGCTGTGCGCCACCGGCGACGACCTGCCGCGCCGCGACTCGGCGGCAGCCGCCGAGGTCGCACTGCGCGAAGGCGAGCTGATGACCTGCTACGCGCACGATCCGCAGTCGCAGCTTTCCGGGCCGATGGAGCGCTTCAAGGCGCGCGCGGCGTCAAAGTCCGAGGCGCTGGTGCTGACCGCCACGCCCGACGGCGGCGCCTTCGAGCAGCCGCTGTCGGTGAAGCTCCAGGCCAATGACCCGGATGCGTTCATCGTCTACACCGTGAACGGCGGCGTGCCCGGCAGCGGCTCGCCGCTGTACGCCGAGCCGGTGTTCCTGCCGGGACCCTCCACCGTGACCGCGATCGCCGTCGCGCCCGATGGCCGCACGACGCCGCCGCTGTCGCTGCACTACGACGTCAGCCTGGAGCTGGTGAACGCACGCCACACGCTCGAGCGCGAATTCGATCCGGACGTGCCGGTGAAGTACGAAGGCCGGCAACCGGTGGGGCGATGACCGGGTCCGGCCGCAGCGCCATCGTCACCGGCGGCACCGGCGCGATCGGCAGCGAGATCTGCCGGCAGCTGCTCGCGGCCGGCTGCAGGGTCGGCGCGCTCGGGCATCCCTCGGAGGCCGAGCGCATCCCGGCCTGGCGCGCCCAGCACGGCAGCGCCCCGGTGGAGCTGTGCGACCTCGGCGACTTCGAGGCGACGCAGCAGGCGATCCAAGCGCTGGAAGCGCAGCTCGGCCCCGCCGACATCCTGGTGAACGCGGCCGGCATCACGCGCGATGCGCGCCTGGCGAAGATGGCCCCGGAGCAGTGGCGCGCGGTCATCGCCAGCAACCTGGACAGCGTCTTCAATGCGACCAAGGCCGTGTTCGACGGCATGTGCACGCGCGGCTTCGGGCGCATCGTCAACATCAGCTCGGTCAACGGCCAGAAGGGGCAGTTCGGCCAGGCCAACTACTCGGCGGCCAAGGCCGGCATGCACGGCTTCACCATGGCGGCGGCGCAGGAAGGCGCGGCGAAGAACGTCACCGTCAACACGGTCTCGCCGGGCTACATCCAGACGCCGATGAC
>DATLCG010000087.1:0-39319 GCA_035526525.1 Binatia bacterium
CCTGCTGCAGCAGGCCGACGCCGGCGCGCTGCTGGTGGCGGCGGGCCGCAAGGGCCGCGCCGGCATCGAGCTGGTCGCACGCGAGAGCGCGGTGCTGCTGCGCGCGCATCCGCTGCTGGGCCTGGCCAAGGGGATCTACAAGGGCAACGTGCCGGCGCTGATCGGCGCGGCGCTGCAGCGCTGGTCGCTGCCGCTGCTGGGGCTCGCTGCGGGCTGGCTGCTGTACGAGGCGTGCCTGCTCAGCGCCGCGCTGGGCCGGCTGTTCGCGCCTCGTCCGGCGTGACCGCGGTGATGGACAGGGCGTGGATGTCGGTCTCCATCAGGGTGCCGAGCGCCGCGTAGACCTTGCGGTGCCGCGCGAGCGGCGCCAGGCCCTCGAAGGCCGACGCCACCAGGTGCACCCGGAAGTGGCCGCGGCCGCCGGCGGCGCCCGGGTGACCGGCGTGCTGGGCGCTCTCGTCCTCGAGCGTCAGCGCCACGGGCTGCAGCGCGGCTTCGAGCGCCATGCGGATGCGGTCGATGCGCGCGGTCATGCGCGGGTGGCGTCGTCGGCGAGGTACTTGCCGAGGAAGGGCACGTGCGCCACTGCGAACAGCATCGTCAGTGCCGTGAAGCCGAACAGCTTGAGCTTCACCCACGTCGCCTCCGAAAAGTGGCGGGCGACGTAGAGATTCAGCAGCGCGCAGGCGATGAAGAACAGTCCCCACGCGAAGTTCACGCGGCGCCACACGGGATCGGGCAGCGCGATGACCTTCTGCGGCAGGCGCGCGAGCAGCACGCGCTCGCCGATCCAGTGGCTGCCGAGCAGGCCCACCGCGAAGGCGGCGTAGACGATCGTCGGCTTGAGCTTGATGAATTCGGGATCGCGCAGGTACAGCGTGATGCCGCCGAGCACGCACGCCAGCACCGCCGTGAACAGGTAGATGCGGTTCAGCTCGCGCTTCCACAGCCACCACAGCAGCACCATGGCGACGAGGGAGGCCATGAGCGCCACGGTGGCGGCGTAGATCCCGCCCCAGACGTACGCGCCGAAGAAGAACGGCATCCACAGGTAGTCCAGCAGGATTTTCACGGTTGAAGTATATCGGCCGCCGCCGACTCCCTAGAATCGCGCATGGCCGCCGACTGGCTGCACCTGCACCCGCTCAATCCGCAGAAGCGCCTGCTGGAAAAGGCGGCGGCGCGCGTGCGCGAGGGCGCGGTGATCGTCTACCCCACCGATTCCTGCTACGCCCTCGGCTGCCACCCGGGCGACAAGGCCGCGGCCGAGCGCATCCGCGCCATCCGCAAGTTCGGCCGCCACCACCTGTTCACGCTGGTGTGCCGCGACCTGTCCGATCTCGGCAGCTGGGCGCGCGTGGACAACGTGCAGTTCCGGCTGCTCAAGTCGATGACGCCCGGGCCGATCACCTTCGTGTTGCGCGCGCGCGGCTCGGCGCCGCGGCGCCTGATGCACGAGCGCCGCAAGACCATCGGCCTGCGCGTGCCGGATCACCTGATCACGCAGTCGCTGCTGGCCGCGCTGGGCGAACCGCTGGTGTCGTGCACGCTGATGCTGCCGGACGACGGGCTGCCGATCAGCGATCCGGAGCTGGCCTACCAGCGCCTGCATCACCTGGTGGACGTCGTGCTGCATGGCGGCAACTGCGGCTACCAGCCGACCAGCGTGGTGGACCTGACCGAGCCACAGCCGCGCCTGATCCGCAAGGGCAAGGGCGACGTCAGCCGCCTGTTTCCGGAGATCGCGGAGCCGCCGGCGCCGGCCGTATAAAATCCGCCGATGCCGAATCCCCTCGAACTGGTCCAGCAGCTGGCGGTCTGGGCCCTCCCGGTGCTGCTTGCGTTCACCGGCCACGCCATCGTGATGGCGCAGCTGGCGTGGCGGCTGGGCGACCGCTCGCCGGCGATCCGCGAGCGGCTCAGCCTGAACCCCCTGCGGCACATCGACCCGGTGGGCACGGTGCTGGTGCCGGGCATCCTCATCGTGATGGGTGGCTTCGTCATCGGCTGGCCGCGGCCCGTGCCGGTGAACCCGGCGGCATTCCGCCAGCCGCGCAAGGATCTCGCGCTGCTGTCGCTCGGCGCCGTCGCCAGCAATCTCGCCATGGCCATCGCGTGGGCTTTCGTGCTGCGCGCGGCCATCGGCCAGGACGCGGAGGAGGGCATCTGGCTGGGCGTGAAGTACATGGGCCTGGCCGGCGTGACGATCAACGTGGTGTTCGCGATCTTCGGCCTGCTGCCGATTCCCGGTTTCGCCGGAGGCCACGCGCTCGCGGCGCTGCTGCCGCCACATCTCGCCCACAAGTGGTATCGCGCCGAGCAGTGGACCTTTCTGGTGCTGATCCTGCTGATGGTGACCGGCGTTCTCGGCGCTCTGCTGCAGCCGCCGTTCCTGGCGCTGCAGAGCGTCGTGTTCCAGATCGCCGGCGTGAGCGACTGACATGGCGCGACCGGTCGTGCTGTCGGGCATCCAGCCCTCGGGCCATCTGACGCTGGGCAATTACCTGGGCGCGCTCAAGAACTGGGTGAAGCTGCAGGAACAGTACGAGTGCTTCTATGCACTGGTGGACCTGCACACCATCACCGCGCGGCAGGACCCGGCGGCGCTGCGCGAGCGCTGCTACGAATTCCTGGCGCTGTACATCGCCTGCGGACTGGATCCGGAGCGCAACGTGCTGTTCGTGCAGTCGCACGTCGGCGCGCACGCGCGCCTGGCCTGGATCCTGAACTGCTACACCATGGTCGGCGAGCTGAACCGCATGACGCAGTTCAAGGACAAGAGCCAGAAGAACGCCGACAACATCAACGCCGGCCTGTACGGCTACCCGGTGCTGATGGCCGCCGACATCCTGCTGTACGACACCGCGAAGGTACCGGTGGGCGAGGACCAGAAGCAGCATCTCGAGCTGGCGCGCGACGTCGCGCAACGCTTCAACAGCACCTGCGGCAGCGTGTTCCGCGTGCCCGAGCCGCTGATCCCGGAAGTCGGCGCTCGCATCATGGGCCTGCAGGATCCCTCGGCGAAGATGTCGAAGTCCGACGATTCGGAGCTCAACTCGCTGTACCTGCTCGACCCGCCGGCGCTCATCGCAAAAAAATTCAAGCGCGCCGTCACCGACTCGGGCAACGAGGTGCGCTGGTCCGCGGACAAGCCCGGTGTCGCCAACCTCATGTCCATCCTGTCCGCGATCACCGGCGACCCGTTCGCGGCCATCGAGGCGCAGTTCGCGGGGCAGGGCTACGGCCGCTTCAAGGCCGCGGTCGCCGAGGCGGTGGCGGCCTGCCTGAAGCCGGTGCAGGACCGCTACCGCGACATCCGCGCCGACGAGGCCGGCCTGCGGCGCGTGCTGAAGCAGGGCGCCGAACGTGCCGCCGCGCGCGCCGACGCCACGCTGAAGCGCGTGCACGATGCGCTGGGTTTCATCCCCGAATGACGACCGGCACCCCGCCCCCCGGACCCGCCGCGCCCGGCAGCGTCATGCCCAAGGTGCTCGGGCAGACGCTCGAGAAGATGCCGGAGGACCTGTACATCCCGCCGGATGCGCTGCTGGTCATCCTCGAGGCGTTCGAAGGGCCGCTCGACCTGCTGCTGTACCTGATCCGCCGGCAGAACCTGAACATCCTCGACATCCCGGTGCTGCGCATCACCGAGCAGTACACGCAGTACATCGCGCTGATGGGCGAAATGAAGCTGGAACTGGCCGCGGAGTACCTGGTGATGGCGGCGATGCTGGCGGAGATCAAGTCGCGCCTGCTGCTGCCGCGGCCGCAGCTGGAAGACGCAGAGACCGACCCGCGCATGGACCTGGTGCGGCGGCTGCAGGAATACGAGCGCTTCAAGAGCGCGGCCGAGGCGCTCGACACGCTGCCCCGCATCGGCCGCGACCTGTTCCTGGCGCAGGCGCGTCCGGAAAAGGTCAACGTCGTGCAGGCGCTGCCGGTCCCGGCGCTGCGGGAGCTGCTCGAGGCGTTCCGCGACGCGATGGTGCGGGCGGAGATGTTCACCCGGCACCAGGTCGCGCGCGAACCGCTGTCGGTACGCGACCGCATGACGCGCATCCTCGCGCGCGTCTCCACCGGCGCACCGGCGCTGTTCAGCGACCTGGTGGATCCGGCCGAAGGCCGCGCCGGCGTGGTGGTCTGCCTGCTCGCCGTGCTCGAGCTGGCGAAGGGCTCGATGATCGAAGTGGTGCAGGAAGGGCCGTTCGCGCCGCTGACGCTGCGGCCGGCGCGGCTGCACGAGGAAGAGCCGCTGGCCGAGCTGTCGTCCGAATTCGACGAAAAGGGAGCGTGACGTGGAAGCCGAAGCCGAGATCCGACTGGCCCGCATCGTCGAGGCGCTGCTGCTGGCGTCCGACCAGCCGCTGTCGCTGGAGCAGCTGTTCCGGCTGGTGGTCGCGGAGGGCGGCATCGGCAAGAAGGACGTGCGTGCGGCGCTCGACCGGCTGGCGGGCGAGCAGGACGGCCGCTCGGTGGAGCTGCGCGAGGTGGCCGGCGGCTTCCGCCTGCAGATCCGCCCCGAGTACTCGCAGTGGGTCGACAAGCTGTGGCAGGAAAAGCCGCCGCGTTTCTCGCGCGCGCTGCTGGAGACGCTGGCCCTGATCTGCTACCGCCAGCCGGTCACGCGCGGCGAGATCGAGGACATCCGCGGCGTCGCGCTGTCGCCCAACATCGTCAAGACGCTGACCGATCGCGGCTGGGTGCGCGAGGTCGGCGTCAAGGAAGTGCCCGGACGGCCGGCGCTGCTGGGCACCACCGCGCAGTTCCTCGACGACTTCAACCTGAAGGCGCTGGACGAGCTGCCGGCGCTGCCCGAGATCAAGGACCCGCAGCAGCTGGAAGCCGCACTCGCGCGCCTCGGCGAACGCCTGCCCGCCGCGCCGGCGCAGGCCGCGCCGCCGGACAGCGCGGCCGCTTCTGCCGGGGAGCCGGGCGCGGAACCGGCGGCGGGCGATGCCACGGTCCACTGACGCCGTGAAGCGAGGCCCGGCAGGCAGGGGACGCAAGAACGCAGCCGATCGCCACGCAGCCGATCGCCCGTCGCGGCCGTCGCGTCCCGCGCCGGGTGGCTCGCGTCCCACGCCGAAGCCGCCGCCCGAGGGCCGCATCCAGAAAGTGCTCGCCGCCGCGGGAGCCGGCTCGCGGCGACGGATCGAGGACTGGATCCGCGAGGGCAAGATCACCGTCAACGGCGAGCCCGCCTTCATCGGCCAGGCCATCGGCCCCTCCGATCGCGTGAAGATCGAGGGACGCAGCATCGCGCTCGGCGGCGCCGGCGACCCGCGTCGCGTGCTCGCGTACAAGAAGCGCGTCGGCGAGATCGTCACGCGCGAGGATCCCGAGGGCCGCCGCACCGTGTTCCGCAAGCTGCCGCGGCTGCAGCGCGGGCGCTGGATCGCGGTCGGCCGGCTGGATCTCAATACCTCGGGCCTGCTGCTGTTCACCAACGACGGCGAGCTGGCGCGTCGCCTGATGCACCCGAGCTTCGAGATCGAGCGCGAGTACGCCGTGCGCGTGCTGGGCGAGGTCGACGATGCGCTGCTCGAAACCCTGCGGCGCGGCGTGCAGATGGAAGACGGCGAGGCGCGTTTCGAGCGGGTCTGGCGCGTCGACGGCGAGGCGCCGGAGGAGGGCGAGACGGGCGCGGCCAACCGCTGGTTCCACGTCATCGTCCGCCAGGGCCGCCACCGGCTGGTGCGCCGGCTGTGGGAGGCACAGGGCTGCCAGGTCAGCCGGCTGATCCGCGTGCGCTACGGCCCGGTCGAGCTGGGGCGCGGCGTCCGCTCCGCCGACTGGCGGGAGCTGGAGGCCGACGAAATCCGTGAACTGGTGCGCACCGTCCAGCTCGAATAAGCCCGGAATAAACCCTTGAGGGACTTCGGAGTCTGAAGCTCCGGAGGTGCCACCCGTGCAGGTCACCGAAGGCGTCGTCGTCCACGGCTCGCGCTACGCCGCGCAGCTGCGCCAGGGGTTCCCGTGGCTGCGCTTCGCCCCCGACCTGGAAAAGGAATTCCGCAAGGACTTCGCCGGCCAGCACCTGACGCGCATGCGCATCGGGTTCCTGGTGGCGATCGGCCTGTACCTGGTGTTCCAGCTGCTGAGCATCACCGGCGAGGCGGGCGCCATGGCGATGTGGGGCTTCGTGCTGCGCGGGGCGGTGATCACGGCGATGTTCCTGTGCTGGGTGGTGAGCTTCACGCCCATGCAGAAGCGCCTGCCGGTCTTCATCCTCTTCAGCTATGCCTGCTTCGGCGCGGGCATCACCGGCATCGAGGTGCTCAGCAACTATTACGGCGTGGCCCGCCACTACGAAGGGCTGATGCTCGCCACCTTCCACTGCTACGTGTTCAGCGGCCTGCTGCTGCGCCAGGCGCTCGTCGGCGGCACGATCATCTTCCTGTCGTACCTGGTGGGCGGCCTGCTCGGCGGACTGTCAGGCAAGGCCTGGATGTACCAGCTGGTGTTCATCGCGCTCACCAACCTGATCGGCGGCGTGGCCCTGCTGACCGCCGAGCACATCGAGCGCGACAACTACCTGCGCAAGCGCCTGCTGCACGAGATGGCGGGCCGCGACGGCCTGACCGGCCTGTACAACCGCACCGCGTTCCTCGAGCACATCGATCGCGCGGTGAAGCAGGCGTCGCGCGAGCGTCACGAGCTCGGCCTGCTGATGCTGGATCTGGACTACTTCAAGCCCTACAACGACCGCTACGGTCATCTGGAGGGAGACGCCGCGCTGCGCGCGGTGGCGCAGGCGATCCGCAACGAGTTCCGGCGGCCACTCGACATGATCGCGCGCTACGGCGGCGAGGAGTTCGTCGGACTCTGGTACGACATCGATCCCGAGCGGCTCGAGTCCATGGCGCAGGACGTTCGCGACGCGGTCTGGCGCCTGGCCATGCCGCACACCGACTCTCCCTACGAGCGCGTGTCGGTGAGCATCGGCGTGGTGGGCTTCACGCCCAGGGGCGACGAGTCGGTGCTGAGCCTGATCCGCCGCGCGGACGAGGCGCTCTACGCCGCGAAGAACCGCGGCCGCAACCTGGCCGTGGTGGACACGCTGGTGCGGCCGCAGACGCCGGCCGAGCGCGCGCGCCTGCAGCTGTCGGCCTGAGATTCAGCGCCGGACGATCTCGCCGCGTACCGCCGCGGAGTCGCGGCCCAGCAGCCACAGCAGCGTGCCGGCTGCGCCCGCCGGGTCGGCCGCGCTGCCGTCCACGTCGGCGACGAAGCCGCGGCGGCGCAGGCCGGTGGCCATCGGCCCCGGGTCGAGCGCGTTCAGCCGCACGCCGTCGAGCTCCTGCGCCCAGACCTGCAGCATCCCTTCCAGGGCGGCCTTGGCCACGCCGTAGGCGCCGGCGAAGGCGCGCTCGCGACGCGAGTCGGTGCAGAACACCACCGACGCATCGCCCGCATCGCGCAGCAGCGGCAGGCACTGCGCGGTCAGGGCGAACGCGGCGTTGAGGTTCACCTGCAGCGTTTCCAGCCAGTCGCGCGGGTCGTGCGCCGACAGCGGGGCGTGGTGCTTGAAATGAGCGGCGCAGTGGGCCAGTCCGTGCAGCGCGCCGAACTCGCCCTGCAGCGTCTCGGCCAGGGCGGCGTAGTCATCCCAGCCCGCACCGGCCAGGTCCATCGGGTAGAGCGCGGCGCCCCGCGCTCCGCACGCGCGCAGTTCGTCGTCGAGCGCCTCCAGCTTCGGCACGCTGCGCCCCAGCAGCACGAGCTGGGCGCCGCGGGAGGCGGCGGCCAGCGCGGTGGCGCGGCCGAGGCCGCCCGTCGCGCCCGTGATCAGCACGGTCCGGCCACGCAGCAAGTCGGGCGGCGGCGTGTAGGCGCGCGGCGCGGCGCTCACAGCAGCGCCAGCACGTCGCGCGGCTGCGCCAGGATGCCGTCCGCATTCCAGCCGCGCGGATCCTCGCCGGCGAGATAGCCCCACCCCGCGACCACGACCGGCATGCCCGCGGCGCGGGCGGCGTCCACGTCGCGGCGGTCGTCGCCGACGTACAGGCAGCGCGCCGGATCGAGGTCGAGCGTCGCCGCAGCGCGCAGCAGGGAGTCGGGCGCCGGCTTCAGGTGCAGCACGTCGCCGCCGCCGATCAGCACCGCGCAGGTACGGGCGAGGCCGAGCGCCTCCATCAGCGGCTGCGCCAGCGAGGCCGGCTTGTTGGTGGCGACGCCCCAGCGCACGCCACGCCCGGCGAGCGCGGCCAGCACTTCGTCCATTCCGGGGAACAGGCGCGAGGCGCGCGCCAGGTGCTCGCGGTAGTGCCGCAGGAAGCTCTCGCGGCGGGCCTCGTAGCCGGCGTGGCCGGGCGCCATGCCGAGCGCCACCTGCAGCAGGCCGCGCGCGCCGGCCGACGCGACCGGACGATAGGCGGCCTCGGGCAGCGGCGGCAGGCCGAGCTCGGCGCGCACGCAGTTGGCGGCGTGGCCCAGGTCGGGCGCGGTGTCCACCAGCGTGCCGTCGAGGTCGAACAGGAGCGCGGCGGGCGTCATGGCTTGGCGCAGTGCATCAGGTAGTTGACGTCCGCGTCGTCCGCCAGCCGTGCGTGCTTCATCAGCGGGTTGTAGCGCAGGCCGGTGACGTCGCGGGTCTGCAGGCCGGCCGCGCGCGCCCAGCGCTCCAGCTCGGAAGGCCGGATGAAGCGCGCGTACTCGTGGGTGCCGCGCGGCACCAGGCCGAGCGCGTATTCCGCGGCGACGATGGCGAGCGCCCAGGACTTGGCGGTGCGGTTGAGGGTCGAGAACACGACATGCCCGCCGGGTTTCGCCAGCGCGGCGCAGGCCGTGACCACGGAGGCCGGATCGGGCACGTGCTCCAGCATCTCCAGGCAGCAGACGAGGTCGAACGCCGCAGGCTGCTCGCGCGCGAGCGACTCCGCATCGATCGCGCGGTACTCGATGGCAAAACCGCCCGCGGCCGCATGGTCGCGCGCCACTGCCAGGGCTTCCCCGGCCAGGTCCACGCCGAGCACCCGCGCGCCGCGGCGCGCGAGCGCCTCGCTCAGCAGTCCGCCGCCGCAACCCACGTCCACTGCGCGCTTGCCGGCGAGGCCGCCGGCAGCGCGCTCGATGTAGGCCGTGCGCGGCGCATTGATGACGTGCAGCGGCGCCATCTCGCCGGCCGGGTCCCACCAGCGCGAGGCGAGGCGGTCGAACTGCGCGACTTCGCGCGGATCGGCGTTCTGCACGGGGAGGGTCAGCCCTGGATGCGCGCGCGCCACTCTTCGGCACGCGCCGCGATCGCCGCTTCATCGAGCGTCAGCAGGCGGCGCTCGCGCATCAGCGCGCGGCCGGCCACGAACACGTCGGAGACCTGGTGCCGGCCGGTGGCGTACACGAGCTGCGAGACCACGTTGTAGAGCGGCTGGCTGGAAATGTCGCCCAGGTCCACCGCGACGACGTCCGCCGCCTTGCCGGGCTTCAGCGAGCCGATCTGGGCGTCGAGCCCGAGCGCCTTCGCGCCGCCGAGCGTCGCCATGTGCAGCGCGGTGGCGGCCGGCACCGCCGACGCGTCACCCGCCACGCCCTTGGCCAGCAGCGCCGCGGTGCGCAGCTCGCCGAGGAGGTCCACGTCGTTGTTGCTGGCGGCGCCGTCGGTGCCGAGGGCGACGTTGACTCCCGCCTTCAGCAGCTTGTCGACCGGGCAGAAGCCGCTGGCGAGCTTCAGGTTGGACTCGGGGCAGTGGGCGACGGAGACGCCGAATTCGGCGCACTGCGCGATCTCGGCGTCATCCAGCTGCGTCATGTGGACCGCGATGAGGTTCGGCCCCACCAGTCCCAGCTCGCGCAGCCGCTGCCAGGGTCGCTGCCCGGTCTTCTGCACCGCGTCCTGCACCTCGAACGCGGTCTCGTGCACGTGCATGTGCACCGGCAGGCCCAGCTCGTCGGCGAGCTTGCGCACTTCCTTCAGCGGCGCATCCGACACCGAGTACGGCGCGTGCGGCGCAAAGCACGTCGTCACCAGCGGCTCGGCGCGAAAACGGTCGTGGACCTCGAGCCCCTTGTGGATGTACTCCGGCGGCGTCTGCGCCCACGCGGTGGGGAAGTCCAGCACGATCAGGCCGACGCAACAGCGCAACCCCGCCGCCGCCGCAACCGTCGCGGTGGCGTCGGGAAAGAAATACATGTCGTTGAAGCAGGTCTGCCCGCCGCGGATCATCTCGGCGCACGACAGCCGCACGCCGTCCTCGCAGAAAGTGCGGCCGACGTGCTTTCCTTCCGCCGGCCAGATGTGGTTCTGCAGCCAGTCCATCAGCGGCAGGTCATCGGCCACGCCGCGCAGCAGGCTCATCGCCGCGTGCGTGTGCAGGTTGACCAGGCCGGGAATGAGCGCGTGGCGCGGCAGCTCGATCGTTTCGGCGGCGCGCCATTGCGCGCGCAGCACTTCCGCCGGGCCGATCGCGGCGATGCGGCCGTCGCGCACCGCGAGCGCATGGCCGGTCAGCACCGTGCCGGCGGGCTCGACCGGAACGAGCCAGCGGGGCACCAGGAGAAGGTCGGCGGTCTGCATGTCGTGGGATGGGCTTGGCGTCGTCGAGGCCGCGGCGCGTGCCCGGTGCTGCCTGGGTCCCGCCTACAATTGCGCGCCATTAGAGCGGCGGACGCCACGCATGACAAGCCAGTCGAGCCATCGCACGAGCACCGCGCCCGCCGCGGTCGAGCCCATTGCCTGGTCCGGCGACCATCTGCGGCTGCTCGATCAGCGCCTGCTGCCGCGCGAGGAGCGCTACCTGGAGTGCCGCAGCGCCGCGGAAGTGGCACGCGCGATCCACGAGATGGCGGTGCGCGGCGCGCCCGCCATCGGCATCGCCGCGGCCTACGGTCTTGCGCTCGACGCCAGGGCGAACCGGCCTTACGACGCGGCCGAGGACGCGCTCGCGCGCTCGCGGCCCACCGCCGTCAACCTGCGCTGGGCGCTGGCGCGGATGCGCGCGCTGCAGACGAGGGACCCCGGGGCGCTGCTGGACGAGGCGCGCCGCATCCACGCCGAGGACCTCGAGCAGAACCATCGCATGGCGGCCTTCGGGGCCGAGCTGCTTTCGGAGGGCGCGCGTGTGCTGACCCATTGCAACACCGGCGCGCTCGCCACCGGCGGGCATGGCACGGCGCTCGGCGTGATCCGCACGGCGCACGCGCAGGGCAAGCTGGAGCAGGTCTACGCGACCGAGACCCGACCCTGGCTGCAGGGCGCGCGCCTGACGGCCTGGGAGCTGCAGAAGGAAGCGATTCCCGTACGGCTCATCGCCGACGGCGCCGCGGCGTGGCTGATGGCGCAAGAGCAGATCGACTGGGTGATCGTCGGCGCCGACCGCATCGCCGCCAACGGCGACACCGCCAACAAGATCGGCACGTACATGCTGGCGGTGGCGGCCCGGCGCCACGCGGTGAAGTTCATGGTGGTGGCGCCGACCGGCACGTTCGACGCGAAATGCCGCAGCGGCCGCGACATCGTCATCGAGGAGCGTGCCGGCATGGAGCTCACCGAGTTCCGCGGCCAGGCCATCGCGCCGGCCAACACCGACGCCTTCAACCCGGTGTTCGACGTCACGCCCGCCGAGCTCATCACCGCCATCGTCTGCGAGCGCGGGATCGCGCGCCGCCCCGACCGGGCCAAGCTGAAGCAGCTGCTGAAAAAGCTTCGCTGAGGAGCTTTCGCCGCGGCGTTTTCCGCCCGGAACCGGCGATGAAAATCAAGCGCTTTCGATGCGTGTCCGCCGCGTCATTTCCGCGAATACCCATGGTAAAATTTCCCGCAGAAAACGGGGCCCAGAGCTCGTTCCAGAACTCTACATAAATGTCTGAAATCGCTAAAGAACTTCTGAGCGTCAATCTCGAGGACGAGATGCGTCGGAGCTACCTCGATTACGCCATGAGCGTGATCGTGGGGCGCGCACTTCCCGACGCCCGCGACGGCCTGAAACCCGTGCATCGCCGCGTGCTCTACGCGATGCGCGAGCTCGGCAACGAATGGAACAAGCCGTACAAGAAATCGGCGCGCGTGGTCGGCGACGTCATCGGCAAATATCACCCGCACGGCGACACCGCGGTGTACGACACGATCGTGCGCATGGCGCAGGAATTCTCCATGCGCTACGTGCTGGTGGACGGCCAGGGCAACTTCGGCTCGGTGGACGGCGACGCGCCCGCCGCCATGCGCTACACCGAGGTGCGCATGTCGCGCCTGGCGCACGAGATGCTCGCCGACATCGACAAGGACACCGTGGACTTCGTCCCGAACTACGACGAGTCCGAGAGCGAGCCGGCGGTGCTGCCGGCGCGCATTCCGCAGCTGCTGGTCAACGGCAGCAGCGGCATCGCGGTCGGCATGGCCACCAACATCCCGCCGCACAACCTCGGCGAGGTGGTGGACGCCTGCGTCGCGCTGATCGACAACCCCGACCTGGACCTGGCCGGGCTGATGAAGCTGGTGCCGGCGCCGGACTTCCCGACCGCGGGCATCCTCCTGGACGCCAACGGCCTGGTGGACGCCTACGCCACCGGCCGCGGCCGCATCGTCATCCGTGCGCGCACCCACTTCGAGGACATCGCCAAGGACCGCCAGGCGATCATCGTCACCGAGCTGCCGTACCAGGTGAACAAGGCGCGCTGCCTGGAGAAGATCGCCGAGCTGGTCAAGGACAAGCGCGTCGAGGGCATCAGCGAGCTGCGCGACGAGTCCGACAAGGACGGCCTGCGCATGGTGATCGAGCTCAAGCGGGGCGAGAACGCCGACGTCGTGCTGAACAACCTGTTCCAGCACACGCAGATGCAGGAAAGCTTCAGCATCAACATGGTTGCGCTCGACGACGGCCAGCCGAAAACGCTGTCGCTCAAGGAGCTGCTGGCCATCTTCCTGCGCCACCGGCGCGAGGTGGTGACGCGGCGCACGCGCTACCTGCTGCGCGAGGCGCGCAAGCGCGCCCACGTGCTGGAAGGCCTGGCCGTCGCGCTGGCCAACATCGACGAGGTGATCGCGCTGATCAAGCAGTCGCCCAATCCGGCCGACGCCAAGACCGGCCTGATGACGAAGCTGTGGAAGCCGGGCGCGGTCAACGCGATGCTCGAGCGCGCCGGCGCTTCCAACTCGCGTCCGGACGGCCTGGCCGCAGAGTTCGGCCTGGCGCAGGGCGGCTATCGCCTGAGCGAGACCCAGGCGCAGGCGATCCTCGACCTGCGGCTGCACCGCCTCACCGGGCTGGAGCAGGAAAAGATCATCCAGGAGTTCAAGGAAATCCTGGAATCGATCGTGACGTACATGGACATCCTCGCGAACGAGGCGAAGCTGCTGGCGGTGATCCGCGCCGAGCTGCTGGAGATCAAGGACCAGTACGCGGACGAGCGCCGCACCGAGATTTCCGAAGGGGCGGTCAACCTGAACCGCGAGGACCTCGTCACCCCGCAGGACATGGTGGTGACGCTGTCGCACGAGGGCTACGTCAAGAGCCAGCCGCTCGACGAGTACCGCGCCCAGAAGCGCGGCGGCCGCGGCAGGATGGCCGCCGCGACGAAGGAAGAGGATTTCGTGGACCGGCTGTGGGTCACGCACAGCCACGACACGCTGCTGTGCTTCTCCAGCCTCGGCCGCGTCTACAAGCTGCGCGTGTTCGAGCTCCCCGCGGGCACCCGCGGCGCACGCGGCAAGCCGTTCGTGAACCTGCTGCCGCTGGAAGCCGAGGAAAAGATCTCGGCGGTGCTGCCGATCAAGGAGTTCACCCCCGGCAGCTTCGTGTTCATGGCGACGCGCAGCGGCACGGTCAAGAAGACCTCGCTCGAGGACTACTCGCACATCCGCTCGAACGGCATCATCGCGGTGGAGCTGCGCGCGGACGACGCGCTGGTCGACGTGGCCCTGACCGACGGCAAGCACGACGTGCTGCTGTTCTGCGACGGCGGCCGCGCCATCCGCTTCAAGGAGGACGAGGTGCGCCCCATGGGCCGGCAGGCCACCGGTGTCATCGGCATGCGCCTGAAGGATGGCGAGCGCGTGATCGCGCTCATCGTGGCGGCAGGCGAAGGCGCTCCGGCCGCCGGCGGCGACATCCTCACGGTGTCCGAGCTCGGCTTCGGCAAGCGCACGCCGGTCGGCGATTTCCCGGTGCACGGCCGCGGCGGGCAGGGCGTCATCGCGCAGGCCATCACCGACAAGACCGGCAAGCTGGTCAACGCGGTGGAGGTGCACGAGACCGACGAGGTCATGCTCATCTCGGAGCGCGGCACCCTGATCCGCTTTGCGGCGAAGGAGATCAGCGTGCAGGGCCGCAACACGCAGGGCGTGCGCGTGATGCGGCCGGACGAGGGCGACAAGCTGGTCGGCCTCGACCGCATCGAGCCCGAGGGCAACGGCAACGGCGAGAACGGCAATGGCCACGCGCCGCCCGAGCCTGCTGCCGGCGAGCCGCCCGCAGCCTAGGTGCATCCATGTACGACACGAAGAACACGACCATGAAGAGAGTCTTCAACTTCGCCGCCGGTCCCGCGACGCTGCCGCAGCCGGTGCTGCAGCAGGTCAAGGACGAGCTGCTCGACTGGCGCGGCACCGGCATGTCGGTGATGGAGATGTCGCATCGCGACAAGCCCTTCATGTCGATCGCGGCCGAGGCCGAGAAGGACCTGCGCGGGCTGCTGGGCGTGCCGGCGGACTACAAGGTGCTGTTCATGCAGGGCGGCGCCACCGCGCAGTTCTCGGCGATCCCGATGAACCTGCTGCGCGGCAAGACCGCGGCCGACTACGTGGTCACCGGCTCCTTCGGCAAGAAGGCGGCGAAGGAGGCCGAGCGCTACTGCAAGGTCAACGTCGCGGCGACCCCGGCCGGCGGCAAGTACACGCACGTGCCCGAGCAGAACACCTGGAAGGCCGATCCTGCAGCGGCGTACCTGCACTACACGCCCAACGAGACCATCGAAGGGGTGGAGTTCCAGTTCATCCCTGACATCGGCGCCGTGCCGCTGGTGGCCGACTTCTCCTCGACCTTCCTGTCGCGCCCGGTGGACGTGGCGAAGTTCGGCCTGATGTATGCGGGCGCGCAGAAGAACGCCGGTCCCGCGGGCCTCACCTTCGTGATCGTCCGCCCCGACCTGCTCGGCCAGCCGCTGAAGGCGATGCCCTCGATCTACGAGTACGGCCCGGTCGCCGAGAACGAGTCGATGCTCAACACGCCGCCCTGCTTCGCGTGGTACGTGTCGGGCCTGGTGTTCAAGTGGATCCAGGGCCTCGGCGGCCTGAAGGCGATGGCCGAGATCAACCGGCGCAAGGCCGGGCTGCTGTACGCGTACCTGGACGGCCAGTCCTTCTTCCAGCCGGTCGCCGGGAAGAAGGACCGTTCGTGGATGAACGTGACCTTCCGCCTCGGCAGCGAAGAGCTCGACGCCGAGTTCGTGAAGAGCGCCAAGGCGGCGGGGCTCGACGGACTGAAGGGACACCGCTCCGTCGGCGGCATGCGCGCGAGCCTCTACAACGCGATGCCGGAAGAGGGCGTGAAGGCGCTGGTCGACCACATGAAGGAGTTCGCGCGCACCCGGGGCTGACACCGCGCGCGTCGCATCGAAAAGCCCGGCACCGCCGGGCTTTTTCTTTGGCGCAAGGCGGTGGCGGCGCGGGCGCTGCGCTGCAACAATAGCCGCCCCTTGGCGCCGCCCGGTGCCGGGAGAACACCAGGGAGCTGCGGGCCGGCATGTTCAAGATCCAGACGCTGAACAACATCTCGGCCCTCGGCCTCGAGCGCCTGCCGCCCAGCCAGTACCAGGTGGGCGCCGACCTGCAGGAGCCCGATGCGCTGCTGGTCCGCTCGGCGGACCTGCACAAGGTGGAGATCCCGCGCACGGTGAAGGCGATCGGCCGCGCCGGCGCCGGCACCAACAACATCCCGGTCAAGGCGATGAGCGAGCGCGGCGTGCCGGTGTTCAACGCACCCGGCGCCAATGCCAACGCGGTGAAGGAACTGGTGCTGGCCGGCATGTTCCTGGCCGCGCGCAACCTGATCCCGGCGTGGAGCTTCACCCAGGCGCTCGGCGGCGACGAGGCCGCGATGCACAAGGCGGTCGAGGACGGCAAGAAGAAATTCGTCGGCTTCGAGCTGCCGGGCCGCACGCTCGGCGTGATCGGCCTCGGCGCCATCGGCGTGAAGGTGGCCAATGCCGCGGTCGAGCTCGGCATGCGCGCGATGGGCTACGACCCGTCGATCACGGTGCAGAACGCCTGGCAGCTGAACGCCGCCGTGCAGCAGGCCGTCTCCATCGACGACCTGATCGGCCGCGCCGACCTGATCACGGTACACGTGCCGCTGCTCGACGCGACGAAGAAGATGATCAATGCGCAGCGCATCAAGCTGATGAAGAAGGGCGCGACGCTGCTCAACTTCTCCCGCGAGGGCGTGGTGGACGAGGCGGCGGTCAAGGCCGCGCTCGACGAAGGCAAGCTGCACGCCTACGTCTGCGACTTTCCGACGCCGGCGCTGGTCAAGCATCCGCGCGCGGTCACGCTGCCGCACCTGGGTGCGTCCACCGGCGAGGCCGAGGACAACTGCGCGGTGATGGTGGCCGAGCAGCTGCGCGATTTCCTGGAGAACGGCAACATCCGCAACGCGGTGAACTTCCCGGAGGCGGTGCTGCCGCCGGTATCGGGCGCGACGCGGCTGTGCATCGCCAACGCCAACGTGCCGAACATGGTGGGCCAGATCACCACGGCGCTCGCCAAGCAGCAGCTCAACATCGCCGACCTGCTCAACAAGTCGCGCGGCGAGCTGGCCTACACGCTGGTGGACGTGGATGGCGCCATTCCGGGCACGGTGTGCAGCGAGATCGCCGCCATCCAGGGCGTGCTGTCGGTGCGGGCGCTCAACAACCACCCATGACGCCGCCGGAGCTGGCGGCGGACCTCGCAGGAGCCCGGGCCCGCATCGACGAGCTCGATCGCGAGTTGCAGCAGCTGATCGCCGAGCGTGCCCGCGTCGCGCTCCGGATCCGCGAGATCAAGGCTCGCAGCGGCGACCAGAGCTCCGCCGACCACTATCGCCCCGCGCGCGAGGCCGAGGTGCTGCGCCGCGCGATCGAGCGCAACCGCGAGATCAAAAGCCCGGTCGCCGATGACGTGATGGCGCGCCTGATGCGCGAGATCATGTCGGTGTGCCTGGCGCTGGAGTCGCCGCTGAAGGTGGCGTACCTGGGGCCCGAGGGCACCTATACCCAGGGCGCGGTGTACAAGCATTTCGGTCACGCGGTCGACGCGCGCCCGGCGGCGGCCATCGACGAGATCTTCCGGGACGTCGAGTCCGGCGCGGCCACCTACGGCGTGGTGCCGATCGAGAATTCCACCGAGGGTGTCGTCAGCAGCACGCTCGACCTGCTCGCGCTGACGCCGCTCAACATCTGCGGCGAGGTGTGGCTGCCGGTGCACCACCACCTGCTGTCGGGCGGCGACGCCGCGTCGATCCGCCGCATCTATGCGCACGCGCAGTCCTTCGCCCAGTGCCGCAAGTGGCTCGACACCAAGCTGCCGGGCGCCGAGCGCGTGCCGGTCGCCAGCAATGGCCTCGCCGCGCGCATGGCGGCGGAGGAGGGCGCCGGCCGTGCCGCCATCGCCGGGCAGGCCGCGGCCGAGTTCTACAAGCTCGGCATCGTGTTCTCGAACATCGAGGACGATCCGAACAACACCACGCGCTTCCTCGTCATCGGCCGGCAGAATCCCGAGCCGACCGGCCGCGACTCCACCTCGCTGATGATGTCCGCGCACCGCAACCAGTCCGGCGCGCTGTTCCAGCTGCTCGAGCCGTTTGCGCAAGCCGGCATCAGCCTGACCAAGATCGAGTCGCGGCCGTCGCGGCGCGAGGCCTGGGACTACAACTTCTTCGTGGACCTCGAGGGTCACCAGGCCGACGCCAGGATCCGGCCGGCCCTCGACACCGTGCGCACGCGCGCGGCGTACTTCCGCATCCTCGGCTCCTACCCGCGGGCGGTCGTGTGATGAAGGCGGCGGACCTGCCGTTCCTGCAGAACGCGCTCGGCGGCGTGCGCTCGCTGGCGCCCTACGAGCCGGGCATGCCGGTGGAGGAACTGCAGCGCCGGCTCGGCGTCGCCAACGCGGTGAAGCTGGCGTCCAACGAAAATCCGCTGGGCATCAGCCCCAAGGCGCGCGCGGCCGTCGAGCAGGTGGTGCAGGGCGGCGACCTCGCACGTTACCCGGACGGCAGCGGTTTCCGGCTGAAACAGAAGCTCGCGGCGCTGCACGGCGTTGCGCCGGAGCAGGTCACGCTGGGCAACGGCTCGAACGACATCCTCGAGTTCACCTCGCGCGTGTTCCTGGGCCCGGGCCGCGCGGCGATGTTCTCGCAGCACGCCTTTGCCGTGTACCCGATCGCGGCGCAGGCGCAGGGCGCCGAGTCGGTGGTGGTGCCGGCCCTGCCGCCGGATGCGCCGATGCCCTATGGCCACGACCTCGGCGGGTTCGAGCGGCTGCTGCGCGAGGACGTCGCCGTGGTGTTCGTGGCCAACCCGAACAATCCCACCGGCACCTGGCTGGAAGTGAACGCGCTCGAGCGCTTCATCGCCAAGGTGCCGCCGAAGACGCTGGTGGTGCTAGACGAGGCGTACTGGCACTACCAGTCGCCGGAGCTGCGTCCGCCGGTGGAAGCGTGGCTGCAGCGCTTCCCGAACCTGCTGGTGGCGCGCACCTTCTCCAAGGTCTACGGCATGGCGTCGCTGCGCGTCGGCTATGCGCTGTCGCACCCGGCGGTCGCCGACCTGCTTAACCGCGTGCGCCAGCCGTTCAACAACAACAGCCTGGCGCTGCTGGCCGCCGAGGTCGCGCTGGACGACGCCGATTTCATGCGCCGCTCGGTGGAGCTCAACCGCGAGCAGAAGGCGCGGCTGGAGCGCGAGCTGGTCGCGCTGGGCCTGACCGTGCTGCCGTCGCAGGCCAATTTCCTCGCGGTCGGCTTCGGCCGCGACGCGGCGCCGGTCCACCAGGGCCTGCTGGAGCGCGGCGTGATCGTGCGCCCGATGAAGTCCTACCGCATGCCGCAGTTCCTGCGCGTCACGGTCGGCACCGCCGCCGAGAACACGCGCTTCCTCGAAGCGCTGACGTCCGTCCTGCAGCAGTGATCCCGAAGCTCGCCGTCGTTGGCCTCGGCCTGATCGGCGGCTCGCTGGCGCGCGCCGCGCGCACTTCGCGCGCGGCGGCGCGCATCGCCGGCTTCGACGTCGACGTGCGCCAGCGCCAGCTGGCGCTGGAGCTCGGCGTGGTGGACGAAGCGGCCGCATCGGCGGCCGAGGCGGTGGCGGGCGCGGACGTGGTCGTGCTCGCGGTGCCCGTGCTGCACACGGCCGAAGCGCTTCGCGCCTGCCGTTCGGGGCTCGCGGACGGTGCCGTCGTCACCGACGTCGGCAGCACCAAGCAGTCGGTGCTGGCCGACGTCACCCGGGCATGCGCGGGCGTGCTGCCGCCCTGGTTCGTGGCCGGGCACCCCATCGCGGGCACCGAGAAGAGCGGCGTTGCGAACGCGGTGCCCGGGCTGTTTCATGGACGGCGCGTGATCCTGACGCCGCACCGCGACCAGGATCGCGCGGCGCTCGCGCGGGTCGCCTCCTTGTGGCAGGCCTGCGGGGCGCGGGTCGTCGAGATGGACCCCGCGCGCCACGACTCCATCTTCGCGGCCACGTCGCACCTGCCGCACCTGCTGGCCTATGCGTTCGTCGACATGCTGTCGCGCCTCGACGGCAGCGGCGACCTGTTCGCCAACGCGGGTGGCGGCTTCCGCGACTTCACGCGCATCGCCAGCTCCAGCCCCGAGATGTGGCACGACATCGTGCGCGCCAATGCGGACAGCGTCGGCGCCCTGCTCGAACGGCAGATCGGCGAACTCGGCGCGCTGCTGGCCCTGATCCGCGGCGGCCGCTGGCCGGAGCTGCAGGCGACGTTCGAGCGCGCCCGCGCGGCTCGCGAGCGTTGGCTGGCGCAGATCGAATGAGCGCGGAAGTGGCGGACGCGGAGCGGCAAGCGGGGACGACGTTCGTCGTGCAACCCGGCGGCGCGCTGAGCGGCAACGTGCGCGTGCCGGGGGACAAGTCCATCTCGCATCGCGCGGTGATGCTTGGCGCGATCGCGGAGGGCACCACCGTGGTGGAGGGTTTCCTCACCGGCGAGGACTGCCTGTGCACGATGAAGGCGTTCCAGGCGATGGGCGTGCGCGTCGAGCAGGCCGGCCCGACCGCACTCACGATTCACGGCGCGGGCCTGCACGGGCTGCGCGGTGCGGGCGCGCCGCTGGACCTGGGCAACTCCGGCACCTCGATGCGCCTGATGGCCGGGCTGCTGTCGGGCCAGAAATTCCCCAGCACGCTCGCCGGCGACGCGTCGCTCTCGCGCCGGCCGATGAAGCGCATCGTCGAGCCGCTGCTGCGCATGGGCGCGCGCATCGAGTCGGAGGGCGGCCATGCGCCGCTGCGCATCGCGCCGCCCGCTGCGCTGCAGGGCATCGCCTGGGAGTCGCCGGTGGCCAGCGCGCAGGTCAAGTCGGGGCTGCTCCTCGCGGGCCTGTACGCGCGCGGCCGCACCGAGGTCACCGAGCCCGGGCCCTCGCGCGATCACAGCGAGCGGATGCTGCAGTCGTTCGGCGTGCGCGTGGACGCGGCGCCGGGCCGTGCCGCGATCGAGGGCGGCCAGCAGCCGCGCGGCACGCGCATCCAGGTGCCGGCCGACGTGTCGTCGGCAGCGTTCTTCCTGGTCGGTGCCGCCATCGCGGCCGGCTCCGACGTGACGCTCACGGACGTCGGCATCAACCCGACGCGCACCGGGGTGATCGAGATCCTGCGGCAGATGGGTGCTGACATCGAGATCGGCAACGAGCGGCGGTTCGGCGCGGAGCCGGTGGCCGACCTGCGCGTGCGCGGGCGGCGGCTCGTGGGCATCGACATCCCGAAGGAGCTGGTGGCCGCGGCCATCGACGAGTTTCCGGCGATCTTCGTGGCGGCGGCGGTGGCGCGGGGGCAGACCACGGTCACCGGCGCCGAAGAGCTGCGCGTCAAGGAAAGCGACCGCATCCAGGCCATGTGCGAGGGGCTGTGGGTGCTGGGCTGTGACGCCGAGCCGCGCCCGGACGGCGTGCGCATCGGCGGTGGCCGGCTGCGCGGCGGCACCATCGACAGCCGCGGCGATCACCGGGTGGCGATGGCCTTCGCGATGGCCGCGCTGCGCGCGGAGCAGCCGGTCACGATCCTCGACTGCGCCAACGTGGATACGTCGTTCCCGGGTTTTGCGGACCTGGCGCGCGCCAGCGGCCTCCGCATCCGGGAAGCGGAAAGCGGGCCGCGCGCAGCGGGGGACTGAGCGATGTCTCTTCCGCACTCCGCTGCGCTTCCCCCCGTCATCGCCATCGACGGCCCCAGCGGCGTCGGCAAGGGCACCGTTGCCCGGGCCTTGGCGACCCGGCTCGGCTGGCACTTCCTCGACAGCGGTGCGCTCTACCGGATTCTCGGGCTGGCCGCGCAGCGCGCCGGCGTGGCCATCGACGACCCGGCGGCCGTCGCCGGCCTCGCCCCGGGACTGGTCATCCGTTTTGCCGCCGAGGGGCCGGAGCGCATCGAGGTCAACGGGGCAGACTGGACCGCGGCGGTGCGCGCCGAGGCAACCGGCGCGCTGGCCTCCGCCATCGCCGTGCATCCGCCGGTGCGGGAGGCGCTGCTGGAGCGCCAGCGCGTGTTCCGGCGCAGCCCGGGACTGGTGGCCGACGGCCGCGACATGGGCACCGTGGTCTTCGCCGATGCGGCGGTAAAAGTCTTCCTGGACGCGACCGCGGAAGAGCGCGCCCGCCGCAGGCAAAAACAGTTGAGCGAACAGGGCATTGCGGCTAAACTTCCGGCCCTTTTCGCGGACATCCGTGCCCGCGACATCAGGGACCGCAGCCGCTCGCACTCGCCGTTGAAGCCGGCGGACGATGCGGTCGTGATCGACACCACCGAGCTGCCGCCGGACGCCGTTCTGGCGCAGATCGAGGGACTACTCAAGGCGAAGGGCTGCGCAACGTAGCCACGAGCCGGCCGGGCGGCAAGGATGCGGCCCGTTCCAACCGACTGCCAAGTCAGGACGACGCGGCAGAGTGAAGAGACCTCATGACCGAATCTTTCGCAGAACTGTTCGAAAAATCCCTCAGCTCCGGCCAGTCCATGCAGCCGGGCTCGATCGTCCACGCGCGCGTGCTCGAAGTGAAGCCCGACGTGATCATCGTGGACGCCGGACTCAAGTCCGAAGGCGTGATTCCCATCCAGGAGTTCATGGATGAGAACGGCGAGATCAAGATCAACGTCGGCGACGAAGTGGAAGTCGCCCTGGAAGCCGTCGAGGACGGCTTCGGCGAGACGCGCTTCTCCAAGGAGAAGGCGGCCCGCATCCGCACCTGGGACAACCTGGCCAAGGCGTTCGAGAAGAGCGAGATCGTGGTGGGCACCATCACCGGCAAGGTCAAGGGCGGCTTCACCGTCGACATCGGCTCGGTCCGCGCCTTCCTGCCCGGCTCGCTGGTGGACGTGCGCCCGGTGCGCGACACCGCGTACCTCGAGGGCAAGCCGCTCGAGTTCAAGATCATCAAGCTCGACAAGTTGCGCAACAACGTCGTCGTCTCGCGCCGCGAAGTGCTCGAGGCCGAGTACAGCGCCGAGCGCGACTCGCTGCTGCAGAACCTCCAGGAAGGCGTGGTGCTCAAGGGCGTGGTCAAGAACCTCGTCGAGTACGGCGCGTTCGTGGACCTCGGCGGCGTCGACGGCCTGCTGCACATCACCGACATGTCGTGGAAGCGCGTCAAGGATCCGTCGGAAGTGGTGCAGGTCGGCCAGGAGCTCGAGGTCAAGGTCCTCAAGTACGACCGCGAGCGCAAGCGCGTGTCGCTGGGCCTGAAGCAGCTGGGCGACGACCCGTGGGTCGAGATCAGCCGCCGCTACCCGGAAAAGACCCGCCTGTTCGGCAAGATCACCAACATCACCGACTACGGCGCGTTCGTGGAGATCGAGCCCGGCGTCGAGGGCCTGGTGCACGTGTCCGAGATGGACTGGACCAACAAGAACGTCAACCCGGCCAAGGTCGTCCACATCGGCCAGGAAGTCGAGGTGATGATCCTCGACATCGACGAGGAGCGCCGCCGCATCTCCCTGGGCATGAAGCAGTGCAGGCCCAATCCCTGGGAGGAGTTCTCGCAGAACCACCAGAAGGGCGACCGCGTCCGCGGCCAGATCAAGTCGATCACCGACTTCGGCATCTTCATCGGGCTCGACGGCGGCATCGACGGCCTGGTCCACCTGTCCGACCTCGACTGGAACGAGCCCGGCGAAACCGCCGTGCGCAAGTACCAGAAGGGCCAGGAAGTGGAGGCCGTGGTGCTGGCGATCGACGGTGCGCGCGAGCGCATCAGCCTGGGCGTCAAGCAGATCGCGCAGGACCCGCTCACCCAGTTCATGGCGGAGAATCCGAAGGGCACCGTGGTGAAGGGCATCGTCCGCAAGGTGGACTTCCGCGGCGCCGACATCACGCTGGCGCCGGGCGTCGAGGGCTACATCAAGGCCGGCGACATCTCGCGCGAGAAGGCCGAGGACGCCACCAAGCTGCTGAAGGAGGGCGACACGCTGGAGTCGCGCTTCGTCGGCATCGACCGCAAGAACCGGGTGCTGATGCTGTCGGTGCGGGCGAAGGAGATCCACGAGGAGCAGGAAGCGGTGGACGAGTACAACAAGGGTTCCTCCGGTGCCGGCAAGACCAGCCTCGGCGACATCCTGAAGGAGAAGATGGGCGCGGAGTGATCCGCGGCCGTCCGTGACGAAAGGGGCCGCAAGGCCCCTTTCTTTTTGGGGCGGCGCCCTGGTGCCTCGGTTGCGTGCTCCGCATTTCTCCTTTATGGTCAGCCACCTACGATAACAATCCACCAGGTCTCATGACCAAGTCGGAGCTGATCGAGCGCCTCGCCGCCAAGCAGTCGCATCTGATGCACAAGGATGTGGAGCTGGCGGTGAAGCTGGTCCTCGACCAGGTGAGCGAGTCGCTCGCCCGGCGCGACCGCGTCGAGATCCGCGGCTTCGGCAGTTTTTCGCTGCACTTCCGTCCCGAGCGCACCGGCCGCAACCCGAAGACCGGCGAGTCGGTGAAGATCCCGGCCAAGCACGTGCCGCACTTCAAGCCGGGCAAGGAAATGCGCGAGCGGGTCAACCAGAACCGCACCTCGCAGGCTCCGGGCGCCGGCGCGACGGCCTGAGGCGGCGGTGCTGCGCATCCTGCTCTGGCTGCTCGCGCTGCTGGCTTTCACCACCGGCGCCGCCCTCAGCTACTACAACTGGGCGGACGTCCGTTTCGACTACCTCGTCGGCGCCGCCGAGGTGCCCCTGATCGGCCTGTTGCTGGCGAGTTTCGTCGCCGGCGGCATCACCGTGTCGCTGATCAGCGCGATTCGCGTCTGGTCGCTGCGCTTCGAGCTGCGCCGCACGCAGAAGCGCCTGCGCGACGCCGAAACCGAGCTGCGCAACCTGCGCGAGCTGCCGATCGCTCCCGGCGCGACGCCCGCGGCGTTGCCGCCGGCGCTGCCACGCACCGGCACGAATGCCCGATAGCCTGGCCCTGGCGTGGCTGATGCTGCCGCTCGGCGCGGCGCTCGGCTGGTACCTCGCGCGGCGCTGGCCGGGACCGCAGGAGCAGGCCCACGCGAGCAGTCCCGAGTACCTCAGCGGCCTGGCCCACCTGGTCGAGCAGGATCCGGACCGCGCGATCGCCGCCTTCGTCAAGGCGATCGAGATCGACGACGAGACCATCGAGCTGCACCTGACGCTGGGCAGCCTGTTCCGCAAGCGCGGCGAGGTGGACCGGGCGCTGCGCATCCACCAGAACCTGCTCGAGCGCGAGACCCTCAAGCCCGCTTACCGCAACCAGGCGCGCTTCGAGCTGGCACAGGACTTCCACAAGGCCGGCGTGATGGACCGCGCCGAGTCCCTGTTCAAGGAGCTGGTCGCGCAGGGCACGTTCCTGCAGCCATCGCTCGAGCACCTGGCCAGCCTGCACGAGCAGTCGCGCGACTGGCCGCAGGCGATCGAGGCCGTGCGCCAGCTGCAGGCCGCCAAGAGCACCGACCTGCGTCCGCTGATCGCGCAGTACTACTGCGAGCGCTGCGACGAGGCCTCGCGGCGCAAGGACCCGACCGAGGCCGCGCGCCTCGCCGGACGCGCGCTGGCCGAGCATCCCGATTGCGTGCGCGCCAGCCTGCAGCTGGGCGCTTTGCACGAGGCCGCCGGCGACTTCACCGCGGCGGTCAAGGCCTACCGGCGCGTACCCGAGCAGGACCCGCGCTATCTCGGCGAGGCGCTGGCGCCGATGCGGCGCAGCTATGAGGCGCTGCACGACCTGGCGTCCTACTGGAAATTCCTGCAGGAAGCCGAAGAGCTGTGGCCGCAGCCCGCGGTGGTGCTGGCCAAGGCGCAGCTGATGCGCTCGGAGCAGGTGGACGCATTGCCGTATCTCGCCGAGCAGCTGCAGAAGCAGCCGCAGTGGGGCGGCCTCGACCTGCTGCTGGAGACTGCCGCGGAGCAGGTCGCGGGCGCGGCGCCGGTGCTGGGGCGGCTGCGCGAGGTGCTGCACCGGACGCTGGAGAAGCGGCCGCGCTACCAGTGCCAGCAGTGCGGCTTTCAGCCCGGGCTGCTGTTCTGGCAGTGCCCGCGCTGCAAGTCGTGGAGCACGATCCTGCCGTTGCCGGACTTCCCGGCGGCCAAGGCCGCCTGAGGCTTCAGCGCCGCGAAGGCTGCGTGCCCTTGGGCAGCGCCGCCACCAGCTCCGCACGCCGCGCCCTGATCCGCGCACGCTCCTGCTTGCTCAGCGACGACATGCGCAGCGCGCTGTCCAGCTGGGACAGCGCGCCGGGACCGTCGCCGCGCTGGTACAGGTAGGTCGCCATCTGGTAGTGCGCCTCGACCGTGTTGTGGTCGTCGCGCGCCGCGAGCGCCAGCAGACGGTAGGTCTCGGCGCGCGTGCCCAGCTCCTGCTCGTGCGACAGCAGCAGCTGGCGCGCATCGTCGGGGCGGCCCGCCGTGATCAGCGAGTCCGCCGCCTCGAGGATGGCCGGCGCGTACTTCGGATGGTGCTCGAGCGTCGCGTAGAGCCGCTTCAGCGCATCGTCGGTCCTGCCCTGCGCGAAGCGGATGCGCGCATCGAGCAGGCCGAGGTTGACCTGGTTCGGCGCCTGCGCCAGCGCCGGCGCGAGGATTTCGATGGCGCGCGCGTACTCGCCCAGGCGGCTGTAGGCCAGTGCCAGGCCGTAGCGGTTGGCGAGGCTGTTGCGGTCCTGCTGGCCGGCGAAGTACTCCACGGCCTCGCTGGGCCGCTCCATGCTCAGCACCCGCGCACGGGCCTGGATCAGCGCGAACTCGGTGGGATCGGCGACGCGCCGCCGGTTGTAGCCGGCCGCGCGCGTGCGCGCTTCGCTGATGCGCGTGGTGTTGACCGGGTGGGTCTGCAGGAATTCCGGGACCTGGTTGCCGTACAGCCGGCTCTGCTGCTCGAGGCGCACGAAGAAGTTCGCCATCGCCTCCGGGTCGAAGTTCGCGGCGGCCAGGGTGCGGATGCCGATGCGGTCGGCCTCGAGCTCGTGCGCGCGCGTGAAGTTCACCTGGCGCTGCTCGTTGATGCCCTGGCCCAGGGCCAGCGCGGCGACCACGACCTGCGGATCCGCCGACGCGGCGAGGATCGCGGCCAGCGCCGCCGCCCAGGTGGCGATCGTCGCGGTCTGCGTGCCCTCGACGGTGCGCGCGATGTGCCGCTGCGTGATGTGCGCCAGTTCGTGCGCCAGCACGCCGGCCAGCTCGCTCTCGCTGCGCGAGTTGTTGAGCGTGCCCGCGTTCAGGCCGATGTAGCCGCCCGGCAGCGCGAAGGCGTTGATGCGCGGGTCCTTCATCACGAACAGCTGCAGGCGCTGCGGCTCCATGTCGGCCGAGGCCACCAGCCGCCACAGCAGGCCGGTGGCGTAGTCGGAGACTTCCGGGTCCTCCAGCACGTAATCGCCGGCGTAGAGCTCGGCGACGATGCGCGCGCCGATGCGCTGCTCTTCCTGGGGCGACAGCGCGGTGTCGGCCGGCTCACCGATGCGCGGCAGGTCGACGGCAGTGGGGCTCGATTGCGCGAACGCACCCGCGGCCGCGACCAGCAGCGCGGGCAGGAGGACGACGGCGAGGCGGTGGGACAAAACGGGCGGCGGCGGCGACGCGGGAGGGAAGTCTACCGTCTGGTTCGATTCGCGGTGGCGAGAAAAGGTCGCAGGTGGCCGCAAGCAGTAGGAATTATCGCTATTTGACCCGCGTCATCGCGCCCAGCGCCAGGCCCATGCGCACCTCGCGGCCCGGCTGCAGGTGCGGGCGCCAGTCCACCATGCGCGGCGGCGCCAGCAGGATCACGGTCGAGCCCATGTTGAAGCGTCCCATCTCGCGCCCGCGCAGCAGGATCACCGGCGACATCGGCGAATAGACGCCGGGCTTCTGCGCGTGGGGCGGCGTGATGCGGCCGGCCCAGGAGGTCTGCAGGCTGCCGACGAACAGCGCGCCGACCATGACCAGCCCGAGCGGGCCGAAATCCGAATCGAACACTGCGCAGATGCGCTCGTTCTGCACGAACAGCTTCGGCATGCGGTCGGCGTTCTTGGCGCTGACGCTGTAGAGCTTGCCGGGGATGTAGCTCCACTCGCGCAGCTTGCCGTTGGCCGGCATGTGGATGCGGTGGTAGTTGTGCGGCGCCAGGTAGATCGTGCAGTAGCTGCCGTTGTGGAACAGCCGCGCGGTGCCGTGGCTGCCGATCAGCTCCTCGACCGTGAAGTCGTGGCCCTTGGCCTGCAGCAGGGACCAGTTGCGGATCGGGCCGACCTGGCTGATGCGGCCGTCCACCGGCGACAGCAGCATCTTCGGATCCGGGTCCAGCAGCCGCACGTTGGGCTTGAGCGCGCGCGTGAAGAAATGGTTGAAGCTGGTGTAGTTGCCGATGCGCTCGAACTCGGCTTCCTTCAGATTGATGTCGTAGAGCTTCAGGAAGCCATGGATCAGGAAGTTCTTGAGCCGGACGTTCTCGCTCTGCGTCAGCCGGAACATGAGCGTGGACAGCGCCAGCGTCGGCGTGACCTGCTGGATCGCGACCAGCACGCGGTCCCACGCGTGCCGCACCCGCTCGCGCTGCTGCTCGCTCGGGCGCCAGGCGATGGCGCGGCGGGCGAAGGCGGCAGCGCGCTGCGCCAGCTGGCGGGCCAGGTCCAGCGCACGGCGTGCCTGCGGATTCATGGCCGCACCGGTACGGCGAAGCGGCTTTCCCGGCCACTGCACGCGAAGCGCAGCTGCGCGCGGTCGCCGGCTTTCAGTGCAGCCGCGGGCTGCATCAGCATGAGGTGCATCCCGCCCGGCGCGAGGGTCGCGGACTTGCCGGGTGCGAGCACCAGCGCGTCGCGCGCCCGCATGCGCGACATGCCGTTCTCCAGCCGTGTCTCGTGCAGCATCGCCATGCCGAAGCCGTCCGCGCCGAAGCCGTCGATGCGCAGCACCGACGCGCCTGCATTGCGCAGCTCGCCGTAGGCCGCCAGCACGTCCGCGCCCGGCAGCGGCGCGCGCACCCAGCCGTCGTGCAGCTCGAGTCCTGGACAGGCGCCCGCCGCGACCGGCGCCAGCAGCAGCCACAGCAGCGCCCGCATCAGGAGCCTGCCACGACGCGGCCGAGGTCGGCCGCCAGCGCCGGCAGGTCGAACGGCGGCTGGAAATATCCGGCCACGCGGGCGTCGGCATCGATCAGCGTCAGCGCCGCCGAATGATCCAGGCTGTAACCGCTGCCCTCCGGCACCCTTGCATAGGCAAGGCCGAGGCTGGCGCACAGCGCGTCGATCTGGGCGGCCGGCCCGGTGACCGCCTCGAACGCGGGGTCGAACGCGGCGACGTAGTCCTTCAGCCGCGCGGGCGCATCGCGCTCCGGGTCCACCGACAGGAACAGCATGTGCGGCGCGCGGCCCTGACCGGCGAGCGTGCGTTGCAGCGATTTCATCAAGGCGAGCGTGGCGGGGCAGACGTCGGGGCAATGAGTGTAACCGGCGAACAGCAGCGTCCAGTGCCCGCGCAGGCGCTCGCGGCCGAACGGGCGGCCGTCCTGGTCCTGCAGCGAGAACTCCGCGATCGCACGCCGCGGCTGCAGCAGCACGCCGCTGCGCAGCTCCGGCGCGCGCGACGCGCTCCAGTGGCGGCCCGCCCACACTCCGGCGACGAGCGCGGCGCAGCCCAGGAGCAGCACGGCGAGGCGGGCGCGGCGCACGGATCGGCGGAAAAAGTCTGGCAGCGGCGGGAGACGGCCAGCATACTAGCGCCGCCCGTTTTCCCACGAAGAACAATGACCGCCGCCCTGCGCACGATCCGCGACCTGGTGCGCTGGGGCGCAAGCGAGTTTGGCCGCGCCGGCCTGCACTTCGGGCATGGCACCGACAACGCGCTGGACGAGTCCTTTTACCTGGTGACGTGGGCGCTGCACCTGCCGCACGACGTCCCGGCGACCTACCTCGACGCGGTGCCGACCCCGGCCGAGCGCCGTCGCGTGCTGACGCTGCTGAAGCGCCGCGTGCGCACGCGCCAGCCGGCGGCCTATCTCACCGGTACGGCGTGGTTCGCCGGGCTCGAGTTCGAGGTGGACGCGCGCGTGCTGGTGCCGCGGTCGCCCATCGCCGAGCTCGTCGAGGCGGGCTTCGCGCCGTGGTGCGCCGCGCCGCCGCGCCGCATCCTCGACCTGGGCGCGGGCAGCGGCTGCATCGCCATCGCCTGCGCGCACTTCCTGCCGCAGGCGCAGGTGGATGCCGGCGAGCTCGATGCCGGCGCGCTCGAGGTGCTGCGCCGGAACATCGCCCGGCACGGCATGGCCGGACGGGTGCGCGCGGTGCGGTCGGACCTGTTCGCCGCGCTGCGCGGGCGCCGCTACGACCTGATCGTCACCAACCCGCCCTACGTGCCGCTCGGCACGTGGAAGAAGATGCCGGCCGAATACCACCGCGAGCCGAAGCGCGCACTCGCCGCCGGAACCGACGGGCTCGACCTGGTGGACCGCATCCTGCGCGAGGCGCCGGACCGGCTGGCCTCCGGCGGCGTGCTGATCGGCGAGGTCGGCGGCACAATGCCGCTGTTCCTGCAGCGCTACCCGGACCTGCCGGCCATCTGGCCGGAGTTCGAGCGCGGCGGCGATGGCGTCTTCGTGGTGACGCGCGACGAACTGGTGCGCTGGCGGAAGGGCAAACGCGATGTCCGGTAATACCCTCGGCAAGCTGTTCTGCGTGACGAGCTTCGGCGAGTCGCACGGGCCCGCCATCGGCTGCGTGGTGGACGGCTGCCCGCCGGACCTGGAATTGTCCGAAGCCGACATCCAGACGGACCTCGACCGTCGCAAGCCGGGGCAGTCGCGCTTCGTCACGCAGCGCCGCGAGGACGACGCGGTGAAGATCCTGTCCGGGGTGCACGAGGGCCGCACCACCGGCACGCCGATCGCGCTGCTGATCGAAAACACCGACCAGCGCTCGCGCGACTACGAGAAGATCAAGGACGTCTTCCGCCCCAACCACGCCGACTACGCCTACATCCGGAAATACGGCCGCCGCGATCCCCGCGGCGGCGGCCGCGCCAGCGCGCGCGAGACGGCGGTGCGGGTCGCCGCCGGAGCCGTGGCCCGCAAGTACCTGCGGGAGCGCCTCGGCATCGAAATCCGCGGCCATCTCGCCCAGATCGGCCCGCTGAAGCTGGAGCTGAAGAGTCGGGAGGCGGTGAATGCGAACCCGTTCTTCTGCGGCGACCCCGCGCGCGTCACCGAGATCGAGCAGCTGGTGACGCGCACGCGCGAGGCCGGCGATTCCATCGGCGCGCGCATCGAGGTGGAAGCCGTGAACGTGCCGCCCGGCCTCGGCGAGCCGGTGTACGACCGGCTCGATGCGGATCTGGCGTACGCGCTGATGAGCATCAACGCCGTCAAGGGTGTCGAGATCGGCGACGGCTTCGCCGCGGCCGGCCAGAAGGGCAGCGAGCACCGCGACGAGATGACGCCCCAGGGATTTCTGGCGAACCACTCGGGCGGCGTCGCGGGCGGCATCTCGACCGGGCAGGCGATCCGCTGCGCCATCGCGCTCAAGCCCACCTCGAGCATCCTGATTCCGGGCCGCACGGTGGACGTGGACGGCAACGCCGCCGAGGTGCGCACCACCGGCCGCCACGATCCCTGCGTCGGCATCCGCGCCACGCCGATTGCCGAGGCCATGGTGGCGCTGGTGCTGATGGATCACTGGCTGCGGCACCGCGCGCAGAACGCAGACGTCTCGCCGGGCACGCCGCCCATACCGGCGCAGGCGCCCGCCAATGGCGGCGAGGCCGGAATGCCGCGCGAGACGCGCGAGGACGACGTGTGAGCGAGCCTCGGCGCCAGGGCGTGCGGCTGTGGAAAGCCAGCGTCGGCGCGGGCGCGCCGGTGCTGATGATCTCGGGCCTCGGCTACAGCGCGTGGTGCTGGGACGAGTTGCGCGACGAGCTGCGCGGGCACTGGCGGGTCCTGACCTTCGACAACCGCGGCACCGGCCGCTCCGACAAGCCGCCGGCGCCGTACTCGATCCCGATGCTGGCCGACGACGCGGCCGGCGTGCTGGATGCCTTCGGCATCGATCGCGCGCACGTCATCGGCCACTCCATGGGCGGCTACATCGCGCAGACGCTGGCGCTGAACCACCCGCAGCGCGTGCGCTCGCTGACGCTGATCGGCACGAGCCCCGGCGGCGCGGCGAGCCAGCCGGTGCCGGCGGCAACCCAGCAGGCGTGGACCGCGGCGGCGCAGCTCGCGCCGCAGGACTACGCGCGCCGCACCATGCCGCTGTCGTTCGCGCCGGGCTGGACCGATGCGCACCCGCGCGAGTTCGACCGCTACCTGGCGCGGCGGCTGGAGTTCCCGACGCCGGCCGAATGCTGGCTGGCGCAGTACAACGCGTGCGTGGAGTTCATCGTGGAAGGCGTGCCGGTCGAGCACCTGCGCGTGCCCGCGCTGGTGATGCACGGCGACGCCGATCGCGTGGTGCCATTCGAGAACGGACGCCAGCTGGCGCAGCGCCTGCCGGGCGCGCGCTGGTTGCCGATCGAAGGTGCCGGACACCTGCCGTACCTGGAGGATCCGCCGGGAGTGGCCGCGGCGATCCGCGAGTTCCTGCGCGGCGCATGAAAACCGTCGCCGCGGTGCTGCGCGCGGTGAGCGAGGCGCGGCCGTACACGCAATCCCGGCCGATGCAGCTCGAGGACGTGGAGCTGCCGGGTCCCCGTGAGGGCGAGCTGCTGGTGCGGATCGAGGCGGCGGGGGTGTGCCACTCGGACCTGTCGGTGGTGGACGGCTCGCGCGTGCGCCCGCTGCCCATGGCGCTCGGGCACGAGGCGGCGGGCGTGGTCGAGGCGATCGGCGCCGGCGTGGCCGGCGTGCGTCCCGGCGATCACGTGGTGCTCGCCTTCGTGCCGAGCTGCGGACATTGCGGCGAGTGCAGCAGCGGACGGCCGGCACTCTGCATGCCGGGCGCCGCGGCCAATGGCGCCGGCGCACTGCTGCACGGGCCGCCGCTCCTGAAGGACGCGTCGGGCGGTGCGCTGTTCCACCACCTCGGCATCTCGGGCTTCGCGCGCCACGCGGTCATCGCGCGCGAGTCGGCCGTCGTCATCCCGCGCGACGTGCCGCTGCCGACCGCGGCCCTGTTCGGCTGCGCGGTGCTGACCGGCGTCGGCGCAGTCCTGAACACCGCGCGCGTCCGCGCGGGCCAGTCGGTCGCCGTGTTCGGACTCGGCGGCGTCGGCCTGGCCGCCGTGATGGGCGCGCGCCTCGCCGGCGCGGCGAACGTGATCGCGGTGGACCCGGTCGAAGCCAAGCGCGCGGTCGCGCGCGAAGCCGGAGCCACCCAGGTGATGACGCCGGAGCAGGCCGGTGCGATCCGCGAGCAGGGCGGCGTGGACTTCGCCTTCGAGGCGGCCGGCGTGCCGCCGGTGCTCGAAGCCGCGTTCCGTGCGCTGAAGCGCGGCGGCACCGCGGTGGCGATGGGATTGCCGCATCCGTCCAAGACCGTGACGCTGCCGGCGCTGGCCTTCGCCGGCGAGGGCAAGAGCCTGGTGGGGTCCTACATGGGCTCGTCCGATCCGCAGCGCGACATCCCGGCGTACCTCAAGGCCTGGCGCGAGGGCCGCCTGCCGGTCGAGAAGCTCCACACGGCGACGCTGCCGCTGTCCGCCATCAACGAGGCCTTCGAGCAGCTCGCCAGCGGCGCCGCCATCCGCCAGATCCTGCTGCCGCACGCGTGAGACCCGCATGAGCCTCGAAACCACCGACCCCACGACCGGCCGGACCGTGCGCCGCTTCCGGGCCATGAAAGGCGCGGATGTGAAGCGCATCCTCGCCGCGGCCGCGAAGGCGCAGCGCGAGTGGGCGCAGCGGCCCATGGCGGAGCGTGCCCTGCCGCTGCGGCGTGCCGCGGCGCTGCTGAAGGAGCGCGCCGGCGAGCTGGCGCGCCTGATGGCGCTCGAGATGGGCAAGCCGCACGCCGACGGCGTGGCGGAAGCGAAAAAATGCGCGGCGGGCTGCGAGCACTTCGCGGAGCACGCGGAGCGCTACCTGGCGCCGCGCGACATCGCCACCGATGCCGGCCGCAGCTTCGTGCGCTACGAGCCGCTGGGCGTGGTGCTCGCGGTGATGCCCTGGAATTTTCCGTTCTGGCAGGTGTTCCGCTTCATCGCGCCGGCCTTCATGGCCGGCAACGGCGGCGTGCTGAAGCACGCCTCGAACGTGCCGCAGTGCGCCCTCGCCATCGAAAAGATCATGCGCGACGCCGGCTTCCCGAAAGCCCTGTTCCGCACGCTCATGATCGGCTCGGCCGGCGTGCCGGCGGTCATCGCGGATGCGCACGTGGCCGCGGTCACGCTGACCGGCAGCGAGGCGGCGGGCCGCGCGGTCGGCGAAGCCGCGGGCCGCGCGATCAAGCCGGTGGTGCTCGAGCTCGGCGGCTCGGACCCGTTCATCGTGCTGGCCGACGCGGACCTGGACGAGGCGGCAAAGGTCGCGGCGCAGGCGCGCTGCATCAACTCCGGGCAGTCGTGCATCGCCGCCAAGCGCTTCATCGTGGTGAGCGGGGTGCACGACCGTTTCGTGTCGCGCTTCGTCGGGCACATGCGTGCGCTGAAGATGGGCGATCCCATGGACCCGGCGTCGAAGATCGGCCCGCAGGCGCGCGTGGACCTGCGCGACGACCTGCACCGGCAGGTGCAGAAGGCCGTGCGGCAGGGCGCGAAGCTCGCCCTCGGCGGCCGCGTGCCGCCCGGGCCCGGCGCGTTCTACCCGCCGACCGTCCTGACGCAGGTGCGGCGCGGCAACCTGGCCTACGAGGAGGAGATCTTCGGGCCGGTGGCGGCGGTGATCCGCGCGAAGGACGAGAACGACGCCATCGCCATCGCCAACGACAGCCGCTTCGGCCTCGGCGCCAGCCTGTGGACCGCCAGCCGCGAGACTGCCGATCGCCTGGTGCCGCGGATCGAGGCGGGCAGCGTGTTCGTCAACGGCCTGGTCAAGAGCGATCCGCGCCTGCCGTTCGGCGGCATCAAGGCCTCGGGCGTTGGGCGCGAGCTCGCGGAAGAGGGCATCCGCTCGTTCTGCAACGTGAAGACGGTGTGGATGCGCTGACGACGCACTAGAATGCCCGCCCCATAAGCCGCGGCGGGCCGCCCGCCGAGCGCCATGTCGCTGTACGCCCGTCTCTCGGGCTTCTACTTCTTCTACTACGCGACGGTCGGCGCGTTCATGCCGTACTGGTCGCCGTACCTGGAGTCGCGCGGCTTTTCCGCCGCGCAGATGGGCGTGGCCTACGCGCTGATGGGCCTGACGCGCTCCTTCATGCCGATCGTGTGGGGCTGGATCGCGGACGCCAGCGGGCGTCGCGTGTCGGTGGTGCGCGCCGGCGCGGTGATCTCGCTGCTGCTGTTCGTCTGCATTCCCTTCGCGCAGTCGATCGCCGCCGTGGCGTTCTTCATGGTGGCGTACTCGATCTTCTGGCACGCGATGCTGCCGCAGTTCGAGGTGGTGGCGCTGATCCACATCGGCGAGCAGGGCGACTACAGCCGCGTGCGCGTGTGGGGCTCGGTCGGCTTCGTCGCCGTGGTGCTGGGGCTCGGCGCCGTGCTCGACCGCTCGGGCATGGGCCCGCTGCCGTGGTTCGTCGCCGGGTTCTTCGTGCTCATGGGCCTGTCGAGCTGGACCGTGCCGGAAGTGCCGCAGCTGTCGCGCGGTGGCGGCGCGCCGGCCTCGCTGCTGGAAGCGCTGCGGCGCCCGGGCGTGGCGACGGTGCTGGCGGTATGCCTGCTGTCGCAGCTCAGCTTCGCGCCGTACTACAACTTCTTCACGCTGTTCCTCGAGCGGCACCAGTACAGCCGCGCCGCCGCCGGGGCGCTCTGGGCGCTGGCGGTGCTGGCCGAGATCGGCCTGTTCCTCGTCATGGGCCGGCTGATCTCGCGCCACGGCGCGCGCCGCCTGCTGGTGGCGGTGCTCGGGGCTACCGCGGTGCGCTGGCTGCTGACCGCGCTGCTGGTGGATTCGCTGCCGCTGCTGATCGTGCTGCAGCTGTCGCACGCGCTGACCTTCGGCGCGTATCACGCGCTCGCGGTGTTCTACGTGCAGCAGCTGTTCCCCGGATCGCTGCAGGGTCGCGGCCAGGCCGTGTACAACGCCGTTGCCTACGGCATCGGCGGCGCGGTCGGCAGCCTCGGCGCCGGCTTCCTCTGGCAGCACCTCTCGCCGGAGGCGATGTTCGTGGCCGCGGCCATCGCCGCGGCGATCGGCTGGTGGATCGCCTGGCGCGGGCTGCCCGAGGCGGTCAGGAGCGCGGCATCGCCCGCATGAGTACCGCGGTGCCGAGGCCCCAGGCCGCGTTCACCAGCAGGCCGCCGACGATGAACTTCGGATCCCAGCCGAACGCGATCGCCTTGCCCTTGAGCGGCGCGACCACGAACATCGCCACCAGCGTCGGGCCCAGCGCGCCGATCACCAGCGCGCGCAGCCAGTAGGGCGTGCCGCGGGTGTTGCGGATCATTGCCCACAGCGCGATGCCCCAGACGCCGCCCCAGAATGCCAGCGAGACCACGCGCGGGACGCCGAGCGGCGGCACCGGCGTCATGTCCCACACGGGGATGCCGGCAGTGCCGTGCGCGAGCAGCCAGAGCACCGACTGGTGGAAGACGAGCGTCGAGACGAAGCCGGCGATGAAAGCCTTCAGATGGGTCATCTGCATTCTCCCTGTGCGGCCGCCGCGGTCTGCGGCGGCCTGCGGTGTCAGCGGCGGCGGCCCTCGACGTGGTCGGCGAGCCAGAGCAGCGGCGCCGCGGCGTCGCCGAACGGCGCCAGCGCCGCGCGCGCATCGTCGAACAGCTCGTGCGCGCGCTGCTTGGCGCGCGAAAGCCCCATGACCGACGGATAGGTGGGCTTGTTGCGGCCGTGGTCCTTGCCGGTGTTCTTGCCGAGCTCGCCGGCGTCGCCTTCGACGTCGAGCACGTCGTCCTGGATCTGGAAGGCGAGGCCGAGCCACTTGCCGTAGCGGTCCATCGCCTCGAGCCGCGAGGCCACCAGCGGGGCGCGCGCGTAGCAGGCCATCAGCACGCAGCCGCGGATCAGGGCGCCGGTCTTGTGGACGTGCATGGCCTCGAGCTCGGGCAGGCTCAGCTCGCGGCCGGTGGCGGCGAGATCGATCGCCTGGCCGCCACACATGCCGCGCGAGCCGGAGGCTTCCGCCAGCACCTCGATCATCTTCAGCCGCTGCAGGGGCTCGATCCCGGCGTCGCCGTCGCGCGCCAGCACCTGGAAGGCGAGCGTCTGCAGCGCGTCGCCGGCGAGGATCGCGGTGGCCTCGTCGAACCTGCAATGGCAGGTCGGCAGGCCGCGGCGCAGGTCGTCGTCGTCCATCGCCGGCAGGTCGTCGTGCACCAGCGAGTAGGCGTGCACCAGCTCGACGGCGACCGCCGCCGGATCGAGCGTGCGCGCCGGCACGCCGAGCACTTCGCCCGCGGCGTAGATCAGCAGGGGCCGCAGGCGCTTGCCGCCATCGGCGGCGTAGCGCATGGCCTCGTGCAGGCGCGCCGGGTATTGCGTCGCCGGCGGCAGCCAGTGATCGAGCGCGGCGCGCAGTCGCTCGAGGTAGGCCGGAAGCCGCTCGCCGAATGCGGTCAAGCCGCGGGGCCCCCGGTCTCGTCGCCGAGCAGCTGCTTGACCTTGAGCTCGGCGGTCTCCAGCGACTGCCGGCACTGCTTCGCCAGCGCCACGCCGCGCTCGAACAGCTGCAGCGACTCCTCCAGCTTCAGCTCGCCGCGCTCCAGCTTGCCGACGATCTGCTCCAGCTCGCCGAGCGCCTGCTCGAAGCGCGCGACGTCGCCGCCGTCCGGCGGCGCGGCCGCGGCCAGGAGCTCGGGTTGCTGTGGGGTTCGCGCCATCGCGTCGCTGCGGTAGCCGAGAGACGTGCCAGTGTAAACCGTTGCACCCGGCGCGGTTCGCCGCTACTTTGCCGCGCGCAAAAATTTTCTCGGCGGCCGATGCGCGGCGCCGCTGTCCAGGAGAGTCCGCAGGGGTGAGCAAGTACAGCGCCGAAGCCATCGAGGTCCTGTCGGGCCTCGACCCCGTGCGCCGCCGGCCGGGCATGTACACGGACACCTCGCGGCCGAACCATCTCGCCCAGGAAGTCGTCGACAACGCCGTGGACGAGGCGCTGGCCGGCCACGCACGGCAGGTGGACGTCACGGTGTTTGCCGACGGCTCGCTGCAGGTGCGCGACGACGGCCGCGGCATGCCGGTCGACGTGCACCCGGAGCACAAGGTCACCGGCGTCGAGCTGATCCTGACGCGCCTGCACTCCGGCGCGAAGTTCTCCGACCAGACCTACAAGTTCTCCGGTGGCCTGCACGGTGTCGGCGTTTCGGTGGTGAACGCGCTGTCGAACCGGCTCGACGTCAAGGTCTGGCGCGACGCCAGCGAATACGCGATGAGCTTCAAGGGCGGCGATCGCACCGGTCCGCTCAAGAAGGTGGGCGACGCGCCGAAGTCGCGCAGCGGCACGCTGGTGCGCTTCTGGCCGGATCCGAAATACTTCGACACGCCGAAGTTCCTGCTGTCCCACCTCAAGCACGTGCTGCGCGCCAAGGCGGTGCTGTGCCCGGGCCTGAAGGTCACGCTCGAGGACGAGGCGACGAAGGAAAAGATCGCCTGGGAGTACGAGAACGGCCTGGTCGAGTACCTCACCGAGACGCTGAAGGGCGAGACGCTGCTGCCGCCGGAGCCCTTCACCGGCAAGTTCGAGGGCGAGCGCGAAGCGGCGGAGTGGGCGCTGGTGTGGGCGCCCGAAGCCGACGGCGTCACCGGCGAGAGCTACGTCAATTTGATCCCGACGGTGCAGGGCGGCACCCACGTCAACGGCCTGCGCACGGGCCTGACCGAGGCGATCCGCGAGTTCTGCGAGTTCCGCAACCTGCTGCCGCGCGGCTTGAAGCTCGCGCCCGAGGACGCGTGGCAGAACTGCGCGCACGTGCTGAGCGTGAAGATGCAGGACCCGCAGTTCGCCGGCCAGACCAAGGAGCGCCTGGCCTCGCGCGAGTCGGCCACCTTCGTGCAGGGCGTGGTGCACGACGCCTTCAGCCTGTGGCTCAACCAGCATCCCGATGCCGGCGAGCTGCTGGCGCAGTTCGTCATCGCCAATGCGCAGAAAAGACTGAAGAGCGCCAGGCTGGTCGAGCGCAAGAAGATCACCAGCGGACCGGCGCTGCCGGGCAAGCTGGCCGACTGCGTCAGCGACGACGTCTCGCGCACCGAGCTGTTCCTGGTCGAGGGCGACTCGGCCGGCGGCAGCGCCAAGCAGGCGCGGGACCGCAACTTCCAGGCAGTGATGCCGCTGCGCGGCAAGATCCTCAACACCTGGGAGGTCGACGCGGCCGAAGCGGTGGCGTCGGAGGAGATCCACAACATCTGCGTGGCGATCGGGGTGGACGCGGGCAACCCCGAGCTCAAGGACCTGCGCTACGGCAAGGTCTGCATCCTCACCGACGCCGACCACGACGGCCTGCACATCGCCACGCTGCTGAGCGCGCTGTTCGTGAAGCACTTCCGGCCGCTGGTGGAAGCGGGGCACGTCTACGTGGCGATGCCGCCGCTGTTTCGCGTGGACTGCGGCAAGCAGGTGTTCTACGCGCTCGACGAAAAGGAGCGCAACGGCGTGCTCGACCGCATCAAGGCCGAGAAGCTCAAGGGCCAGGTGACGGTGACGCGCTTCAAGGGCCT
>DATLCG010000092.1:0-8850 GCA_035526525.1 Binatia bacterium
GTAGAACTTCACGTCCTCGATCAGCTTGGTCAGCGTGTACTTGCCGTCGGTGCCGACGATCATCTGGTTGTTGTAGCGGCGCACGTTCTCGCCGCGCCACTTGAGCTTGTGGTTCCAGATCGGCTCGGCACCGCTCTTCGGAATCGGGAACGGAAAGCCGAGTGTCGCGTTCTGCGGAGTGTCCGGCGTGGGCAGGTCGGCCGTGGTGGCGTTGGCGAAGGTCGCCTTGTAGATCGGCTCCGGGAATGCCGCAGTGCGATGACTCGGGAACACGCGGACCCGGTAAGTCTGCGGATAGCGCTTCAGCAGCTCCTGGTGGCCGACGGTCAGCTTGCCGGCGTACTGCGCCAGGTTCTGCGCCGTGATCACGAACAGCGGCTTTTCCGCGTCGAAGTCCGGGTTGTGCGGGTACTCGCCCGACAGCGGCGAGTTGTCCTTCGGCCAGGGCTTCCATTCCGGCACGCTGCCGTCGGCATTGCCGGCCTTCTGCGCGCCGATCGGCGTCAGGTCCTGGCCGAGGTGCGCGGCCTCCTCCGGCGTGACCCTGGCCAGCGCGGCGCTTCCGGCCAGCGCCAGCACGGCGCCGGTGACGATGATCGTTGCACGCATGACAGTCCTCCCCGGTTACTTGACCGCGGCCGCCGGCTCGGCTTCCACCGGGTCCGGCTTCAGCAGGAATGCGGCGAACGCGGGCAGCAGCAGCACCGCCGCCACCGCGTTGGCCAGGAACATGATGGTCAGCAGGATGCCCATGTCGACCTGGAACTGCAGGTTGCTCAGCATCCAGGTGCAGACGCTGGCCGCGAGCGCGAGACCGGTGAACACCACCGCCTTGCCGGTCTGGTGCAGCGTCTGCTCGTAGGCCTGCCGCAGCGGCATGCCCTTGTTCACGCACTCCTCGAGCACGCTGAAGATGTAGATGCCGTAATCCACGCCGATGCCGGCGGCGAACGCGGCGACCGGCAGCGTCGACACCTTGATGCCGATCTGCAGGAACACCATCACCGCGTACGAGAACACCGATACGAGTGCCAGCGGCACCAGCACGCAGATCAGGCCGGCAACGCTGCGGAACGACAGCAGCACGCAGACCGCGATGCCGGCATAGACCCAGAACAGCACGGTGTGGTCGGTGGCCTTGATGACGTCGTTGGCCGCCGCCATCACGCCGACGTTGCCGGTGGCCAGCTTCAGGTGCACCGCCGAGTCCTTCGGCAGCCCGGCGGCGAAGTCGTTGGTGGCGGCGACGATGCGGTCGATGGTCTCGGCCTTGTGGTCGGCAGTGAACATCAGCACCGGCATCGCGCTGCAGTCGGTGTTGAGCAGGCCGCTCGACGGCGGGAAGGGCTGCACCGCGGTGACCATGGCGTCGCGGTTGCGCGGCAGCACCGACCACTTCGGATTGCTCTCGTTGAAGGCGGTGTAGACGATCTTCGACACCTTCGGCAGCGACAGCGTGGACTGCACGCCGGCGGTGTTCTCCATGCGCCAGGCGTACTCGTCGATGGTCTGCATCGACGCGTGGTCGATGCACGAGTCCGCCGGCGCCTCGGCGATGACCTTCATGATGTCCACGCCGATCGAGAACTTGCTCGCGACCACCGCGGAGTCCAGGTTGTAGCGCGAGTCGGGACGCAGCTCCGGCACGCCGGCGTGCAGCTCGCCGATCGCCAGGCGCTGGCCGACCCACCAGGCCCAGCCCGACAGCGCCACCGCCGCGGCCAGCACCACCATCGCCACCGGCCGCAGCGTGATCCCCGACAGCACGCGCCAGGCCGGCTCGAACAGCGCGTCACGCTTCTTCTGGTGCTCGCGGAACGACTTGGGGTCCGGCAGCGACGCGTACGACAGCAGGCACGGCAGCAGGATCTTCTTGCAGACGATGATCGCCACCAGGCCGAACATGGCGTTGATCGCCATCTCCTGCACCACCTGGATCGGCACCAGCAGGATGGTGCCGAAGCCGACGACGTTGGTCAGCACCGCGGAAATGCCGGGAATCACCAGGCGGCGGTAGGTGGCGCGCGAGGCCTCGAAGCTGCCGCGCTCGTGGTCGGCGACCTCGTACAGCCAGAAGCTGGTGATCTGCACGCCGTGCGACACGCCGATGGCCAGCACCAGGAACGGCACCAGGATCGCGAACGGGTCGAGCCCGTAGCCGAACAGGTGCAGCATGCCCAGCTCCCAGATCACCGCCAGCACCGAGCACGACAGCGGGATCATGGCGATGCGCAGGGAGCCGCAGTACTGCCAGAGCAGGATCAGCGTCAGCAGCAGCGTCAGGCCGAAGAAGGCGACCACTTCGAGCGTGGCGTCCGAGATGTCGCCGATGACCTTGGCGAAGCCGATGACGTGGACCGACACGTTCGGGTTGTAGTCGGGGTTGGACGCCTGCGACAGCTCCAGCTCCCAGCCGCGGATGCCCAGCATCGGCCCGGTGGCGTCGGCCGGGTTGGCCACGTCCACGGTCTGCACGCGCCACCAGCGGCCCGGCTCGCTGTAGGTGCGCGCCACCACCTCGCCCGCCTTGAACGGCGGATGGTCGCCCTTGAGCTTGTACTCGTACATCTGCGCATGGGTGAAGCGGCCGCGGATGTCCTCGAACACGTGCGCGGCGCGCACGTAGTCGAGCTTCACTTCCGTCACCGGGTCGCGCTCCAGCAGCTCGCTGAAGACCATCGCGCCGGTCTGGTCGTTGGTCACCAGGCGGCCGAGAATGTTGGCCTTGCCGACGTTGCGCTTGATCTGCTGCAGCATCTCCTGCGTCGGCGCGTACTCCGCCGGGATGACGTTGCCGCCGGCGAAGCCGTCCTCGATCACCTCGATGTAGCGCACGTCCGGCGTGAACAGCGAGGACACGCGCGCGCGGTCCACGCCCGGCGCGAAGAACACCGCGTCGGTGAGCTTGTGCAGGCTGTCCATGAAGGCGGCGTCGTAGATGTCGCCGTTCTTCTGCACCATCGCCAGCAGCAGCAGGTTGGCGCCGCCGAACTCGCGCTCGTACTGCTTGAACACCTGGATGTAGGGATGACCGAGCGGCAGCTGCTTCTCGAAGCCGGCATCGGTCTTCAGGTGCAGGGCTTCCCACACCATGAACAGCGTGACCAGGCCGACCACGGTCAGCGTGACCAGGCGGTGGCCGAAGACGATGGGCTCGGTGACCTTGATGAACAGCTGCGAAAACTTGCCGCGCGCGTCGCCGTGCATGCCGTTGCTCTCCCCTCACCGGGCCGCCGTGGCCCTCGTTCTATGCGCCGGCCCCGGGCCGCGCGATTCGGCGCGCAGAGTATGGCATTGCCATTGCACCGAGAGGCATCTCGGCCGCCACGCCGGAGCGCGGCAGGCGCTCCTCACATGCCCAGCGTGCTCGTCGTTCCGGAGCGCTTCACCTCGGCCACTTCCGGCGCGGTGCCGAGCACGCGGTCGCCCAGCCCCATCGACACGCCCCACCAGTAGTTCTCGTTGCGGAAATGGTGGTAGCGGTGCTCGCGCACGCGTCGCTGGTAATAGTCGACGTCCGGGCACCAGGGAATGTGCGCCAGCATGTGGACCCACTCGTAGTGCAGGCCGAGCAGCAAATACACGGTGAGCCCGGTCAGCACCAGTTCCTTCCACGGCCACAGCGCCCACAGCAGCACGCCGGCGATGACCGGCGTCCAGAAATGCACGTGGCGCGGGATGAACACCCACTTCGGGTTCCAGGGATCGGCGTGGTGCCGCCGGTGCGTCTTCGGCAGGTAGAAATCCACGGTGCGGCCCAGCACCCGGCGCGGACGCCAGTGCAGCATGAAGACGTGGATCAGCCACTCGTTGAAGGGGAAATAGGCGACCAGCAATGCGGCCAGCGCCAGGTCCCCCCAGCCGAAGTGCCCCAGCGACAGGCGCCACGCGCCGGCCACCGCGATGAACAGCGTGATGAGCTGGCCGCTCGGGTGCGACACGAACAGCCGCACCGCGGCGCCGAAGTCCTTCGGCAAGGTGTCGGGCGGCCGCATGGGATTGCGCTTCGCGGTCTCGGCGGCCGCGATCATCTCGGTGTCGGTGGCGCGTTCGGTGGTCATGGCGAGGCTCCGGCTGACTGAAGGAGCGTACGCGCCTGGGCTGCAGGATGACAGGGCGCTACAGCTTCACCCGCCCCTCCCCGATCGCGCGCCAGAGCTCCCCGTCCAGCGGCTCGTAGGCGCTGCCCGCCTGCGTCCGCACGTACAACGGCCCCCGCACCTGGGCAGGGTCGGCGCCCTCGCGCTTCAGGTCCTGCTTCAGCGTCTTGAAGGTCGCGGTGGTGGCGAGTTCCGGCACCAGCCGCACGAACACGGGCGCGGCGTACGGCGCCAGCCGCGGCGACAGCGTGGCGGCCAGCCGCTCGCCGTCGAACACGGTGCCCTCGGCGAGCTGCAGCGCCGCCATGCCGGCACGGCCGTCGTGGCCGGGCACTCGCACGCCGTACACCGCCGCGTCCGCGACGCCTTCGCAGGCGCGCAGCGCGGCCTCCACCTCGGTGGTCGCGACGTTCTCGCCTTTCCAGCGGAAGGTGTCGCCCAGCCGGTCGACGAAGGCGACATGGCGCCAGCCCTGGTCGCGCACCAGGTCGCCGGTGTTGAACCAGCAGTCGCCGGCCGCAAAGGCGGCGCGCACCAGGCGCGCCTCGCCGGCCGAGGCATCGGTGTAGCCGTCGAAGGGCGCGCGGTCGGTGACCTCGGTCATCAGCAGGCCGACGTCGCCGGCCACGACTTTCTCCAGCCACCCGTCGGGGCCGCGCAGCGGCTGCGCGGTGTCGGGATCGCAGCGCACCACGGCGAAGCTCATCGGGCAGAAGCCCGCGGTGGCATCGGCGTTGAAGGCGTTGACGAAGGCGATGTTGGCCTCGCTCGCGGCGTAGAACTCGCAGACGCGGGCGATGCCGAAGCGCTGCTTGAACTCCGACCAGATCTCCGGTCGCAGGCCGTTGCCGATGCAGGCGCGCACCGTGTGCTCGCGGTCGCGCGCCGACGGCGGCTGCGCCAGCAGGTAACGGCACAGCTCGCCGATGTAGGTGAAGGCGGTGGCGCGATAGTGGCGTGCGCGGTCCCAGAAGCGGCTCGCCGAGAATTTCCGGTCCAGCGCCAGCGCCGCACCGGCGCCCATCGCCGCGCCCCACGACACCGTGAGCCCGTTGTTGTGGTACAGCGGCAGCGCGCAGTACAGGACGTCTTCCGGCGTCAGGTGCAGCGCGACGCGGCCCATGCCGGCCATGCTGTTGAGCCAGCGCCGGTGCGTCATCACCGAGGCTTTCGGTAGCCCCGAGGTCCCCGACGTCAGGATGAAATAGCAGGGCTGCCCGATCTGCACCTGCCGCGTGCTGTCAGGGTTGCCGGCCGGCGCCTTCTTCGCGGCCGCATCGAGGTCGAGCCAGCCGGCGGGCGGCGGCTCCTTCGCATGGCCGGGCAGCCACAGCGGCGCCTGCGGCTCGCCGAGCTCCTGCCATGCCGCCAAGCACTCGCCGGCGACGATGACGCGCTTCGGCCGCATCGCCCGCAGGCTGTGGCGGAGCACGTCGCCCCGCTGGTTCGGGTTGAGCATGCCGGCGATGGCGCCGAGCTTGGCCAGGGCCGCGACCAGCGCCAGCACCGCCGGGTGGTTCTCCATCAGCAGCGCCACGCAGTCGCCCGGCCCGATCCCCTGCCGCGCCAGCACCCGCGCGAGCCGGTTGGCCCAGGCATTGAGCTGGGCGTAGGTCCACTTGCGGTCGCCGAACAGCACCGCGGGGCGATCGGCGTGGCGACGCGCCTGGGCCTCCAGCAGCGCGCCGATGGACCAGCGCTTGCCCCAGCGCGCGCGCAGCATGTCCACCGCCCCGGACAGCGTCGCACGCGTGTCCGGGATGCCGGCGATGACGCCGCGCACCAGGTCGGGAAAGCGGATGCGGCCGCTGCTCATGCGGGGATTCTCGCGCGGCCGCGGCCGCGCCGTACATATAATGAGCGCACGGGGTGTAGCGCAGCCTGGTAGCGCGTCTGCCTTGGGCGCAGAAGGTCGTCGGTTCGAATCCGGCCACCCCGACCAACCGGGAAAGCACGTGACGGCGCAGATCATCGACGGGAAAGCGGTGGCCGCCGGCGTGCAGGAGCGCGTGCGTGCCGCCATCGCCGAGCGCGTGCGCGGCGGCAAGCCCGCGCCGCGCCTGGCCACGATCCTGGTGGGCGCCGATCCGGCCTCGCAGGTCTACGTGCGCAACAAGCGCGAGGCCTGCCGCAAGGTCGGGCTCGGCTCGGAGCAGATCGACCTGCCGGTGACGGTGACGCAGGCGGAGCTGCTGGCGCAGATCGACCGGCTCAACGCCGACGCGGGCGTGGACGGCATCCTTGTCCAGCTGCCCTTGCCGGCGCACGTGGACACCACCGTCGTCATCGAGCGCATCCACCCCGACAAGGACGTGGACGGTTTCCATCCCTACAACGTCGGCCGCCTGATGCAGCGCATTCCGCGGCTGCGCCCCTGCACGCCTTACGGCGTGATCGAGCTGCTGAAGTCCGCCGGCGAGAAATTCCACGGCCGGCAGGCGGTGGTGGTCGGCGCCTCCAACCACGTCGGCCGGCCGATGGCGCTGGAGCTGCTGCACGCCGGCGCCATCGTCACGGTGACGCACCGCTTCACCCGCGACCTCGCGCGCGACGTCGCGGCGGGCGAGATCCTGGTGGTGGCCACCGGCAAGCGCGGCCTGGTGCAGGGCGACTGGGTGCGCGAGGGCGCGACCGTGGTCGACGTCGGCATCTCGCGCGGCGCCGACGGCAAGCTGCACGGCGACGTCGATTTCGAGGCCGCCGCCCGGCGCGCCGCGTGGATCACCCCGGTGCCCGGCGGCGTCGGCCCGATGACGGTGGCGATGCTGATGGCGAACACGGTGCAGGCCGCCGAGCTGCGCGAGCGCGGACGCTGAGGGCGCGCAGCAAGCCCAGCACGGCGAGCACCCAGGGCGCGAACACGCCACTGCCCTGCGCGAGGCCGGCATCCTTGCCATCGCCGGCATCGCGGTACGCCGCCACGTACGGCACGGCCATGCCGATCGAGCGCACGTTGTCGGCGCGCGTCGGTTCGAGTCCCGGCGTGCCCTCGCTGCCGCAGGCTTCGCCGTCCAGCACGAAGTCCGGGCTGGAGAAGAAGTCGCCCTTGACGTCGGTCGGCGTGACCGAGCTGGGCAATCCGTAGGCCATGATCGAGGCGAACTTGAACGCCCCGCCGGCGCCGGCGTTGCCGCAGCGCACGCCATGTGCGTATTCCTTCCAGTATCCCGATCCGAGCAGCGGGTTCGGCACCGCCTGCAGGCCGCTGAACTCGATGTCGTGGCCGCCGCCGAGCGTGTGGCCGAGCTCGTGCGCCAGCAGGAATCCTCCGCTGGCGATGCAGTCGGGCGTGGCCAGCACGATGGCGAAGGCGTCGTGCTCCGCATCCACGTCCGAGGGCGCGGCATCGTCGGCGGTCGGCGTGCTGCCGTCGAAGGGCGTGGCCTGCCCGGAGCAGGCGCCGTTCTCGAACAGCGCCACGAGGTCCGCGTGCACGGCGTCACGGCGCTGCTTCACGTAGGCAACCTGGCCGAACGCGGGCGTGGAATAGGCCTGCGATCCGGGCAGCGGCTCGATGCCGGCGATGCGGTAGCGGATCGGCAGGCCGCTGGTGCGGAACGCGGCCTGCGCCTGCGAGACCTGGTCCTGGATCGCCGCGATCGCCGTGGCGCTTGCGTCGAAGGCGCCGGCGAAGGCGCCGGTGTAGAGCAGCAGCAGGTCCACCGTGAAGAGGCCGTCGCCGTCCGGCGTCGCCACGCGCGGCATCGCCACGGGGGCGCGCAGTGCCGGCGGCGCCATGGAAGTCTCGACGAAGCGCGGCATGTCCGAGGGCAGCACCGGCTGCCACAGGCCGCCCGCGTCGAGGCGAAAGCGGCCGCCCGGCGCAAAGACTTCGCCGGCGTGCCACGCGGGCGAATCGAACCGGCGCAGGCGCGAGCCGTCGGCGCTGCGTCCGTAGGTGGCCACCGCGCCGCCGCCGAGATCCTCGGCGACCGTGTCGAAATGCAGCAGGCGCCCATCCGGCAGCGCCACGTCCGGCATCGCCGCTGGCGCAGCGGCAATGACGCCGCCCGCGAGCACGGTCGCGGCAATCAGCCGTCGCATGGAGCCGTTTCGACCGCTACGGCGCGAAGCTGGAGCTGCCGCAGCCCTCGAGCGTGACCGTGAGCGGGCCGTCGGTCGTCACGTCGAGGCGCGCCGAGCAGTCCACGCGCGCCCGGGCCGGTGCGATCGTCACGCTCGACACGTTGGTCGCGGCGACGTGCAGCACGTTCGCCACCGGTGCCGCCGGTGCGTCGCCCCATTCGAGCGTGCGCGACACGTAGGGCATCGGCCCGTGGGCGCCGTCCATGAGCGCCCCTGCTCCTTCCACCACCGTGCCGGCGGGAGCGTCCGCCACGCCGAAGCCCTCGGAGCGCACGTCGATGGTGCCGGGGGCGGCAGCGTCGCGCGCCCGCACCTGCGACAGCCAGTAGGCGTGGTCGGCGACTGCCGTGGCGGCGACGTTGTCCTCGACGCCGTTCACCACGAAAGTGACGTGCGGCGGATCGCGGTCCACGCGCGCGCTGCCGAGGAACTCCACGCCCGGCGCGTATTCGTCGTTGGTGGCGAGCGTCAGGTGATCCGCCGCGGGGAACAGCCACTCGATGTGGCGCAGGCCGAGGTCGGCCAGGTGCTGCTGCGCGGCCTCGCTGTCCTGGAGGTTCACCAGTTCGTCGGCGGCGCAGTTCCACGCCATGAGAGGCGTGTTGCGCAGGCTGGCCAGCATCGGGTCGGCGTCGCCCGGAATGCCGACCACCGAGAAGCCGCG
>DATLCG010000128.1:0-11745 GCA_035526525.1 Binatia bacterium
AGGCCCCGCGTACGCGCTGGGTGATTCCACTGACGCTGGAGAACGGCGAGGGCACGCAGCAGGTGCTGCTGGACGACGCCCGCCGCCGGGTCGAGGCGGGCCGCTGCGCAGCGCCGCTGGTGGCCGATCCCGAAGGCGTCGGCTATTTCCGCGTCGAGTACGACGAGGACCTGTTCGCCGCCCTGGTGCGACGGCTGCCGATGGCGCCGGCGGTGCGCCTGAAACTGCTGTCCGACAGCTGGGCGCTGGCCGGCGTCGGGCGCCAGCCGCTGGCCGGGTGGCTCGCGGTACTCGATGCGATGCGGGGCGAGACGCAGCCGGCGGTGTGGAACGAGGTCCTGACGCGCCTCGCCAAGCTCGACTCGCTCGCGGAAGGAGAAGCGTCGCAGGCCGCGCTGCGGCAATGGGCCATCGCCCGGCTGCATCCGCAGCTCGAGCGGCTCGGCTGGCAGGCGCGGGCCCGCGAGCCGCAGCCGGTGCAGGAGTTGCGCGCGCAGCTCATCAAGGACCTTGGCCGCTACGGCGATGCCGCGGTGGTGGCCGGGGCGCAACGGCATTTCGCGCGCTTCCTGCGCGACCGGCGTGCGCTGGACGGGTCCATCGCGGACGCGGTGATCGAGGTGGCCGGCATCCACGCCGACGAGGCGACGTACGGCCAGCTGCAGCGCCTGCTGAAGCAGGCGCGCGATGCCGAGGAGAAGGCGCGCTACCTCAACGCCCTGTGCGCGGTGCGCGACGAGGCATTGGCCGGACGCAGCCTGGCGCTGGCGCTGGATCCGGACCTGGCGCCCGCCCTTGCCGCCAGCGTGCCGAAGCGTGTCGCCGGACACGGCGGCCACGTGCGCCTGGCGTGGTCCTTCGCGCAGCAGCATGCGGACGCGCTGATGCGCATCGCGGTGGCGTTCGAGCGCAACCGCTTCTTCGGCGACATCCTCACCGGCCGCGTGGATCGCCACGTCAGCGACGAGCGTGCGGGCGGCGCCGACGAGGCGCTCGTGGAGGAACTGCAGGCCTTCGCCGGCGAGCACCTGCCGCCGGAGGCGCAGGCCCAGACGCAGCGCGCGGTGGATGCGCTGCGCTACAACGCGCGCCTGAAGCAGCGGCTGCTGCCGCAGCTGCAGGCAGTGGCCGGGGTGTCGTCGTGAGCGCGACGCTGCCGCGCCAGGAAGGGCGGGTCGCACTCGTCACCGGCGCCAACCGCGGCCTGGGGCTGGAGATCGCGTCCGGACTCGTGCGTGCGGGGGCCACGGTCGTGCTCGGTTGCCGCGATGCCGCGCGGGCCGAGACGGCGGCGGAGAGCCTGCGCCGCGCCACGCCCGGCGCGCGCGTCCAGACCTTGGCGCTCGACATGGCGGAGCTCGCCGCGGTGCGCGTGGCCGCGGAGGAATTCCGCCGTCGCTTCGGCGCGCTGCACCTGCTGGTGCACAACGCGGCGGCGATCCTCGCGCCCTACGGCAAGACCCGCGACGGCTTCGAGACGCAGGTCGGCGTGAATCACCTGGCGGCGTTCGCGCTGACCGGCCGCCTGCTCGAGGCGCTCGTCGCCTCGGGCGACGGCCGCGTCGTGCTGATGTCGAGCCTGGCGCACCGCATGACCAAGGGCCTCGACCTCGGGGACCTGCACTACGAGCGCACGCCCTACCAGCCGATGGACGCCTACGGCCGCAGCAAGCTGGCGGTGCTGCTGTTCGCCTTCGAGCTGGACCGCCGGCTGAAACGCGCGGGCCTGCCGGTGAAGGCGGTCGCCGCACATCCCGGCTGGTCGAACACCAACCCGGACCACGGCGGGTTCTTCATGCGCCTGGCCAACAGGCTCATGGCGCAGCCGCCGGCGATGGGTGCGCTGCCGGCGCTGCACGCGGCGACCACGCCCGAACTGCAGGGCGGCGAATATTTCGGGCCGGGCGGCCTGCAGGAACTGCGCGGATCGCCGAAGCGGGTGCAGGCGCGGGCCGAGGCCAGCGATCCGGCACTGGGGGCGCAGCTGTGGTCGCTGGCCGAGAACCTGACCGGCGTGCGCTACCTGGAGCCGGGCCGGGCGGGCTGAGGGCCCGGATCACCGGGCGCGGCGACGCGCCGCGCTCAGGTCCGCGCTTCGAGCACCCGCACCCGGTCGCCCCCGGGCGTCTGCGACAGCTCGCGGGTCTCGGCGATGTGCGCGGTCTCGTGCAGCGTCACCTGCCGGAAGCCGGCAGCGTGCAACAGGCGCGTCGCATCGTCCGGCGCCTGGAAGTGCACGTGCATGCGTCCCTGCACGAAGCGCTGGATCGCGCCGCGGAACAGGCGCATCGCGAAGCCGTAGCGGTCCTGCCGCAGGTAGGCGTCGGACAGGTACACGCCCGTCGGGAATTCGCGCAGCGCCACCGCGATGCGGTGCCAGACCGCCTTGGCGGCGTCGGGGTCGAGGTAGCTCAGCAGGCCTTCGGTGATCACGGCGACGCCGGCCTTGTGGTCGAGCCCGCGCGTCAGCTCGAACAGCGAGCCGGCGCCGCTGTCGACGAGCACGTTCACCGCTTCCACCCGGTGCCCGGGTGTGAGCAGGCCCGAGTCCGCCAGGCGCTGCTGCTTCAGCTGCGCCATGTGCGGCAGGTCGGTCTCGATGTAGGTGATCTTCGCGCCGTAGCGCTGCTTGAAGCGCCAGCCGCGCGGCGACAGGCCGGCGGCGAGCTCGATTACCTGCGTCACCTTGCCGGACTCGATGTCGCGCGCGAGCAGGGCGTCGATGCCCTTGTGCCGCGCCAGCATCAGCGCATCCAGCGACACGCCGGTGAGCACGCGGATGATGCGGATGAGCCCGCGGAAACGCCGCTCGTGCTTCTCGGCTTCCGGGATCAGCAGGCCCTGGTGCGACAGGCCGTGCCGGTACCAGAAGTACCCGGTGGCGTAGGCGGTGGGGCTGACGTTCTCGGATTCCGCGCGCGCTCTCAGCGCCATGCAACATTCCCGGGGCGGCAAGGGGGCGCCATTCTATGCCTCAAGGGGCGGCTCAGGTCCCCGGCGCGCCCGGCAGTCCCGCGTAGTACTGGCCAGCGAGCATGCCGCCGTCCACCGCGATCTCCGCGCCGCACAGGTACGAGGACTCGTCGCTCGCCAGGAACAGCGAGACCCGCGCCACTTCCTCGGCATCGCCGACGCGCTGCATCGGCACCATGCCGTAGCGCTGGTTCACCTTGGCCTTGGGCTCGGCGTAGGGATTGCCCATCGCGGTGTCGATGCCGCCCGGGTGCACCGAGTTGACGCGCACGCCCTGGTGGCCCAGTTCCATCGCCGCGACTTTCGTCAGCCCGCGGATGCCCCACTTGCTGGCGCAGTAGGCGGCCAGGCCGTTCGCCGCCTTCATGCCGTCCACCGACGAGATGTTCACGATGGAGCCGCGCTTGCGCTGCGCCATCGCCGTGCCGGCGAGCTTGGTCCCCAGGAACGTGCCGAGCAGGTTCACGTTCAGCACGCGCTCGAACTCGGCGCGCGAGGTGTCGCGCAGCGCCTTGAACAGCAGCACCCCGGCATTGTTCACCAGCACGTCGAGCGTGCCGCAGCGCTGCAGCACGGACTGCCACTGCGCCTCGTCGGTGACGTCCAGGTGCAGGTAGGTAATGCCCGCGTCCTTCGCCAGCTTCTCGCCGTCGTCGTCGAGCACGTCCGCGGCGAACACCTTCGCGCCCTCCTGCGCGAACACGCGCGCCGTCGCCGCACCCATGCCGCGCGCGGCGCCCGTGACCAGCGCCGTCTTGCCCTGCAGTCGGTTGGCCATGCGCTACTCCACGATCGCCGGGTGCCCCGGCGCGGGAGCGCCGAGGAACTCGCGGTGCGAGGGCGGCTGCTTGCCCTCGGCGTCCTTGAGGCCGTACTCGAGCGCCGCCTCGGCGCCGATCAGCACCTGCCCCGACTTCTCCATGCGCTTCGGGTCCCGGTAGAGCGCCGACAGCAGGTGCCCGGTGAACTCCGGCGTCTCGGCGATCGCCCAGAACGGCGCGTATTTCTGCGGGTCCTGGTCCATCACGCGCTTCGTGCGGTCGGTCTTGAGCATGCCCATCCAGATGGACACCGCCGCGACGTTGTGCGGCTTCAGGTCCACGCCCATGTCGCGCGCGAACTTGTCCACGCCGACCTTCTGCGCACCGTAGCCCGGGCCGTGCATGTAGCAGCTGGCCCCGAACGACGAGGTGAAGGCGATCAGGCCGTTTTTGCGCGGCACCATCAGCCGCGCGGCGTACCAGCTCGCCACGTAGGCGCTGCGCAGGCCGACGTCGAGGATGTTCACCAGCTCCAGCGGCTTGTCCCAGAAGCCGCCTTTCTCGATCAGCTGGTCGTGCAGGAAGGTGGCGTTGTTGACGAGGATGTCGAGCCGGCCGTCCTGCTCCCTGGCCACCCGCGCGAAGAGCTTTTCCACCTCGCTGTCGCGCGCGTGGTCGCAGGCCACGGCGATGCCCTTGCCGCCGGCCCTGGTCACCAGCTCGGCCGTTCCGGCGACGGTGCCCGGCAGCGGCGCGTCGCCTTCCTTCACGGTGCGGCCGGTGACGTACACCGTCGCGCCCTGCTGGCCGAGGGCGACGGCGATGCCCTTGCCGGCGCCGCGCGAGGCGCCGGTGACAACGGCGACGACGTCCTTCAGTGGCTTGCTCATGTGATCTCCGCTGGATTGCGCAGCTGGAACTTCATGACTTTGCCTGCCGCGTTCAGCGGCAAGGCATTCATCACTTCCACGTAGCGCGGCACCTTGTAGTTCGCCATCTGCCCGCGGCACCACGCGATCAGCTCCGCGGGCTCGATGCGCTGCCCCGGCTTGGGCACCACGCAGGCCTTGCCGACCTCGCCGAGACGCTCGTCCGGCACGCCGATCACGGCCACCTGGCCCACGGCCGGATGCGCGGCCATCATGCGCTCGATCTCGGCCGGATAGCAGTTGAAGCCGCCGGCGATGTACATGTCCTTCAGGCGATCGGTGATGCGCAGGTAGCCGTGCGCGTCGAGCAGGCCGACGTCGCCGGTGTGCAGCCAGCCCCCGGCGTCCACCGCCTCGCGCGTGGCCGCTTCGTCGTCGAGGTAGCCCTGCATCACGTTGTGCCCCCGCACCAGGATCTCGCCGGCCGTGCCGGGGGCCGCGTCGATGCGCACCTCGGTGCCGGGGATCGGCTTGCCGCAGGTGGTGACGATGGTCTGCGCGTCGTCGCTGGCATCGCACAGCGACACCACCCCGCAGGATTCGGTCAGCCCGTAGCCGGTGAGCACGACCTTGAAGCCCAGGTCCGCGCGGATGCGCTCGACCAGCGACGGCGCCACCGCTGCCGCACCGGTGATGGTCGCGCGCAGGCTCGACAGGTCGTGCCCGGCGCGCTGCGGATCGTCCAGCAGCGAGATGAACAGCGTGGGCGGACCCGGCAGCACGGAGATGCGCTGCAGCGAGATGCGCCGCATCACGGCGGCAGCGTCGAACACCGCGTGCGGCAGCACGGTGCAGCCCTTCAGCAGGCCGACCAGCCAGCCGGCCTTGTAGCCGAACACGTGGAAGAACGGGTTGACCACGAGGTAGCGATCCTCGGGCACCAGGCCGAGCCGGGCGCCGAACTCCGCGAACACGCGCAGGTTCTGGCCCTGATTCGTGACCACGCCTTTCGGCAGCCCCGTGGTGCCGGACGTGAACATCACGTCCATGCAGGCGTCCGGCAGCACGGCTGCGGCGCGCCGCTCCACCTCGGCCGCCGGCACCGCGTCGCCGCGCCGCAGGAACTCCGGCCACGACAGCTCGCGGGGCCGCGCCGAGCCGAGCACCACGATCGTCTCCAGCGAGGCGGGGCGATGCGTTCCGAGCACGCCGGGATAGTGCTGCCCCAGGAAATCGCCGGCGCAGAGCAGCACTCGCGCGGCGCTCTTCTGCAGCAGGTAGCCGGCTTCCTGCCCCTTCATGCGCGTGTTGATCGGCACGATGGCCGCACCGACGCTGTGGATCGCGAGGCCCGCGATCATCCATTCCACCGAGTTCGGCGCCCAGATCGCGACGCGCTCGCCAGCACGCACGCCGCAGGCGAGCAGCGCCCGCGCCGCGGCGATGCGCTGCGCGTCGAGCTCGGCGTAGGTGAGCGAGGCGCCATCCTCGCCGATGGCGGCGATGCGGCTGCCGAAGCGGCGCACGGATTCGGCGAACGCCGCCGGCACCGTCGGTGCGAAGGCTTCGGCCGCGGCCCGGGTCACGAGGGATAGCGCACGACGATGCGCTCCGAGTGCATCACGGCCTGGCACGACAGGATCCAGTGCTCCTCCAGGTCCTTCTGGTCGAGCACGTGGTTGTGAACCAGCTCGACCTCGCCATCCTCGATCCGGCACATGCACGCGGCGCAGGCGCCGGCGCGGCACGAATAGGGCGGGGCGAGGCCCGCGTCCTCGAGCGCCTCCAGCAGCAGCTGGCCGCGCACGCCTTTCACCCGGTGCAGCTGGCCGTCCAGCTCGACCTCGATGTGCACCTCGCCGCCGTCGCCGGGCGCCGGCGCCGCCACCGCGCCCTCGTCGGCGTCGTCCGGTAGCGAGACGAAGCGCTCGACGTGGATCTGCGCGTGCGGAATGCCGGCGCGCTTGAGCGCCGTCGCGGCGGCGTCCATGAAGGGGCCGGGACCGCAGACGAAGCACTGCGGACGATCCAGGCCCTGCACCTGCTGGGCCAGCTCCGAAGGCGAGGGCACGCCCTGCGCCGAGTCCAGCCAGTGGATGACGTCGAGCCGCCGCGGGTGCGCGGCCGCCAGCTGGTCGAGCGCCCGCCGGAAGATGATCGAAGCCTCGTCGCGGTTGGCGTAGAACAGCCGCACGCGGCCTTCGCCGTGCGCCAGCGCACTGCGCAGGATGGACATCACCGGCGTGATGCCGCTGCCGCCGGCGAACAGCAGGAAGTCGCCCTCGAAGGATTTCGGCACGAAGGCGCCGGCCGGTACGGCGACGTCGAGCACGTCGCCGGCCTGCAGGCGCGAGCACAGCCAGTTCGACGCCGGCCCGCTGCCCATGCGCTTCACCGTCACCCGCAGCGGCTCGCCCGGCACGCCCGACAGCGAGTAGCAGCGCGGCACCGGCTTCGCGGCGCAGGGCACGTGCAGCTGCAGGTGCTGGCCCGGACGGAAGCGGAAGGCATCCTTCAGCTCCGCCGGCACGTCGAGCACGATGCTGCGCGCATCGGGCGTCTCCTCGATCACCTCGGCGACGCGCAGGCGGTGGTACTGGAGGCGGGTCATGCGCGGTCGCGGGACTGCGGGCTCAGTCGGCCCACATCAGGTAGCCGTTGTCGATCCGCACCTCGGCGCCCTGCATGAACCGCGACTCGTCCGAGGCCAGGAACAGCACCAGGTTGGCGATGTCCTCCGGCTCGGCGAAGCGCGCCATCACCTGCGTCGCATCGCTGGCGCGCACCTGCGAGGTCTTCTTCGGGTCGCGCGAGGCCTGCAGGTTGAACACCATCGGCGTCTTGATGCCGTCGGGATGGATCGAATTGCAGCGGATCTTGTGCGCGTGGTACCGCGCGTGCGCCGCAATCGAGCGCGTCATCGCCGCCACCGCGCCCTTCGACGCGCTGTAGGCGCAGAACGACGACACGCCGCCGACGCCGGCCATCGACGACATGTTCACGATCGAGCCGCCGCCGCGCTCGAGCATGGCCTTGTAGCCGTAATGGCAGCCGAGAAAATAGCCGTCGGCGTTGATCCGCATCACCTGCTGCCACTGCGCCAGCGTGGCGTCCTCGATCGAGCCCATCTGCAGGATCGCCGCGTTGTTCACCAGCACGTCGAGCCCGCCGTATTTGTCCCGGGTGGCGCCGATCACGCGCTGCCAGTCGGCCTCGGAGGCGATGTCATGCTTCATGAAGACGGCCGTGCCGCCTTTCGCCGCGATCTCCTGCTCGACCTTGGCGCCGTCCTTCTCGTTGACGTCGGTCAGCACCACTTTGGCGCCTTCGCGCGCGAGCAGCAGCGCATCCGCGCGGCCGACTCCGCTGGCGCCGCCGGTGACGATCGCAACCTTGTCCTGTACGCGTCCCATCGCAGCTCCCCTGGTGGCCCGCGCATTATTCCCGGCGCCTGCGCGCGGGCTTCGTCCGATGGGGTGAGCGGAAGGAGCGCGGACGCGACGCATAATCGCCGCGGGAGGACACACGCATGCCGCAGGTCGAGACGCCGGGCTCGCCGCACTGGTTTTCTGCGGTCGAAGCGCCGGAGCGCGTCGCGCGCGCCGATGCCGTGCGCTGGGACGCGGAAGCGGACCTCGTCGTGGTCGGCTACGGCGGCGCGGGCGTCGCCGCGGCGCTGGCCGCGGCCGAGGGTGGCCTGTCCGTCACCGCGCTGGATCTCGCCGACGGCGGCGGTTCCACCGCCATCAACGGCGGCATCGTCTACGCGGGCGGCGGCACGGTGACGCAGAAGCAGGCGGGCGTCGAGGACTCCAGCGACGCCATGTTCGAGTACCTGCGCGGCGAGACGCAGGGCGTGGTGTCGGATGCCACGCTGCGCCGCTTCTGCGATGGCAGCGTCGAGATGATGGACTGGCTGGCCCGGCACGGCGTCAGGTTCGACGCGACGCACTACCCGCACAAGACCTCGTACCCGCCGCCCGGCTATCACCTGTACCACTCGGACAGCTCGCTGGTGGCGTCCCGCGCCGCCATCGCCCGGCCGGCGGCGCGCGGCCACAAGGTGTGGAGCGAAGGCTCGGCGAAGGTCGCGACCGGCTTCGGCAAGGCCATGACCGGGCCGCTGCAGGCGAGCGCGGTGAAGGCCGGCGTGCGCTTCGAGCCGTACTCGGAGGTGCGGCGGCTGCTCCAGGACGACAGCGGCCGCGTCATCGGCGTGGGCGTGCTGCAGTTCCCGGAGAACAGCGAGGTGCTGCGCCGCTACGCGCAGCTGCAGGCGCAGGCGACGAAGTTCGTGCTGATGCTGCCGCCGGCGTTCCCGCTGGCGGGCCTCACGCTGGCGATTGCCGGCTGGTACCGGCGTCGCGCGCAGGCGCTGGAAAGCCAGCGCGTGCTGCGCCGCATCCGCGCGCGCCGCGGCGTGTGCCTCGCTGCGGGCGGCTTCGTGTTCAACCCGCGCATGGTCGGGCACTACGCGCCGAAATATCGCGACGGCATGCCGCTGGGCAATCCCGGCGACGACGGCAGCGGCATCCGGCTGGGACAGAGCGCCGGCGGCGCGACGCGGCGCATGTCGCACATGAGCGCGTGGCGCTTCATCCGTCCGCCCGCGGGCCTGACCTGGGGCGTGGTGGTGAATGGGCGCGGCGCACGCTTCACCGACGAGACCGTCTACGGCGCCGCGATCGGCTTCGAGATGATCGAGCACCACGGCGGCAAGGCCTGGATCGTCCTCGACCAGGCGCTGTACGACGAGGTGCTGCGGCAGGTGAAGAGCAAGGACCTCTATTCGTTCCAGAGCGGCCCGGCGATGCTGGCGCTGCGCTTCGCCCGGAACAGGGCGGCCACGCTCGACGGGCTCGCCACCGCCTGCGGCTTCGACGCCGCGACGTTTCGCGACACGGTCGCGCGCTACAACGCGGCCGCGGCAGGCCAGGGCGAGGACGCGTTCGGCAAGTCGCCGGACGACCGCCGCCCGATTGCGCAGGCGCCGTTCTACGCGGTGGACATCTCGGTGACCAGCCGGCTGTTCCCGCTGCCGATCCTGTCGCTCGGCGGGCTCGCGGTGGACGAAGGCACGGGCGCGGTGCAGCGCGACAACGGCTCGGCGATCCCGGGCCTGTACGCGGCCGGCCGCAACGCCATCGGCGTGTGCTCGCACCTGTACGTCAGCGGCCTGTCGGTGGCGGACTGCATCTTCTCCGGCCGCCGCGCGGCGGCTTCCGCTGTGGCGACTCACCCTATCGGGTGAAGCCTCCCCGGCGAGGGCGTCCCGATAATTCCGTCGGGCTTTCCGCATCCCCGGGGCACTCCATGGTGAAGATCAACGCGCTCGGCTACGTCGTGGCGCAGAGCACCGACCTGTCGAAGTGGAAGGCGTTTGCCGAGCAGGTGCTCGGCATGCAGACCGCGCCTGCGCCGGATGGCGGCCTGTATCTCAAGATGGACGAGCGCGAGTTCCGCATCGCCGTCGTGCCGGGACCGGCCGACAGCTATTTCGCCTCCGGCTGGGAAGTCGATGCGCGCGACTTCGACCACGCCGTCGCGGCGCTGCGCAAGGCCGGTGTCGACATCGTGCAGGCCGGTGCCGACGTCTGCGCCGCGCGCAAGGCCCAGAAAGTGATCCACTTCCAGGATCCCTCCGGCAACCGGCACGAGCTGAGCTCCGGCTACGCCGGCAAGACGGCGCCGTTCGCTTCGCCCATCGGCGTCAAGGGCTTCAAGACCGGCGAGTTCGGCGCGGGCCACACGGTGCTGCCGTCGCTCCAGTTCGACGCGTCGCTGAAGTTCTTCCGTGACGTGCTGGGTTTCGGCCTGTCGGATTTCTTCAACTTCAGGCCGGCGCCGGAAGCGCCGGTGATGCGCATCTATTTCCTGCATACCCCCAACGGCCGCCATCACAGCCTGGCGCTCGCCGAGATGCCGCACCCGGCGAACTGCGTGCACCTGATGGTCGAAGTGCAGGAAAAGGACGAGGTGGAGCGCGGCCTGAAGCGGATGGAAAAGGCCGGGGTGAAGCTGATGGCGACGCTCGGCCAGCACGAGAACGACAGGATGACGTCCTTCTACATGCTGACGCCCGGCAACTTCGCGATCGAGTACGGCTGGGGCGGCATCACGGTGGACCCGAAGACGCACCAGACCACCGAGACGAAGCAGGTCTCGATCTGGGGGCACGATTTTTCGGTGGGCTTCCGGTGACGGAACTCGCGTGAACAAGCAGAGCACCGCGGCCGAGGCCATCGCGCAGCTGCGCGACGGCATGACGCTCGGCATCGGTGGCTGGGGACCGCGGCGCAAGCCGATGGCGCTGGTGCGAGAGATCCTGCGCTCGCCGCTGAAGGAGCTGACCGTCGTCGCGTACGGCGGCCCCGAGATCGGCATGCTGTGCGCCGCCGGCAAGGTGAGGAAGCTGGTGTACGGCTTCGTCTCGCTGGACGCGATGCCGATCGAGCCCTGGTTCAAGAAGGTCCGCGAAGCCGGCGCGCCGTTCGAGGTGCGCGAGCTGGACGAGGGCCTGCTGCAGTGGGGCCTGCGGGCCGCGGCGATGCGGCTGCCGTTCCTGCCGACGCAGGTCGGTCTCGGCAGCGACGTCATGAAGATCAACCCGGACTTCCGCACGGTGCAGTCGCCGTACGCCGACGGCGAAGTGCTGCTGGCGATGCCGGCGCTGAAGCTCGACTGCGCGCTGCTGCACGTGGACGTCGCCGACCGCCTCGGCAACACCCAGATCCATGGACCGGATCCGTACTTCGACGACCTCTTCGCCCGCGCTGCGGACGCCTGCGTCGTTTCCTGCGAGGAGCTCACCGACCGGCTCGACCGGTCGCACGGCGCCACCGCGAAAAGCAATTTCTTCGAGCGCTCGCTGGTGACGCGCGTGGTGCACGCGCCGTTCGGTGCGCACCCGACCTCCTGCGCGCCGCGCTACGGCTGGGACATGGAGCACTTCCGGCGCTACGCCGCGGGCGCCGGCGAGGACGGCGGCTGGCAGAAGTACGCCGGCGACTTCCTGGGCGGCGACGAAGGCGCCTATCTCGGCAAGGTCGGCGGCGCCGAGCGCATCGGCAAGCTGCCGCTGCCGGTGTTCTGATGCACCGCCACTCCTGCACCATTCCCCTCTCCCCTCGAGGGAGAGGGCC
>DATLCG010000133.1:0-17266 GCA_035526525.1 Binatia bacterium
ATACCGCCAGCGCACCCACCGCGAGCACGATAGAAGGAAGAATGCGCGGGCCCAGGCCCGCCGCCCAGCCGTCAGTCACCGGCCGCGCCGTAGCGTCGCTCGCGGCGCTGAAATTCGCCAATCGCCGCAAGCAGATCGTCCTTGCCGAAATCCGGCCACAGCGTGTCGATGAAGACGAGTTCGGCATAGGCAGACTGCCAGAGCAGGAAGTTGCTTAGCCGCTTTTCGCCGCTCGAACGGATGACCAGGTCGGGATCGGGGATCTCCGCGGTCCACAGGGCGCGCGTCACTGCCTCTTCGTCGATCTCGGCCGGTGTCGTCTTGCCGGCGGCAGCGCTCTCGGCCAGGCGCCGGACCGCGGCAGTGATCTCGGCACGCGAGCCATAGCTCAGCGCCACGATAAGGTTGAGGCCGGCATTGGCCTTGGTCGTCGCCTCGGCATTCTCAATCAAGGCGACGATATCGGGCGCGAGGCGCGCCCGGTCGCCGATCACCCGCAGCCGCACACCGTTGCGATGCAGCTCGGCGATCTCGCCGCGCAGGTAATGGCGCAGCAGCCCCATGAGGTCGTCGACCTCGTCGGCAGGCCGCTTCCAGTTCTCCGAGGAAAATCCGTACAGGGTGAGATAGCGAACCCCTAGCTCCGCCGCGGCGGTAATCGTGCGCCTGACGGCCTCTGCTCCACGCTTATGGCCGGCGACACGCGGCAAGCCACGCGCCTTCGCCCAGCGCCCGTTGCCGTCCATGATGATCGCGACATGGACCGGCGCCGGCGAACCCCCGGCCGTGTCCGGCCGCGAATTCGAGATGTCAGACATGCATGGTTTCTTTTTCTTTGGCGGCCAGGGTGTCGTCGATGCTCTTCACGAACTCATCGGTCGCCTTCTGGATCTCGGCACTGCGCTTGCGGTGCTCGTCCTCGGTGATCTTGTGGTCCTTCTCCATGGTCTTCAGCGTTTCCATGCCGTCGCGGCGCACGTTGCGCACCGCGACGCGCGCGTGCTCGGCGGTTTTATGCGCCAGCTTGACCAGCTCCTTGCGGCGCTCCTCGGTCAGCGGCGGCATGACCAGGCGGATCGCGGTGCCGGCGGTGTTAGGCGTGATGCCGAGGCCGGAGGCGAGGATCGCCTTCTCGATCGGCTGCACCATGGTCTTCTCCCAGGGCGTGATCGAGATGGTGCGCGCGTCCTCGACCACCACGCTGGCTACCTGCGACAGCGGCACCGGCGAGCCGTAGTACTCGACGCGGATCGGCTCCACCAGGCCGGCGCTGGCGCGGCCGGTGCGCAGCTTGGTGAACTCCTGCTTGAGCGCGTCGATGCTCTTCTTCATGCGCTCGGCGGATTTCTTCTTGATGTCTTCGATCATGGGCTGCTAGCTCCTGACGAGAGTGCCGACGTCCTTCGCGCCCCTGACGATGCGCAGCAGGTCGCCGGCCTGGTTCATGTTGTAGACGCGCAGCGGAATCTTGTGGTCGCGCGCGAGCACGATCGCGGTCTGGTCCATCACGCCCAGGCGCCGGTCGAGCACCTCGTCGTAGGTCAGCTCGACATACTTCCTGGCCTTGCGGTCCTTCATCGGGTCGGCGCTGTAGATGCCGTCCACCTTGGTCGCCTTCAGCAGCAGGTCGGCGCCGATCTCGATCGCCCGCAGCGCGGCCGCCGAATCGGTGGTGAAGAACGGATTGCCGGTGCCGGCCGCGAAGATCACCACGCGCGACTTCTCCAGGTGGCGCATCGCCTTGCGCCGGATGAAGTCCTCGCACACCTCGTTGATGCGGATCGCCGACTGCACCCGCGCAGCCACGCCGATGCGCTCGAGGGCGTCCTGGATGGCCAGCGCGTTGATCACCGTCGCCAGCATGCCCATCTGGTCGCCGGTGACGCGGTCCATGCCGCCGCGCGCCAGCCCCTCGCCGCGGAAGATGTTGCCGCCGCCGACGACCACGGCCACCTGCACGCCGAGGCGCACGACGTCCTGCAGCTGGCCGGCGAGCTCCGCCATCACCACCGGCGAGATGCCGTAGTCGAGCTTGCCCATCAAGGCCTCGCCGGAAAGCTTCACGAGGATGCGCTTGTATGCGGGCTTGCTCGGCATGTCCTCGGGCTCGGCGGCGGGGCGGATAAAACAAGGCCCCGTTTCCGGGGCCTCGTCATTTTAGTGCTTCTGCTGACTCATCTTCGCGACTTCGGCCGCGAAGTCGGTCTCCTGCTTCTCGATGCCCTCGCCCACCTCGAAGCGGACGAAGCGGGCGACGGCGCCCTTGCGCGCCGCCAGCACCTTCTCGACGGTCTGGTCGGGGTCCTTCACGAACGGCTGGCCGGTCAGCGAGATCTCGCCGAGATACTTGTTCAGGCGCCCCTCGATCATCTTCTTGACGATCTCCGGCGGCTTGCCCGAGTCGGCGGACTGCGCCTCGATCACCTTGCGCTCGGCGTCGCGCACGTCCGCCGGCACGTCCGCCGGCTTCAGGAACTGCGGCCGCGATGCGGCGACGTGCATTGCGAGGTCGCGCGCCAGCTCGGCATCGCCCGCGTCCAGCGCCACGACGACGCCGATGCGGCTGCCCGCGTGCACGTAGTGGCCGATGGCGCCGCCGGCCTTCGCCACGCGCTCGACGCGCCGCACGGTGATGTTCTCGCCGATCTTGGCGACCATTTCCTTGCGCACGTCCTCGACGGCCTTGCCGCCGATCTTCGCGGCGGAGAGCTGATCGATGCTGCGCGCGCCGGTGTCCAGCGCAGCCCTGGCCGCGGCCGCGGCGAAAGCCTGGAAGTCGTCGCCCTTGGCGACGAAATCGGTCTCGCAGTTCACCTCGACGATGGCAATGGCGTCCGCGCCGGCGGCCACCGCGATGGTGCCGTCGGCCGCGGTACGGCCGGCCTTCTTGACCGCCTTGGCCTGGCCTTCCATGCGCAGCTTCTCGATCGCCGCGTCCATGTTGCCGGCCGTGGCCTCCAGCGCCTTGCGGCAGTCCATCATCCCCGCGCCGGTCCGCTCGCGGAGCTCCTTCACCTGGGCTGCAGAGACGCTCATTCCTTCGCCTCGGCCGGCTTCTTCCGCGGCCGGGTCTCGACCCGGGTCTCCTTGCGCGGCGCGCCGCGGCCGCGGCGCGGCTTGTCGGCGCCGCCCTTGGCATCGTCCACCTCGACGAACTCGTCGCCGCTGCGGGCGCCCGTGGTGACGGTGCCGCGGCCCTCGACGATGGCGTCCGCCATGCACACGGCGTACACCTTGATCGCGCGCGTGGCGTCGTCGTTGCCGGGGACGACCACGTCGATGCCGTCGGGGTCGTTGTTGGTGTCGACCACCGCGACCACCGGGATGCCGAGCTTGCGCGCCTCGGACACGGCGATCTTCTCGTAGCCGGTGTCGATGACGAACAGGCAGTCCGGCAGCGAGGTCATGTCCTTGATGCCGCCCAGCGAGCGGCGCAGCTTCGCCATCTCGCGCATCTGGGTCAGCTGCTCCTTCTTCGGCAGCCGGCCGATGGTGCCGTCCTCGGTCTGCTTCTCCATCTCGGTGAGCCGCTTGATCGAGCCCTTGATGGTCTTGAAGTTGGTCAGCGTGCCGCCGAGCCAGCGCTGGCTCACGTACGGCATGCCGCAGCGCGCGGCCTCGGTCTCGACCGCGTCGCGCGCGGCGCGCTTGGTGCCGACGAACAGGATGCGCCCGCCGTTGGCGGCGAGCTTGCCCGCGAACGAGCACGCGTCCTTCAGCAGCGGCAGCGTCTGCTCGAGGTTGATGATGTGGATCTTGTTGCGCTCACCGAAGATGAACGGAGCCATCTTCGGATTCCAGTAGCGCGTGCGGTGACCGAAATGCGCGCCTGCTTCCAGCAGCTCGCGCATGGTGATGTTCGCCATGCTTTCTCCTTGGGTTGTGTCAGACCGCAGCGCTTGTACCGACTCACCCAAGCGGCGCTGCGGATGGATTGCGCATCGGAAGAAATTTCAGATGCTTCATTGCCTTACGGCGGCGCGCTTTATAACATAGGAAGGGGCTAGGGACTAGGGGCTCGGACCTGCAAAACGCACGTCCCGCCTTTCCCTCGCCCCCCGCTCCGGCCCGGTTTCATGTCCTCCGTCACCCTCAAGAACAAGGAAGAGCAGCGCGCGATGCGCGAGGCCGGGCGACTGGCCGCGCAGGTGCTGGTCATGATCGAGCCGCACGTCCAGGCCGGCGTCAGCACCGACGAGCTCGACCGGCGCTGCCACGACTACATCGTGGACGAGCTGAAGGCCACGCCCGCGCCCCTCAACTACAAGGGCTTTCCCAAGTCCATCTGTACCTCCATCAACCACGTCGTCTGCCACGGCATCCCGGGCCCGAAGAAGCTGAAGAAGGGCGACATCGTCAACGTCGACGTCACCGTCATCAAGGACGGCTTCCACGGCGACACCAGCCGCATGTTCTACGTCGGCGAGCCCGCCGTGCTGGCCCGGCGCCTGACCGAGACCGCGCGCGAGGCCATGATCGCGGGCATCCGCCTGGTACGCCCCGGCGTGCGGCTGGGCGACCTCGGCCACGCCATCCAGAAGCACACCGAGGCGCAGGGCTTTTCGGTGGTGCGGGAATACTGCGGCCACGGCATCGGCCGCATCTTCCACGAAGACCCGCAGGTGCTTCACTACGGCCAACCCGGCACCGGCATGCGGCTCGAGCCGGGCCTGACCTTCACCATCGAGCCGATGATCAACGCCGGGCGCCCCGAAGTCCGGCTGCTGCCGGACGGCTGGACCGTGGTCACGAAGGACCATTCGCTGTCGGCGCAGTGGGAGCACACCGTGCTGGTGACCGACAATGGCGTCGAGGTGCTCACGCTGCGCGACGGGGAAATGTAGGTGGGGCTCGAGCTGGAGCTGGAAGTCGAGGACGAGGCCGCGATCTTCTCGGCGTCGATCATCCGCGGCCGGCTGACCGCGCACGACAGGGCGGTCCCGGCATTCCGCGAGACGCTGAACTGGGGCCGTGACCGTCTCTACGCACTGTTCCAGGAAGGCACCCCGGCGGACTCGCTGGTGCGGGCCAGGGCTTTTCTGGTGGACGAGGTGCTGCGCGAGGCCTGGCAGCGCTTCCTGCCCGGGCAGCCCGAGGGCCTGGCGCTGGTCGCCGTCGGCGGCTACGGCCGCGGCGAGCTCCTGCCCCATTCGGATATCGACCTGCTGCTGCTGCACGACGGCGGGCTCGACGCGCTCAAGCCCCAGCTCGAACCGTTCATGGCGTTCCTCTGGGACATCGGGCTCGAGGTCGGCAGCAGCGTGCGCACCGTCAACGAGTGCCAGGCGCTGGCGCGCGGCGACATCACCATCATGACGACGCTGGTGGAGTCGCGGCTGCTCGCCGGCGACGGCACCCAGTTCGTCCGCATGCAGTCGGCGCTCGCGCCCGAGCGGGTCTGGCCGGTGAAGGACTTCTTCAAGGCCAAGGTCGACGAGCAGAAGAAGCGCCACCTGAAGTACGACGACACCGGCTACAAGCTCGAGCCCAACGTCAAGGAAGGACCGGGCGGGCTGCGCGACATCCACACGATCGCGTGGGTCGCGAAGCGGCACTTCGGCGCGCAGACGCTGGCCGAGCTGAAGGACCAGGGCTTCCTCACCGCGCAGGAGTGCACCGAGCTGTTCGCCGGCCAGGACTTCCTCTGGCGCGTGCGCTTCGCGCTGCACATGCTCAACGGCCGCAAGGAAGACCGGCTGCTGTTCGATCACCAGGTGCGGGTGGCGCGCCTGTTCGGTTATGTCGACAACGAGCAGTCCGGCAACCGTGCGGTCGAGCAGTTCATGCAGCTGTACTACCGCACCATCAAGTCGCTGTCCTGCCTCAACGACCTGCTGCTGCAGCTGTTCGACGAGGCCATCCTGCGGCCGGTGACGAAGGACAAGGCGCAGCCGCTGAACGCGCGCTTCCAGGTGCGGGGCGGCTGCCTCGAGGCGCGCTCACCGGACGTGTTCCGGCGCAGCCCCTATGCGCTGATCGAGATCTTCCTGCTGCTGCAGAAGCATGCGGACATCGACGGCATCCGCGCCGAGACCCTGCGCCTGCTGCGCCGCGACCGCCGCCTGGTGGACGAGGGCCTGCGCGACGACGTGCGCGCCCGCGCCCTGTTCCTCGAGATGTTCCGCGTCGGCACCGGGCTGACCCGCGCCCTCCGGCGCATGAACCGCTACGGCGTGCTGGGCCGCTACCTGCCGGTGTTCGGCACCATCATCGGCCACATGCAGTTCGACCTGTTCCACACGCTGACCGTGGACGAGCACACGCTGTACGTGCTGCGCAACCTGCGGCGCATGGCGCTGGAGCGCTTCCGGCAGGAGCTGCCGTTCTGCAACCAGGTGATGCAGCGCATCGACAAGAAGGAACTGCTGTACCTGGCGGCCCTGTTCCACGACCTCGCCAAGGGCCGCGGCGGCGACCACTCGGAACTGGGCGCGGAGGACGCCGAGCATTTCTGCCTCGACCACGGCATCTCGCACGCCGACGCCGAGCTGGTCAGCTGGCTGGTGCGCAACCACCTGCTGATGTCGCTCACGGCGCAGCGCATGGACATCTCCGACCCGGAGGTGGTGGCGCAGTTCGCGGGCAAGGTCGGCGACCGCGGCCATCTCGACTACCTGTTCCTGCTCACCTGCGCCGACATCCGCGGCACCAACCCGGCGCTGTGGAACTCGTGGCGCGAATCGCTGCTGACCGACCTGTACAACGCCACCGCCCGCGCGCTCGAGCGCGGCCTGCACGACCCGGTGCGCCAGGACGAGATCGTCGGCGAGCGCCGCGCGCGCACCCTGCCCCTGCTGGCGGCGCACGGCATGGACGCCGCCGGCGCGCAGGCCATCTGGCAGCGCTTCGAGAACGACTACTTCATGCGCCATTCGCCGGAGGAGCTGGCGTGGCACGTCGGCGAGATCGCGCGCGCGCGCGAAGACCAGCTGCCGCTGATCCTGGTGCGGCCGCTCGCGGAGCGCGGCACCACGGTGTTCCTCTACATGCGCGACCGCGACCACCTGTTCGGCCTGACCACCGGCGTGCTCGCGCAGCTCGGCCTCAACATCCTCGACGCGCGCATCAACACCACCGCCGACGGCTACACGCTCGACTCCTACGTGCTCATGGAGGGCGACGGTGCGCCGATCCAGCCCGGGCACCGCTTCGAGGAGATCGGCCAGGCGCTGCGCAAGGTGCTCGCCGACCCGAACACCTCCGTGATCCACGTCACCCGCAAGATGCCGGCGCGGCTCAAGCACTTCCACACGCCGACCACCGTGTTCTTCACGCAGGACCGCCAGCGCAACCGCACCGTGATGCAGCTGGTCACCGGCGACCGCCCCGGCCTGCTGTCGCTGATCGGCCGCGTGTTCGAGAAGCGCGGCATCCTGCTCGACGCCGCCAAGATCAACACCGTCGGCGAGCGCGCCGAGGACGCCTTCTTCGTCACCGACAAGCAGCGGCGCCCGCTCGAGGACGAAAAGCTGCTCTCCGAACTGCGCGAGGTGCTCACGCGCACGCTGCATCGCGGCGAGTTCGTGGCCGAGGAATTCCGCCTGACGGCGGTGGCCTGATGCTTGCCGGCACGCGCGAGCGGATCGAGGCGGCCTGGGAATCCCGGCAGTCGCTCGATCGCAGCGACCGCGCGCTGCGCGAAGCGGTGGACGCCGCCATCGATGCGCTGGACGGCGGCTCGGTGCGCGTCGCCGAGCCGGTCGCCGGAGGCTGGACAGTCAACGAATGGCTGAAGAAGGCGGTGCTGCTGTATTTCCGCCTGCACGACAACGCCCCGGTCGAGATGGGCGCGCTGCACGGCTGGGACAAGGTGCCGCTGAAGTACCAGACCTACGACCAGGTGCGCTTCGCGGCACAGAACGTGCGCATCGTGCCGCCGGCGACGGTGCGCCGCGGCGCCTACGTCGCACCGGGAGCGATCCTGATGCCGAGCTACGTCAACATCGGCGCGCACGTCGGCCCCGGCACCATGGTGGACACCTGGGCCACGGTCGGCTCCTGCGCGCAGATCGGCGCCAACGTGCACCTGTCCGGCGGCGTCGGCATCGGCGGCGTGCTCGAACCGCTGCAGGCCGCGCCGACCATCATCGAGGACGAGTGCTTCATCGGCGCGCGCTCGGAGATCGTCGAGGGCGTGATCGTGGAGAAAGGCAGCGTGATCTCGATGGGCGTCTTCATCGGCCAGAGCACGCCGATCTACCACCGCGAGACCGGCGCGATCCTGCACGGCCGCGTGCCGGCGGGCTCCGTGGTGGTGGCGGGCTCGCTGCCGCGCGACGGCGGCAAGTATTCGCTGAACTGCGCCGTCGTCGTGAAGCAGGTGGACGAGCAGACGCGCCGGAAGACCGGCGTCAACGATCTGCTGCGAGAGGCGACCGCGCTGAAGTGAGCGTGCTCGCACTGACGCGCGAGCTGATCGCGCGGCGCTCTCTCACCCCCGACGACGCCGGCTGCTGCGCCCTCATCGGCGGGCGCCTCGAGCGCGCCGGCTTCACGCTCGAGTGGATGAACCGCGAGGGCGTCACCAACCTGTGGGCGGTGCGCGGCGATTCCGGGCCGATGGTGGTGCTCGCCGGGCACACCGACGTGGTGCCGACCGGCCCTCTGGATGCGTGGCGCTCCGATCCCTTCACGCCCGTCGAGCGCGACGGGTATCTCTACGGCCGTGGCGCCGCCGACATGAAGAGCGGTCTCGCCGCCATGGTATGCGCGGCCGAATCCTTCCGCTCCGCGCGCGGCCGCGTTGCCTTGCTGATCACCAGCGACGAGGAAGGGCCCTGCCGTTTCGGCACGAAGCACGTCGCCGAGGTGCTGCGCCAGCGCGGCGTGAAGCCGGACTACGCCATCGTCGGCGAGGCCACCTCGGCCGATGCGCTCGGCGACCGCATCGTCGTCGGCCGGCGCGGATCGCTCGGCTGCAACCTGACCGTCCACGGCCGACAGGGCCACGTCGCCTACCCGCACAAGGCCGACAACCCCATCCATCGCCTGGCGCCCCTGCTCTCGCGACTCATCGCGGAGGAATGGGATCGCGGCAACGTCGATTTTCCGGCGACCTCGTTCCAGGTCTCGAACTTCAATGCCGGGACCGGCGCGAACAACGTCATCCCCGGTGCGGCGCAGGTGGTCTTCAACTTCCGCTATTCGCCGGAAGTCACTGCCGACGAGATCAGGGCGCGCGTCACCGCGCTGATGCAGGGCCAGCTGCCGAAGTTCGACGCCGACTGGTGGCACACCGGCGAGCCCTACTTCACGCGGGGCGGCCCGCTGGTCGAGGCGGCGCGCGCCGCGGCGAAGGACATCACCGGACGCGACCCCGAGCTGTTCACCGGCGGCGGCACCTCGGACGGCCGCTTCCTGGCGCCGCTCGGCACGCAGGTCGTCGAGATCGGCCCGGTGAACGAGACCATCCACAAGGTCAATGAATGCGTGCGCGTGGACGATCTGCCCCGCCTGCAGGCGCTTTACGAAGGCGTACTGACCCGGCTGCTTGGCTGACGCCGACTACGTCGGCTTCACCCGCTTCACCAGCATGGCCCACAGGCCGGGCAAGAAGCGCTTGATGTACACCGCGATCTTCTCCTTGCCGACCAGCACCTCGGCGCGGTCGCGCTCGACGCCGTTCCAGACCCTTGCGGCGCAGCGCTCCGGCGGCATGCCCTTGTCCAGCGCCTGGTCCATCTTGCCGTGCGAGCCGCCGGTGCCGGTGTAGGCGTTCACCGAGACCTGCGTGCGGATGTAGCCGGGGCAGACCATCGTCACCTTGACGTTCTCGCGCCACAGCTCGGCCGCGAGCGCCTCGTAAAAACCGTGCAGTGCGTGTTTGGCCGCGGCATAGCCGGAGCGCAGCGGCGAGCTGATATAGCCGACCACGCTGGAGATCACCACGAGGTGGCCGCCCTTGCGCGCCACCATGCCGGGCAGCAGCGCCTTGGTCAGCTCCACCGTCGAGAAGAAATCCAGCTCGAACAGCTCGCGGTAGGTGGCGAGCGTGGTGTCCATGACCAGGCTGCGCTGCGAGCGGCCGGCGTTGTTCACCAGCACGTCCACCGGGCCGAAGAAGCTTTCAGCCTTCTTCACCGCGGCCGCGGCATCGCCCAGCTTCAGCAGGTCCAGCGGCAGGACCGCCGCGAGCTTTGGATCCGCGCACAGGCCGCGCACGCGCTGCAGCTCGTTGTCGCGACGCGCGGTCAGGACCAGCTTCGCGCCCCGGCGCGAGGCCTCGATCGCCAGCGCCTCGCCGATGCCACTGGAGGCGCCGGTGATCCACACGACTTTGCCCGCAAGCTGCGTCATTGGCTTCCCCCCACGAAAAAGGCCGCCGGACGAATCCGGCGGCCTCGGCATCTTGCACGAAACGGGATTCCCGCATTCGCGGGAATGACGGTCAGGCCGCCTTTTCCAGCTTCTGTTCCCACTTCCCGGTCGCCGCGAGCCCGTTCATCTTCGCGCGGTGCATGTACGCGCGCTGGCCGGCGGCGAGGTTTTCCTTGCGGCCACTCCAGGCTTTCAGCGCCGCGGCCTGCAGCGCGCGGCCGTAGGAGAACGACAGCACCCACGGTCCGCCGCCGAGCTTGTTCATCTCGTCGAGGTGCGCCGTCGCATCCTCGTCCGACTGGCCGCCCGACAGGAAGGCGATGCCGGGGACGGTCGAGGGCACGAAGCGCTTCAGCGTGCGCAGGGTTGCCGCCGCGACTGCCTTGCGGTCGGCCTGCTTCGCGCACTTCTTGCCGGCAATCACCATGTTCGGCTTCAGGATGATGCCGTCCAGCAGGATGCGCTGCGCATGCAGCTCGTTGAAGACCGCATGCAGCGTGCGGCGCGTGACGTCCTCGCACACCTCGATGGTGTTGTCGGCGTCCATCAGGACTTCCGGCTCGACGATCGGCACGATGTCCTGCTCCTGGCACAGCGCGGCGTAGCGGGCCAGCGCGTGGGCGTTGGTGTGGATGCAGTAATCGGTCGGGATGCCGTTGCCGATGGTGATGACCGCGCGCCACTTGGCGAAGCGCGCGCCGGCTTCCTTGTACTTCGTCAGCCGCTCGCGCAGGCCGTCGAGGCCCTCGGTGATGGTCTCGGTCGGCGAGCCCGGCAGCGCCTTGGTGCCCTTGTCCACCTTGATCCCGGGGATGATTCCCTTCTTCGCCAGCATCTGCGGGAACGGCGTGCCGTCGGCAGCCTTCTGGAACAGCGTCTCCTCGTAGAAGATGACCCCGCTGGTGTACTGCTCGATGCCGGCGGCGGAGAACAGCATGTCGCGGTACGCGCGGCGGTTCTCCTCGGTGTTCTCCACCTGGATCCCGTCGAAACGCTTGCCGATGGTGCTGGTGCTCTCGTCGGCCGCCAGGATGCCGCGGCCCTGGGCCACCATGGCCAGCGCCGTGTCGTGCAGGGTCTTCTCGTTCATGAACAGAAACTCCGGTCGTGGTCGCGCAGTGCCGCCGGCTCGCCCGGCGAGGGCGCGATTTTAGGGGATCGCCGCCGCCGTTTCAGTGAAGCGCGTCAGGCCACCGCTACAATCCGCCGCACGGAGAGGTGGCAGAGCGGTTTATTGCACCGGTCTTGAAAACCGGAGACGGGCAACCGTCCGGGGGTTCGAATCCCTCCCTCTCCGCCACTTCAGAAGCCGAACGCGGCCCCGAGCTGGCGCAGCGCTTCGAGCTCGGCCTCGTGCTCAGTGCGGCGGCGCGCACTTTCCTGCAGCGCCTTGCCGAGCAGCGTGGGGAAATCCGGCTCGGTCACCGGCACGTCGAATCCTGGGATGCTCGGCATCTGCACCGGCACCGGCAGGGGCACGGGCGGCAGCGGCCACGACGGGGCCGGCAGCGGCAACGGGCTGCTGTTGCTCGCCAGGAACTGGATCGGGATGCAGACGCCCCCGAACGGCCCAGCCGGCACGTCGAATGCCGGCGCCGAGACGTCCGGCGCACGCCCGAAATCCAGCGCCAGAGCCAGGTTGTTCGACGAGGCGCGCGCGCCGAGCGGCTCGAAGCCGAAGCGCCAGGCAATCATGTTCAGGATCGAGTTCGGGTCGAACTGCAGGTGCTCGACGTGGCCGCGCCGCACGCGCGGGCCGATCAGCACGCATGGCACGCGGCAGCCCAGGCGGCCGTCGTTGCCCAGCGCCGCTTCCTCCGGCGTCACCGGCGCGAGCGGCGGCGGCACGTGGTCGTAGAAGCCGCCCCACTCGTCGTAGTTGATGACGAGCAGCGTGCGCTCCCACTGCGGGTGCTGGCGCAGCGTGTCGTAGACCTGGTTGAGGAAGGCCTGGCCGTTGCGCACGTCCGAATAGGGATGGTCGTCGCGCGAGATCGCCCCGCCCTCGTTGAGCGTGTTGCCGACGTTGTCCACGAACATCAGGTCCGGCAGGTCGGCGCCGGCAAGATCGGCGGCGAAGCCGGTGAAGTCGTACTTCTTCGAGAAGCCCTTGTACTTGTCGCCCCAGAACGAGGTGTAGGACACGTCGGTGTAGTAGTAGGCGACCTTGCGCCCCTGCTCGATCATCCGGTCCCACACCGTCGGCAGCGTCGAGATGTCCACGCCGTTGGCCACGCGGTCGGTCTGCCCGGCGTGCATGTACATCCGGTTGGGCGTGGTGAGCGCGAGGATGCCGCTGAAGTAGCGGTCGCAGATGGTCCAGTGCTCGGCGCAGCCCTTGAAGAACGGCAGGCTGTCGGCGGTGTAGTAGCCGATGGGGAAGCGGTCGCCGACGGGCTGCGTCAGCAGGAAGCCGTCCATCTTCCCGCCGTTGATCTCGGTGCGGCCGCCCGCGTACGTGTGGTCCGGGTCGGACAGGTCGCAGTTCTGGAAATCGGGCGCGAGGTCGTACGACTCGTGCTCGACGCCGTCGCGGTCCTTCAGCCGCACACCGGCCTGCACGCCGTCCGCTCCCGGCACCCAGCCGAGAAAATGGTCGAACGAGCGGTTCTCCATCATCACCACGACGATGTGGTCGATGCCGGAGTCGGCGGGGAGCGGCAGCTTCTTGACGCCGGCCGCGGCCCCGGCCTGCGCGCCGTCACCCGGCGAGCATCCCGGCAGCGCCAGGCTCCCGGCCGCGGCAGCGGCGCCGGCCATGAACTCCCGGCGCGTCAACCCGCGCTTGCGCTTGTCGGCCACGGTGCTCTCTCCGAATCTGCCTTCAACGCACCGGCCCGCGGCCGGTGCACGATCAGGCGGCGTGCTTCTCCGCCTCGGGCCGGCCGACCGCGAAATAGCGGAAGCCGTAGCCGGCGACCATCGCCGGCTCGTACAAGTTGCGGCCGTCGAAGATCACCGGCTGCTTCAGGAGCTTCTTCAGGCCCGGGAAGTCGGGGCTGCGGAACTCGTTCCATTCCGTGACGATGACGAGGCCATCCGCGCCCTTCGCAGCCGCTTCCGCACTGTCGCAGATGGCCACGGCTTTCTCGCCCTTGAACAGGCGGCGCGCTTCCTTGCCGGCCTCGGGGTCGTAGGCCTGCACGCGGGCACCGGCCTTCAGCAGGCCGTCGATGACGACGCGGCTCGGCGCCTCGCGCATGTCGTCGGTATTGGGCTTGAAGGCAAGGCCCCACAGCGCCAGCGTGCGCCCCTTCAGTTTCCCGCCGAAGTGCTGCTCGATCTTGCGGAAGAAGCGCTGCTTCTGCCGGCCGTTGAGCGCGTCCACCGTGCGAATCAGCTCCGGCTCGTAGCCCGCGCCCTCGGCGGTGCGCGCCAGCGCCTTCACGTCCTTCGGGAAGCACGAGCCGCCATAGCCGCAGCCGGGATAGATGAACTGGAAGCCGATGCGCGAATCCGAGCCGATGCCGATGCGCACCTGCTCGATGTCCGCGCCGACCTGCTCGGCAATGTTGGCGAACTCGTTCATCAGGCTGATCTTGGTCGCGAGCATGGTGTTGGCCGCGTACTTGGTCAGCTCGGCAGAGCGCGCCGACATCACGATCAGCTTGTCGTGGTTGCGGTTGAAGGCGGCGTAGATCTCGCGCATGTACTTCACCGGCCGCGCGGAGTCGGCGCCGACGACGATGCGGTCCGGCTTCATGAAGTCGTCCACCGCCGCCCCTTCCTTCAGGAATTCGGGATTGGAGACGACGTCGAACTCGTGCTTCGCCTTGCGCCGCTTCAGCTCGGCCGCGATCGCTGCGCGCACCTTGTCGGCGGTGCCGACCGGCACCGTGGACTTGTCCACCACCACGCGGTAACCGTCGAGGTGCTGGCCGATCGTGCGCGCGACCTGCAGGACGTACTTGAGATCGGCCGCGCCGTCCTCGCCCTGGGGCGTGCCCACGGCAATGAAGATCACCGTGCCGTGCGCGACACCCGCGGCGGCATCGGTGGTGAACTGCAGGCGGCCGGCCTTCGCATTGCGGATCACGATCTGGTCGAGGCCCGGCTCGTGGATCGGGATCTGGCCCTGCAGCAGGCCTTCGACCTTGCGCGCGTCGTTGTCCACGCACATCACGTGGTTGCCGCGCTCGGCGAAGCAGGCGGCGGTAACCAGGCCAACGTAGCCGCTGCCGAAAATGGTGACCTTCATGCGATTCCCCGATGTCAGGCCAGCAGCGGCAGGGCGCGCCCCAGCACGGCGCGCACCCGGGCCATGCCGGTCTCGATGAACTTGGCGATTTCGCCGTGGATTTTACCGGTGCCGATGCCGGCGGCCCAATTGACGCAGACCGCGAGGCACGCGTACTCGATGCCCAGCTCCGCCGCCAGCGCCGCTTCCGGCATGCCGGTCATGCCGACCAGCGTGCAGCCATCGCGGCGCATGCGGCGGATCTCGGCCGGCGACTCGAGCCGCGGCCCCTGCGTCACGCCCATGACGCCCCGCGCCAGGATCTTCACGCGCGCCTGCCGTGCGCCCTTCAGCAGCGCAGCGCGCACCGGGGCTGCGTACGGCTCGCCGAACTCGACGTGGTCGAGCGGCCGGTGAACGCCGTCGGCGTAGGTGTGCTCGCGTCCCCAGGTGTAGTCCACGACGTCGTGCGGCACGGCGACCGCGGCCGGCGGGCAGTTCCGCGCGATGCCGCCGACCGCCGCGATGGCCACCACGCGCCTCACGCCGGCGTCCTTCAGGGCCCACAGGTTGGCGCGGTAATTGATCAGGTGTGGCGGCAGCTTGTGCCCTTCGCCGTGCCGCGGCAGGAAGATGACGTCCAGCCCGCCGATCTCGCCGTGGGCCAGCGGCGCCGCCGGCGCCCCGTACGGAGTGGTGGCCGGCGCCTGGCGCACGATGCGCAGTCCCGGCCAGCGGTTCATGCCGGTGCCGCCGATCACGGCGAGGGTGCTCATGCCTTCACCGCCCAGATGCCCGGCAGCTGCCGGAAATAGCCCTTGTAGTCCATGCCGCAGCCGAACACGTAGCGATCCTCCACCTCGAGCCCGACGTATTCGGCGCGGGCGCCGGCGGCCCGCCGTGCATGCCGCTTCTCGCACAGCACCACGGTCTCCAGCCCTGCGGGTGCTTCGGCGCGCAGCGCCTGCTGCACGGCCAGCAGCGTGTGACCCTCGTCCAGGATGTCGTCGATCACCAGCACGTGACGGCGGGAAAGCGCCGTGGTCGGGTGCGCTTTCCACACCAGGTCGGTGCCGGTGGTGCGGCCGCGATAGCGCGTGGCATGGAGGTAATCCAGCTCGAAGGGGAATTCCAGCCGCCGCGTCAGCTCGGCCGCGGGCACCAGCCCGCCGATCATCACGCAAAGGAACAGCGGATCGAGCGCCGCGTATTTCGCCGTGATGCGGGCGGCCAGCCGGTCATAGGCGTGCTGCACCGCCTGCGCATCGTGCAGGCACTCCGCCGAGCGCAGCATGGTCTGCGCCTCGTGCGCGAGATCGCTCATGCGGCGGGCTTCTTCTTTTTCGGCACGATCTTCTTGCGGAACAGGCGCTGCAGCCGGCGAGAGGCCTCCGGCCGGGTGCCGGGATCCAGCTCCGTCAGCAGCCGCAGGACCGCAGCCCGGTCGTTGCACACCAGCAGCATGTCGCAGCCGGCATCCAGCGCCAGCCGCGCACGCGAAACGATGTCGCCGGCGACCGCGGCCCCGCCCATGGACAGGTCGTCGCAGAACACCGCGCCGTCGTAGCCCAGCCGGCGGCGCAGCATCTCCTCGATCCAGATGCGCGACAGGCTGGCGGGCGTCTCGTCCACCGCCGAGTAGCGCACGTGCGCCAGCATCAGCGACGGGATGCCGTCGCCGATCAGCGCCTGGAACGGCACGAAGTCGGTGCGCTCGATCTCGTCCCAGGTGCGGCGATCCACCGGCAGCTCGGTGTGCGAGTCCGCGGTCACGGCACCGTGCCCCGGAAAGTGCTTGCCGGTGGCGGCGAGACCGGCCGCGCGCAGTCCCTTGGTGAAGGCGCGCGCCAGCGCGACGATCGCGTCGTGGTCGGTCGAAAAGGCGCGATCGCCGATGACCTGGCTGCGGCCCGTGTCGCGGTCCAGCACCGGCGCGAAGCACAGGTCGATCCGGCACTCGGCGAGCTCGCGGCCGATGGTCTTGCCCCAGCGCCGCGCCTCCGCCAGCGCCTTGCGGCGATCCTCGCGGTAGAGAGCCCCGAGCGTGCCCATTGCCGGGACGCGCGAGAAGCCGACGCGGAAGCGCTGCACGCGGCCGCCCTCGTGGTCCACGGCGAGCAGCAGCTTCGGCTTCTTCAGCGCGCGCAGCTCCCGGCACAGCGCCTTCACCTGCGCCGGATCGCTGTAGTTGCGCGCGAACAGGATCACGCCGCCGACCAGCGGGTGCAGCAGCACCTGGCGGTCTTCGCCGGTGAGCGTGGTGCCGGCCACGTCCACCATCAGGGGCCCGATGGCGCCCGACGCTGCGCTCATGCGTGGATCTCCACGCCGATGCCGGGCGTCACGGCATCGAACAGCTCGATCAGTTCGGCATTGCGCATGCGGATGCAGCCCTGCGAGCCGGGCCGGCCCATCGGCGTCGCGTCCGGCGTGCCGTGGATGTAGATGTAGCGGCGCATCGTGTCCACCTCGCCGAAGCGGTTGCGGCCGGGCTCGAGGCCGCAGAGCCACAGGATGCGGGTGAGGATCCAGTCGCGGTGCGGATAGCGCTGCACCAGCTCCGGCGTGCAGATCTCTCCGGTCGGGCGGCGGCTGACGAAGACCGTGCCGGCCGGCGCGCCGCGGCCGATCATCGCGCGCACGCGGTGGCGGCCGCGCGGCGTGCAGCCGCTGCCATTGCGCTCGCCGGCGCCGCTGGCCGACGTGGACACGGCGTACTGCTGCAGCACGCGCCCGTCGTCGAGGAGCTGCAGCCGCTGCGTCGGGAGGTCA
>DATLCG010000119.1:0-10460 GCA_035526525.1 Binatia bacterium
AAGCTGAGGTTTCTTTTTCTTTTGCTTTTTGTAGGAGCGGCGTAAGCCGCGACCCGCGCCCGCCGCGAGCTAGCGACTGCGCACCTGCCGCTCCTTCACCGCCAGGTACAGCGCCAGCCCGAACGCGTAGCTGGTCAGCAGGCTCATCGGGAAGTACCACCAGGCGTGGCGCATGCCGCTGCGGCGGCCGTCGATCACGGTCCACAGCGGGAACAGCACCAGGTTGGCGATGATCAAGTCCTGGCCGCCCGAGGCCGAGGCCGGGTTGACGAACAGGAGCTTTGTCCAGTGCAGCCAGCCGGCCTCGGCGCCGTACTGGCGGAAGTACTGGAAGTTGAAGTACCAGCCCACCAGAAGCGCGACCAGCGCGGTGAGGTAATACACCGCCTCGATGCCGCCGACCGCGCCGGCCGGCCCGCCGGGCTTGTAGAGCGGCCGGTTGAACCAGAACACCAGGCCAATCGAGGCCAGCCCGATCAGGACGTAGAAGATCTCGGTTGGCGAGAGCGTCATGGCGTCTTGGCAACCTGGCGCAGGAACGGCAGCAGCGCGGCGTTGACCGGCCCCGGGTGGGTGAGGTTGGAGGCGTGCGCGGCGCCGTCGATCGGCACCACGCCGTCGCAGCCGGAGAGCGCCGCGGCCATGGTCTTGGCGTTGACCTCGGGGATCGCGGTGTCGGCGGTGCCGTGGATCACCAGCGCCGGGCAGCGGATGTCGTGCAGCCGCCCGCTGATGTCGTCGCGGTTGAGCAGGCAGCGCGCCGGCTCGACGATCTGCGCGTTCGGCCGCGCCTTCCACTTGGCGATCCAGCGCTCGTTCTCGCCGGGGAAGTCGATGATGATCTTGGCGATGGTCTGCGCCAGCGCATCCACCGGCCCGACCGTCGACCACATGTCGATCATCTGCTGGTAGCCGGCGCGCGTCTCGGCGTCCTCGACCCCGGCCTGCGTGTCGATCAGCACCAGCGCGCGCACGCGCTCCGGCGCCAGCAGCGCGGCGCGCAGGGAGAGATACCCGCCCTGCGACATGCCGCCGACGACGGCGCGTGCCAGGCCCAGGTGATCGAGCAGGCCAAGGCAGTCGCGCGCCGAGTCCCAGTAGGTGAACGGCTGGCCGTCGAACCCGGTCAGGCCGAAGCCGCGTTCGTCCCAGGTGATGACGCGGAACTCGGGGCTGAGCGCCGCCACCTGCGGCGCGAACATCTCGTGGTCCATCAGGAAGCCGTGGCCCAGCACCACCGGCAGGCCGGGCCCGCCGCTGTCCTCGAAGTAGATGTTCTGCCCGTTGATCGCCGCGAAAGCCATGTTCTCTCGTCCTCGATGGCGTGTGCGCAAGCCTAAACCGCCTGCACGTGATTTAGCATGTGCAGCATGAGCCAGACTTTCGAGACCTCCGCCTGCCGCCTGCTCGGCATCCGTTTCCCGCTGCTGCAGGCGCCGATGGCCGGAGGCTGGACCACCCCCGCGCTGGTCGCCGCGGTGAGCAACGCCGGTGGCTACGGCCAGCTTGCCGCCGCGGGCCTGAGCCGCGCGCAGCTGCTCCAGCAGATCGTGCAGACGCTGGAGCTGACCGGCGCGCCGTTCGGGGTGAATTTCCTGATCGCGCCGCCCGAGGCGCCGGCGCGGGCCGGCGCTGCATTGACTGCGGCGCTGGGGAGTGCCCGCCAGGCGCTCGGCCTGGGCAAGCCGGCCGCCGCGGCCGCGCCGGCCAGCGCGGCCGAGCTGCTCGAGGCGGCGCTCGAAGCCGGGCTGCGCTGGTTCAGCTTCGCGCTGGGCGACCCGGCGCCATTCGTGCCGCAGATGCGCAAGGGCGGCGCGCGCTGGATCGCGATGGTGACGACGGTGGAGGAAGCGCTGCGTGCGGAAGCCGGCGGCGCCTCCCTGATCGTGGCGCAGGGCGCCGAGGCGGGCGGGCACCGCTCGACCTTCGATCTGCCCGCCGGCCGCGAGTTGCCGCTGATCGGCACCCTGGCGCTGGTGCCGCAGATCGTGGACGCGGTGCACGTGCCAGTCATCGCCGCCGGCGGGATCATGGACGGCCGCGGCCTGGTCGCGGCGCTGGCGCTGGGCGCGTCCGGCGCGCAGCTCGGCACGCGCTTCCTGCTGGCGAACGAGGCGAACGTATTTCCCGGATTCCGCCAGCGCCTGCTCGACGCCATCGAGACCGACACCACGATCACGCGCGTCGTCAGCGGCCGCCCGTGCCGGGCGCTGCGCAACCGCCTGGTCGAGACCCTGTCCGCACCCGGCGTGGAGCTGCTGCCCTGGCCGCACCAGCGGGTCGCGTCGGCGGACATCCACCAGGCCGCGATCCGCACCAACTCGCCCGACTGGGCTCCGATGCTGGCCGGCCAGAACCTGCGCTCCGCGCGCACCGAGCAGCCGGCTGGCGAGATCGTCGCGGAGATCGAGCGCGAGGCGCGCGCGGTGGTGGCGGGCTGGGCGTAACGCCGGTAGCGCTTACCAGCGCAGCACCCCGGCAATGCCGTAGGTGCGCGGCTCCTCGAAGTTGGCCGTGGTCAGGCTCTGGAACGCCCCGGGGCCGAAGTCGATGAAGTTGTTGGCAGTCGCATCGTCCATGAGATTCCGGCCCCACAGCGCCAGCTCCAGGGTCGAGGTGCCGCCGAGCGGAATCTGCGACCAGGCCAGGCGCGCATTGAGCAGGCCGTGGGCCTGCACCTTGGTGTCCTCGGCCTCCTGCTGCTTGTCGGTCGGCAGCGGATCGGGATCGGGCTTGAGCTGGTAGGGATAGGTGTAGAACGCGGCGGTCCAGACGTAGTCGGCGACCGCGCGCAGCTCGCCCCAGTGGCCTTCGACCAGGCGCGAGTCGAGCACCACGTTGTACGAGTGCCTGGGTGCGTGCACGAAGGCGCGGTTGTCGGCCAGGTTCTGGAACGTGTCGGCCTGGCCGGTCGGATCGTTCGGATCGTTGGCCTTGTCGAGGAACTCGTCGTACTTGGCGTCGAGCCAGGCGTAGTTGGCGCGCAGGGTCGTGCCCTCGAACGGGACCACCGCGGACTCCACCTCGATGCCGCGCACCGTCGCCTTGCCGGCGTTGCTGATCGTGCTGGCGGCGGCGCCCTGGCCGGAGAAGGTCGAAACCTGCAGGTCGACCAGCTTGTTGCGGAACGCCGCGAGGTTGAGCGAGCCGCGGCCACCGAAGAACGAGCTCTTCAGGCCCAACTCCAGGGACTTCTGCCGCTCGGGCCGGAACGGCGTGGCGGTGGCGCGCTGGGTGTCGTTGCTGGTCGCCGGGTTGCCGTCGTCCGGTGTGTCCTGCAGGTTGCTGTACTCGCCGTTGAAGCCGCCGCTCTTGAAGCCCTCGGCGTAGCGCAGGTAGGTGTTGAGCTGGTCGTTGAACTTCCAGGCGGCGGACACCATCGGCGTGGTCGCGGTGAACGAGGCCTTGGGCGGGGGCCAGCCTTCGCGGATGTAGTAGACGAACCCGCCGCCCGGCAACGGCAGCCCGGGTACGGCGCCCGGCAGCGGCGAGGCGCCGATCACGCGGTCCAGCGATTTCTCTTCGCGCGTGTAGCGCAGGCCGCCGGTCAGGGTCAGGCGCTCCATCGCCTCCCAGTCGGCCTGGCCGTAGCCGGCCCAGGCCCGGGTGTGGGTGCCGTAGCGCGAATCGAAGTTGAGCGCGCCGTTGTCGAAGTGCTGCGGGTTGTTGGTGAAGCCGTCGTCGGCGAAGTAGTAGACGCCGGCGACGTATTTCCAGGCGTCAAGGCTACCGCCCAGGTTCAGGTCCTGCGACAGCTGCTTGTAGTCGGTGAAGCGCTGGGTGAAGGCGACGAACATGGGCGAGCCGTCGAGGTCGAGCGAATCCTCCCAGCGCACCTTGCGATAACCGGTGATGGCCTTGAGCGCGGTGCGCTCGTCCAGGTTCCAGGTCAAGGTCAGCGAGTGGCCCTGGACCTTGGAGTGCTCGAAGGACTCGGCGTCGATGTCGGCCTGGGTCTGGCGGTCCTTGTGCACGTAGCGCTGCAGCGTCGCGTCGTCCGAGCGGTACAGCTGCAGGTAGTTGTTGGTCTGGTCGATCTTGCCGTAATCGAAGCGGTAGAGGCCCTGCAGCTCCGGCAGCAGGTCCATCAGCGCCGCGAAGTGCAAGCCGTCGTTGTGGCGGTTGTTGAGCTCGTCCACCGGGCTGTCCGGCGAAGCCTGCACCCAGCCGTCGCGCCGCTCCGAGCGCACGCCCAGGGTGATGTCGGCGAAGCCGATGCGCGGCAGGTCGATCGAGGCGCGCTGCACGCGCGCGTTCAGGTTGCCGAACTCCAGCGCCGCGCTGCCGCTGAAATAGCCGGACGGCTCGCGCGTGAGGAAGTTGATCGTCCCGCCGATCGTGTTGCGCCCGTAAAGCGTGCCCTGCGGGCCGCGCAGCACCTCGACGCCGGCCAGGTCCACGACGTTGAAGATCGAGCCCTGCGCCTTGCCGATGTAGACCCCGTCCACGTACACGCCGACCGCCGGGTCCCAGTAGATCGCCGGGTTGATCTGCGAGGAGCCGCGGATGGTGATCTGCGAGATGGTCGTGTTGGCCGGGCTGCGGCTGACCTGCAGGCCTGGCGCCAGGGAGTTGAGGTCGTCCAGGCGCTGGATGCCGCGGCTCTCGATCTGGTCGCGCGTCATCGCGGTGACCGCGACGGGCACGTCGAGCAGGCGCTCCTTGCGGCGCAGGGCGTAGACCTCGATGGTGTCGAGCGTGACCGCTTGGGCTTCTGCATCCTGCGCGGCTTTGGCCGAGTCGGCGGCCGCGCTGTCGCCAGCCGGGGTGGAAATCGTTGCCGGCTCGGGCGGCGCGCCCGGCGCTTCCTGCGCCAGCGCCGGCACGGCGGCCAAGATCGCAACAGCCGCCCAGCATTTCCCGATGCCCATCCCCGTCGCTCCCCCGTTCGTTCCCCCGCGGCGCCAACCTTTCAAACCGCCCGCGTTCCTGCGTCGTCCATAAGGACGAGCGGCTCAGCCGTGCGTCCCCGCCACAGGTTCTTTTTCATCGCTGGGACCGCCGCGATCCTTGCAGTTTTCGGGTCGCGGCCCCTGACAAGCTCGGGACAGGCTTACGCGGCTCCAAAGGAGCCTTTGTAGGGTGCGCCATGCGCACCGGCGGTTGGCCCTTTGCAAGCAAGACGGTGCGCACGGCGCACCCTACGATGGTGTGTCTTTTGTAGGAGCGGCGTAAGCCGCGACCCGGTCGGCCACTCACGCCGCTTGCCGCTTCTCCTCGCCCCGCTCCTGCGCGCCCGCAGGTGCCGGCGCCTGCGCCTCGCGCACGCGCGCCGCCAGGCGCTCGGCCAGCACCTGCACGTGCGGCGGGCGGATCATGCTGGCGTGATCGCCGGGCACGTCGATCACGCGCACGCCGCGCGCGAGGGGCCGCCACACCTGGCGCGGGTCGCACAAAGGCGACAGTGCCAGCTCCGAGCGCAGCACGGTCAGCTCCAGCGCGCTGGCCGGCGCGCGGTAGGTCGTCATCGCCAGCAGCCCGGCTCGTCGAACGCGCTGCACGGTTTCCGGCAGCTCGCCGTCGCCGGGCAGGCGGTCGAGCGCCTCGGCCGGCTCGTAGCGCCGCTTGAGGCGCGCGCGCAGCGAGCGCCACAGGCGCAGGCCGTAGGGCGCAAGCTCGCGCAGGCGCTGGCCGCGCATGCTGCGCAGGCCGCCGCGCAAACGCCGCAGGAAATACTCCAGCCATGCGCCGCGCGGCCAGAAGAGCTCGTGCACGGTGGTGTCGAGCAGCACCAGCAGGCCGATGCGCTGGCCCGACTCCAGCAGCTGGCGCGCCATCTCGTACGCCACCAGGCCACCGAACGAATAGCCGACCAGGTAGTAGGGCCCGGCCGGCTGCTGCGCGCGCAGCGCCTCGAGGTACTCGCGCGCCATGTCCTCGACCCGCGGGTGCGGCGCATCCCCGGGCTCGAAGCCGCGCGCCTGGAATGCGTAGACCGGCCCGTCCAGGTTCATGCGCCAGGCCAGGCCACGCAGCTCCATCACGCTGCCGCCGACGCCGTGCACCAGGTACAGCGGCACGCCGCCCTTGCCCTCGGCCAGCAGCACCAGCGGGCGGTAGCGCGCAACGCCGGTCTGCTGCAGCGCGCGTGCCAGGCTGCGCACCGTCGGCGCCTCGAACATCAGGGTCAGCGGGATCTCGCCGCCGCCCGCGGCGCGGATGCGCGCCATGATCTGCAGCGCCTTGAGCGAGTCGCCGCCCAGGTCGAAGAAGTTGTCGTCCTCGCCGACCGGTGCGATCTGCAGTACCTGCTCCCACATGCGCGCCAGGCCGTGCGCGTCGAGCGCACCGGCGTGCGCTGCGACCGGCGCCGGCGCACCCAGCGCAGCGGCGTGGGCGCGCAGGGGCTCGAGGCTCTCCGGGTTGCGCAGCGCCGCCTGGTTGGCGACGGTGCGCCCGCTGAGCGCGTCGCGCGCCGCGCGCTCGGAGCGCTTGCCGCTGTGCGTGGTCGGCAGCTGCGTGACCTCAAGGATCGCGGCCGGCACGTGCGCGGCCGAGGCGCGCCGCGCCAGTTCGCGGCGGATGCGCACCGCCAGCTCGTCGGTCAGCGTCGCGCCGTCGCGCAGTACCAGCAGCAGCACGAGGCGCGCGCCGCCGGGTTCGTCGTCGGCGCGCTGATCGACCGCCATCGCCTCGGCGACCTCAGGCAGATCGGCCAGCACGCGGTAGATCTCGGCCGGGCCGATGCGGATGCCGCGGATGTTGAGCACGCCATCGGAGCGGCCGTGCATGCGCGCCGCACCGTGCTCGTTGAACTCGACCAGGTCGCCGTGCGTCCACATGCCGGAGTTGGCGGCGAAATAGGCGGCGTGGAAGCGCGCGCCGTCCGGGTCGGACAGGAAGCCCAGCGGCCGCGACGGAAACGGGTTGGCGCAGACCAGCTCCCCCGGCTGGCCCGGCGCGGCGCCGGCGGCGCGCACGTCCAGCCCCAGGCTGCGGCTCTGGCACAGCGTGGCCCAGACCGGCAGGTTGGGGTTGCCCAGGACGAAGCAGCCGACGATGTCGGTGCCGCCGGAGATCGACTGCACCGCCAGTGGCTTGACGCAGTTCCACAGCCAGGCCTGCTGGCGCGGGTAGAGGATCGAGCCGGTGGAGAACACCGCGCGCAGCGTCGCGAAGTCGTACTCGGCGCGCGGCGTCAGGCTGGCGGCCTCGCACATCTGCAGGTACGCCGGGCTGGTGCCGAAGGCGCTGACCTTCTCCTGCGCGACGATGCGCCACAGCCGCTCGACCGGCGCCACCGGCCCGTCGTACAGGACCAGGCCGACGCCGCTGGCCAGCGCCGACAGCTGCCAGTTCCACATCATCCAGCCGGTGGAGGTCTGGAAGAACAGCGTGTCCTGCGGCCGCAAGTCGCAGTGCAGCCGGTGCTCCTTGAGATGCTCCAGCAGCGTACCGCCGGAGCCGTGCACCAGGCACTTGGGCGGGCCGGTGGTGCCGGAGGTGAACAGCACGAACAGCGGGTGGTTGAAGGGCAGGCGTGGCCACGGCACCGACTCGCCGGCGTGGCGCTGCAACAACTCGGCGGCGTGCTCTACCGGCAGCGCGAGGCCGGCAGGCGCATCGCCCGCGTCGAGCAGCAGCACGCCGCGCAGCGAGGGCAGGGCGCGCGCGAGTTCGCACAGGCGCTCGCGCTGCTGGCGCGCAGGCGCGCCGGGGATTTCCGGCAGGTCGGCCATCAGCAGCACCGGCTCGACCTGGGCAAAGCGCGCCAGCAACGCCGGCGTGCCCATGTCGGGCGCGCCGGTGGAAACGGTGCAGCCGAGCGCCGCGGCGGCCAGGCAGCCAAGCACTGCGCCCGGCGTGTTGTGCGCGACCAGCGCAACCCGGCTGCCGGCAGTCAGGCCCTGCGCGGCGAGCGCGGCGGCCAGGGCCTCGACCTGGGCGCGCAGCTGCGCGCGGGTCCAGCGCTCGGTGGGGCGGTCGGCGTGTACCGCGGTCAGCGCGGGCCGCGCGCCGTCGAAGTCCGCGCCGTCGAGGCGCAGCAGGTTGTCGACGTAGTTGAGCCGCAGTTGCGGGAAGAAGCGCGCGCTCTGGCACTGGCTGCCCTCGACCGCCGGCGCGCGGCTGCCTTCGCACACGACGCCGCTCCACTCCAGCAACAGGGTCCAGAATTCCTCCGCCTCGGCGATGGCGTAGCGCTCGAACGCGGAGTAGTCGCCGAAGCGCCGGCCGCTGCGCCGCGCACAGAAGTCGATGAATGCGCTGAGCGCCGTGCTCGCAGCCTGCTCCGCCGTGGGCGCTACCAGCGGCGCTTCCGCTTGCCCGATCTCCTTGCCCGACCAATCCATTGGTGTCGACTCAAACCTCGCTTTGCAGCGATTCGCCGTCCCTGGCGAAAACGCACGACCGGACCACTGCGTGCACGACATTTTCGCGCGAATCGGGCCATGTGCAAGCCCGGCTTCCTGAGGGTCACATGAACACGTCCCAACCAGTACCGAACGGCCTGTGCCGGCGCTCCGTCAAAGAAGGAACAGCAGCGCCACAGCATTGGCGCCGCCAATTTCTACCACTACACGGAGAAGAAAAAATGAACATCACCAAGAAACTGGTCACGGCCGCCGCGCTGGCGCTGATGGCCGCCGGCTGCGCCAACGACCCGGCCGCGAACGCCACCGCCAGCCCGGAATTCATGAAGCGGATCGAGACGGGTGAGTTTTCGCGCTACGAGCAGATCTGCAGGGAGAGCACGACGGCCGAAGCGCGCGAGCGCAACTGCGCTCCCCAGAAGTAACACCGCTGGCGCGTCTGAGCGCCCGCACCAGGTAAGCACCAGGAAGGTACGACCCGGGCCCGGTCCAAAAAACCGGGCCCGGCTCTTTGGCCCTTGCGAATTGACACTCGTCTCGCAGCGCTCTCTCGCGACGGTCATCACTCGATTCCCTTGATGAGGTAGTCCGGGCTAGAGTGGGCAACGCTGGGAGGCCTTTCCAACCCGGGCGGGCCCATGCGGCGCGCCGCGCCCAAGGACGTGACCATGGTCGGCTTGATCCAGAAGGTGCTGCTCGACTTGATCGAATCCGTCGGCGGCCCCGACGTGGTCGCCGAGGTGCGGCGGCGGGCGCAGCTGCCGGAGGACCGGCGCTTCCGCCTCGACACGGTGTATCCCGACGATGAGTGGCAGCGCCTGCTGCGCGCGACCGGCGAGGTGCTGAACAAGTCGCAGGACGAGCTGGAAATCATCTACGCGGACTACTTCGGCCGCGACGCGCTGCGCCGCTGGCCGGTGTGGTTCGAAACCTCCGCCAGCGCGCGCCAGTTTCTGGAACGTCAGCAGACCATCCACAATACGTTCGCGACTGGCGTCAGCGACCCCGGCGAGCGGCGCAACATCAGCGACAAGTTCCGCCTGGAACGGCTGCCGCACGAGCTGGTGGTGCGCTACCGCTCGCCCAACCAGTTGTGCGGGCTGTACCGGGCGCTGGCGCAGTGGGTGCTCGACCACTACCACGAGCAGGCGAGCATCGAGGACACGCGCTGCACCAAGCGCGGCGATGCCGAGTGCGAAATCCACGTGCGCTGGCCGCAGGTGGCGGAGCGCGCGTGACTCCCGATCCGCCCGTCGCCCCGTCCGCTCCCGGCCCGGCGGACGAGCAGCCGCAGCGCTTCGCCGGCCTGCGCGGCGAGGAGCGCCTGCGCGCCGCGATCGACGACCTGGCCAACCAGCTGTGCCCGTCGGTGGATGGCAACTTCGAATTCAGCGTGCGCTCGGCGGTCGAGGACGAGACCCTCGAAAAACTCAACATGCTGATCAACTTCGTGCTCGACACGGCGCGCCGCGGCATGTCGGCCCTGCGCGATAACAACGAGGCGCTGGCGCGGCTCGACCAGGCCAAGACGATCTTCTTCTCCAACGCCAGCCACGAGCTGCGCACGCCGCTGACGCTGATGCTCGGGCCGATGGAGGATGCGCTGGCCCGCCCGCCAGCCGCACTCGGCGGCGAGGCGCTGGCCATGGCCCATCGCAACGCGGTGCGCCTGCACAAGCTGGTCAATTCCCTGCTCGACTTCTCGCGCCTCGAGGCCGGGCGCATGAAGGCGGCGTTCGTTCCGACCGATCTTGCGCGCCTGACCCAGGACCTGGCCGGCGTCTACCGCGCGGCGGCGGAGCGCGCGGGGCTGTCGCTGACGGTCGAATGCCCGCCCTTGCCGGAGCCGGTGTTCGTCGACCGCGAGATGTGGGAGGCCATCGTCCTCAACCTGCTGTCGAACGCCTTCAAGTTCACCTTCACCGGCGGCATCGCGGTGAGCCTGCGCGCGGACCGCGGCCAGGCCGAGCTGGTGGTGCGCGACACCGGCGTCGGCGTGCCGCCAGCCGAGCTGCCGCGCCTGTTCGAACGCTTCCACCGGGTCGAGGGCACGCGCTCGCGCACGCACGAGGGCTTCGGCATCGGCCTGGCCATGATCCACGAGCTGGTGCGCCTGCACGGCGGCACGGTGCAGCCGCACAGCACGCT
>DATLCG010000013.1:0-14885 GCA_035526525.1 Binatia bacterium
TGGTGGGCCGTGTTGGAATCGAACCAACGACCAACTGGTTAAAAGCCAGCTGCTCTACCGACTGAGCTAACGGCCCGCCGCGAAAAGGCCGGCGATGATACCGGACTAACGCGGCAGGTAGCGCGTCGGATCGGCGATGCCTGCCGCCGCGAAACCTTCGCGTCGCAGCCTGCATGAGTCGCAGCAGCCGCACGCGCGGCCAGCGGCGTCCGCCGCGTAGCAGGAAACGGTGTCGCCGAACTCGACGCCAAGCGCAGCCCCGCGCCTCACGATCTCCGCCTTGCTCCAGGCGAGCAGCGGCGCGCGCACGCGCGTCGGGCGCCCATCGATCGCCGCGCGTGTGGCCAGCGCAGCCAGGCGCTCGAAGGCGGCGACGAATTCCGGCCGGCAGTCCGGGTAGCCCGAATAGTCCACGGCGTTCATGCCGCAGAAGATGTCTTCGGCGCCGAGGACCTCGGCCCATCCGAGCGCCAGCGCCAGCAGCAGCGTGTTGCGCGCGGGAACGTAAGTGACCGGGATGCCTGCCGTCGGCTCGCGGGGAACAGGCACAGCCGGGTCGGTCAGCGCCGACCCGCCGATGCCGGCCAGGTCCACGTGCATCACGCGGTGCTCCACGGCGCCCAGCGCGCGCGCGATGCGCGCGGCGGCCGCGAGTTCCGCGATGTGGCGCTGGCCGTAGGACACCGACAGTGCGTGGCATTCGAATCCTTCGTTGCGGGCGATCGCCAGCGTGGTGGCGGAATCCAGCCCGCCGGACAGCAGCACGACCGCGTGGCGCGCGCCCCGTGCGGCATTCATCGGGCGCGCTCGTTGCCCCACAGCACCTTGTGGAGCTGGATCTGGAAACGGACCGGCAGCCGGTCTCCCAGAATCCACTCCGCCAGCTCGCGCGCAGGCAGCTGCTCGTGGCTCGGAGACATCAGCACCACGCATCGCTCGTTCAGGCGGTGCTTCGCGATGGCGTCGCGAGCCCATTCGTAATCGCCCCGGTCGCACACGACGAATTTCACCTGGTCGTGCGGCGTGAGCCGGGAAACGTTGTCCCACAGGTTGCGCGCGGTCTCGCCCGAGCCCGGCGTCTTCAGGTCGACGATTCGCGCCACGCGCTCGTCCGCGGCACCGATGTCCAGCGCGCCGCTGGTCTCGAGCGAGACCACGTAGCCGGTGTCGCAGAGGGACGCCAGCAGGAGCGGACAGCCGCGCTGCGCCAGCGGCTCGCCGCCCGTGACGCAGACATGGCGCACGCCAAAACCGCGCACCCGCTCCAGTACGGCCTCCACCGACAGCGACTCGCCGCCGGCAAAGGCGTATGACGTGTCGCAGTAGCGGCAGCGCAGCGGGCAGCCGGTCAGGCGCACGAACACGGTCGGCCAGCCGGTGAGCGTGGTCTCGCCCTGCAGCGACAGGAAGATCTCGGTGATGCGCAGCCGCGGCTCGGCAGCGGCGGCGGACGCAGCGCTCATGCGCTCACTGCAGCTTGTCGAATTTCTGCCGGGCCTTGGCGGCGGCGCTGCTGTTGGCGTAGTCCCTGGTCAGGCGGTCGTAGGCGCCCTTGGCCGCGTCCGTCTGCTTCTGGTCGGTGAAGATCTCGATCTGGCGGTACAGCGCGTCGGGCAGCTTGGCGCTGGCGGGAAACCGCTCCAGCAGGGTCTGGAACGAGTCCTGCGCCGCTTTCAGGTCGCGCTTGATGAAGTAGGCCTCGCCCAGCCAGTACCAGGAGTTGTCGGCGTACTTGCCCTGGGGCCAGCGCGCGAGCAGGTCGCGGAAGCCGGTGATGGCGTCGTCGTAGCGCCCGTTCTTGAGCAGGTCGAACACGCGCAGGTAGGTGGACTCCTCTTCCTGCGTGGCCGGCACGGGTGGGGGGTTCGACAGCCGCGGCTCCATCGACAGGCGCGCGGGCCGGTTCTCGTTTTCGAGCTTCTGCAGCCGGCGATCGAGGTCCTGATACAGGTCGCGGCCACGCTTGTCGGACTGGTTGGCCGCGTTCTGCAGTGCCTCGACGTCGCCGCGCAGCGTGCGCAGGTCGGAGTCGAGCCGGCGGGTTTCCTGGCTCTGCGCGGCGAGATTCAGGTTGTCGAGCCGCCGCTGCAGCGTGTCCAGGCGCTGCTCGATCTGCTGCAGGCGCTGCTCCTCGGGCGAGGCCACGCGCGTGCCGTCGAGACCGCCGAACTCGTTGCAGCCGGCGAGCGCCAGCGCCGCGAGTGCCACCAGGCGCCGCACCACGGTGAGACCTCGTGTTATTGGACGATCTCGACGCGGCGGTTCTGCGACCAGGCCGCCTCGTCATGACCCAGCGCCACCGGGCGCTCCTCGCCGAAGCTCGCGACGCTGATCTGCTTGGCCGAGACGCCCTGCGACGTCAGCGCCTGCTGCACGGCGTTGGCGCGACGCTCGCCCAGCGCGATGTTGTACTCGCGGGTGCCGCGCTCGTCGCAGTGGCCCTCGAGTCGCACCTTCGCGTTCGGGTTGCCGGAGAGATACTGCGCCCACTGCCCGACCAGCGCCTGCCCGTCGGGCTTCAGATCGCTGCTGTCGAGTTCGAAAAACACGACTTTCTGCGCCGGCGCCGTGGCCGAACCCGCACCGCCGCCCGCGCTCGTGCCGCCGCTGCCCGACGAATCGGTGCCCGTGCCGGAGCCCGAGCCGTAGGGTCCGCTGGTGCTTGAGCGGCTGCCGCCCGTCGAACGGGAACCGGAGTCCTGTCGCGCCTTGTCACTCGAGCAGCCGCCCAGGGCAACCAGCGCGCAGAGGGCCGCCGTGGCGGCCAGGCTTGTCCAATTCCGCATGTTCGTTTCTCCTGTTTTCGTCTTGTGTTCAGCGCGCCGCCGGCGCCCACACCGGCTCACGCACTTCTCCCGGCTGCGCCAGCCGTTGCCGGATGCGTCCATCCACGCTGACGGTCGCGAGCTCATTGCGCGACTGCGCGGCGTAGATGACGACGGCGCCGTTGGGCGCAAAGCTCGGACTCTCGTCCAGGGGTCCGTCGCTCACCAGGCGCAGCTCGCGCGAGGCGAGTTCCAGCAGGCCGATACGATAACTGGAACCGTCATAGTTGACCAGCGCCAGACGCTTGCCGTCGGGCGAATAGCGCGCCGCGGAATTCTGCTTGCCCTCGAACGTCACGCGCTTCGCCTCGCCGCCGCCCGCGCTGACCAGGTAGACCTGCGGCTGGCCGCCACGATCGGAGGTGAACGCGATCTCGCGCCCGTCCGGCGACCACGTCGGCTCGGTGTCGATGGCGTAGTGACTGGTGATCTGCTTGCGCGCGCCGCTGGCGAGATCGATCACGTAGATGTCGGGATTCGACTCGAACGACATGGTCACCGCCATGCGCGTGCCGTCGGGCGACCAGGCCGGCGCGCCGTTGATGCCGCGCTCCGACACCAGCTTGCGCAGCTCGCCGGTGGCCAGCGTGTGGATGTAGATGGCCGAGCGGCCGCGTTCGTAGCCGACGTACGACAGCTGGCGCCGGTCGGGGGACCACACCGGCGACATCAGCGGCTCGCGCGAGGTGGCCACCGTCGTCGGGCCGGCGCCGTCGGCATCGGCAATGACGATCTGGAACTGGCGCGCGCTGGCCGGGCCCGTCACCGCCACGTACGCGATCTGGGAGCTGAAATAGCCGGGAACGCCGGTCAGTTTTTCGTAGATGCGATCGGCGATGTAATGCGCCACCGCGCGGCCGCGGCGCGGGTCCGGAATGGGCACTTCCATGGCCAGCAGCACCTGAGCGCGCAGCACGTCGAGCACCTGGAATTTCGCGCTGAGTCCCGTGGGCAGGCGCCGCACCTGCCCCACCACGGCGGCGTCCACCGAAACCGCGCGCCAGTTGCGCCAGTCCACCTGTGCCGCATCGGAAGGCTTCTCGAGCATGTCCTTGCGCGCCAGCGGCTGGAATTGCCCGCTGCGCGCCAGGTCGGACTGGATGATGTCGGCGATGTCGAGCGAGAACTCCGGCCCCTGCGCAAACGGCACGATCGCCACCGGCCGCGCCCCCGTGTCGCCACCGGTCACGGTGATCTCGAGGGCGGCGTTCGCCGGCAGGGCCGCGAGCAGAAGCAGGAGGGCGAGCGTGCGGTTCATGCGTCGGGCTGGAACGTGATGGTGAGGTCGCGCTGGAACACCGAGCGGTCGGCGGGGAGCGGCAGCGGCGAGGCCTTGATCACCGCGTCTTCGACCGACCGGTCGAACGCGGGATTCCCGGAGCCGGCGACGATGCGCTCCGAGGTGACCGTGCCGTCCGGCAGCAGCTGTACCGCGACGCGGCAGGTCAGGCCCTGCGGCAGGCCCGGTGGGCGCAGCCAGCGCCGCTCGATGTGGTTCTGCAGCTGCGTCTGCCATGCGCTCAATTCTGCATCGGCGCGCGCCGCCTGGCGCTGCTGCTGTTCACGCTCCAGCTGGTGGGCGGTGTCCTCCTCCGCTGCGCGCTGCTTCAGCTCGTCCTCGACTTCGCGCTTGCGTTGCTCCTCGAGCTGGCGCTTGCGCTCCTCTTCCGCCTTGCGCTTCTCCTCCGCCAGGCGGCGCGCCTCCTCGTCCTGCCGGCGGCGCTGCTCGGCCTCGCTCTTCTTGCGCTCCTCCTCGGCCTTGCGCTTCTGCACCAGCTCGGACTGCTTGCGCTGTTCTTCGGCCCGGCGCTCCTGCTCGATTTCCCGCGAGCGGTCCGGCTTCGGCGGCGGCGGTTCCGGCTTGCGGACTTCCTCGACCGGCTTGCGCGGCGGTTGGGGCGCGTGCCGCGCCCGCGGCGCGACCAGCGTGGCCTGGATCACCGAGGGCCCCGTGATGCGGCGCGAACACTGCGTGCCGCCCGCGAGCAGCGCGAACAGCATGCCGTGCAGCACCAGCGCGGCCAGCACGTGGCGGGCATCGAAGATCATCCCTGCTTTTTCGCGTCCGGCGGACGCACCGGCACCGGGTCCGTGACGAAGCCGATCTTGGTGGCGCCCGCCTGCTGCAGCAGCGACATGGCGACGGCCACGCGGCCGTAGTCCACCGAAGCATCGCCCCGCAGGAGAATCACCGCGCCCGGCTTGTTGCGCACGATGGCGCCGACACGCCGCACCAGCTCCTCGTCGGAGAGCGGCTTGGCCTGCTCGGTGCCGACGTCGAACGTGAAGCGCCCCCGCGCGTCCACGGTGAGCGTGTACTGCTCGCCTTCGCCCGGCAACGGCTCGGCGCCTGTCTCGGGCAACTGCACCTGCACGCCCTGGGTCAGCAGCGGCGCGGTCACCATGAAGATGATCAGCAGCACCAGCATGACGTCGATGTACGGCACGACGTTGATCTCCGACGCCAGCCGGCGCTTCCTGCCCCTGGGCGCCGCCGGGTTCATCCGCGCGGCGCTCCCGCCTGGCGCAGGCCGCGCTCGAGGATGCCCGTGAGCTCCTCGGCGAAGGTGTTGTAGCGGTTCTCGAGACGCTCGACCTGGTTGGTGAAGAAGTTGTACGCGATCACCGCGGGGATCGCCGCGAACAGGCCCATGGCCGTGGCGATCAGGGCCTCGGCGATGCCGGGCGCGACCATCGCGATGGTCGCCTGCTTGACGTTCCCGATCGCGATGAACGCGTTCATGATGCCCCACACCGTGCCGAACAGGCCCACGTATGGGCTGGTCGAGCCGAGCGTCGCGAGGAACGCCAGACCGACCTCCAGGCGCTCGATCTCGCGCACCTGCGCCACGCGCATCGAGCGCTGCATCGAGGCCAGCGCTTCTTCGGGCGCCACGCGATGCTGCTGCTGACGCTGGAACTCCTCGTAGCCGGCCTTGAAGATGGCCACCAGGCCCTCGTCCTCCTTGTTGCGGCGGATGCTCTCGTACAGGTCGCCCAGCAGGCCGCCCGACCAGAAACGCTCCTCGAAGCGGTCGGCGGTGCTGCGCGCACGGCCCAGCAGCCGGCGCTTGCCCAGGATCACCGCCCACGAGACCACCGACGCGGTCAGCAGCAGCGCCAGGATCGCCTGCACCAGCAGGCTGGCAGAGATGATCAGGTGGGTGATGGAAATCTGCGCGCTCATGCGCTCGCTCCTTGAAGGCGGTCCACGTAGGTTCTGAATTCTTCCGGCAGCGCGCACGGCCGGAACGTCGCGACATCCACGCAGCCCACCCGCACGCGCGCGCGGGCCAGCGGCGTGCCGGCGTCGGCGGAGCGGTGCAGGACCTGGGAAAACTGCAGGCTCGCGCGCCGCATGTGCTCGACCGTCACGGTGACGACCAGCTCATCGTCCAGCCGCGCCGGGCGCAGGTAATCCACGGACAGGTTGGCGACGGTAAAGACCACGCTCAGGCGCTGGTTGAGGCTGTGCTGGGAGAAGCCCATGGCCCGCAGCCATTCGGTGCGTGCGCGCTCGAAGTAATGCAGGTACGACGCGTGGTAGACCACGCCGGACGCGTCGGTGTCCTCGTAGTAGGCGCGCACCGGCCAGCGGAACTCCGGCAGCGGCGGGCTCACCGGGCGCCGCCTTCGGGCGGAGTGAACAGGTCCGGTGCTTCGGCCCGGGCCGGCGGCTTCAGCCCGAAGTGCTCGTAGGCGCGGCGGCCCGCCATCCGGCCGCGCGGCGTGCGCTCGAGGAAACCCTGCTGGATCAGGTAGGGCTCGACCACGTCCTCGAGGGTCTCGCGCGCCTCGCCAAGGCTGGCTGCCAGGCTCTCGATGCCGGTCGGCCCGCCGCCGAAGCGCTCGATCAGCAGCATCAGCAGGCGCCGGTCCATGACGTCGAAGCCGTGCGCGTCGACCTCGAGCAGGTTCATCGCGTCCGCGGCGAGCGCCGCGTCGATGCGGCCGCCGCCGCGCACGTCGGCGAAATCGCGCACGCGGCGCAGCAGCCGGTTGGCGATGCGTGGTGTGCCGCGCGAGCGGCGCGCGATCTCGTGCGTGCCGGCCACGTCGATGCCGACTTCGAGGATGCGCGCCGAGCGCTCCACGATCGAGCAGACCTCGTCCACCGAGTAGAAGTCGAGGCGCTCGACGATGCCGAAGCGGTCGTGCAGCGGCAGGGTCAGCGCGCCGGCACGCGTGGTCGCGCCCACCAGCGTGAAGGGCGGCAGGTCCAGGCGGATGGAGCGCGCCGCCGGTCCCTCGCCGATCATGATGTCGAGCTGGAAATCCTCCATCGCCGGGTAGAGCACTTCCTCGACCACCGGCGAGAGGCGATGGATCTCGTCCACGAACAGCACGTCGCGCGGCTCGAGATTGGTCAGCAGCGCGGCGAGGTCGCCGGGGCGCTCGAGCACCGGCCCCGAGGTCTGGCGCAGGTTCACGCCCAGCTCGGCCGCCAGGATGTGCGCGAGCGTGGTCTTGCCGAGCCCCGGGGGCCCGAAGATCAGCACGTGGTCGAGTGCTTCCTGGCGCTTGCGCGCGGCATCGAGATAGATGCCGAGCCGCTCGCGCACCTTGGGCTGGCCGATGTACTCGTCGAGCGAGCGCGGCCGGATCTGCCGCTCGATGCGGTCTTCCTCCGGCGTGGCCGCCGCGGCGACGAGGCGCTCGGCACTCATCTATCTGAGCGCCCGCTTGAGCGCTTCGCGGATCACGTGCTCCGCCGTGTCACCGGCCTTGTGGGCGGCTTCGCACAGGCGCTGGGCTTCCGCCGGCTTGTAGCCGAGGTTCACCAGGGCGCTCACCGCCTGGGCGAGCGCGCCTTCGCCGGCCGTCGCCGACGACACGGTCAGTGCCATCCGCCCAGCCTTGTCCTTCAGCTCCACGACCAGGCGCTCGGCGGTCTTCTTGCCGATGCCCGGGATGCGCGTCAGCTTGCCGAGATCCTCGGCGCGCACCGTGTCCCAGAACTCGTCGGCGGACACGCCCGACAGCACGGCGAGGCCTATCTTGGGCCCGACGCCGGAGACCTTGATCAGCTCGCGGAACAGGGATTTTTCGCCGGGCGTGGCGAACGCGAAAAGGATGTGTGCGTCCTCGCGCACCGTGAGGTGCGTGTGCACGGTCAGTGCCTGGCCCAGCTCGGGCAGCCGGTAAAAGGTGGACATCGGCGCCTCGAGCTCGTAGCCCACTCCTCCGACGTCGAGCCACAGCAGCGGCGGCTCCTTGCCGACGAGTTTTCCGGAGAGGCGGCCGATCATGGTCGGAGGGCCCGCGCGAGGCGCGCGGTGGTGAGGGTCAGCGTGCGGCTGTGAGCGTGACACAGGGCACAGGCCAGCGCATCCGCAGCGTCCGGCGGTGGCGCCTCGGGCAGCGCCAGCAGCATGCGCACCATGCGCTGCATCTGCGGCTTGTCGGCGCGGCCGCTGCCGGCGACCGCCTGCTTGATGCGGGCCGGCGCGTACTCGTGGAACGGGCGGCCACTGACCGCCACCGCGCACAGCGCCGCGCCGCGCGCCTGTCCCAGCACCAGCGCGGTGGCCACGTTCTTCTGCACGAACACCTGCTCCATGGCGATCTCGGCCGGGGCGTGCTCCCGGATCACCGCAGCGAGCTCCTCGAAGATGCGTCCGAGGCGCGACGCCAGGTCGCCGTCACCGGTGCGGATGACGCCATGCGTCACGCAGCGGCTGCGCGCGGGCGATGCATCGATGAGACCGAACCCGGTGAGCCGAGACCCGGGATCGATGCCGAGGATGCGGACGGTCTGCGGAGCACGCGCGGCCGGGGACGCCGCTTCAGGCACTGGCTGCTTCCGGCAGTTGCGCGTTGGTGTAGACGTGCTGCACGTCGTCCAGCGATTCCAGGGCGTCCAGCAGTTCCTGCAGCGCAGCCGACTGCGCGCCGTCCACGGCCAGCCGGGTCGCCGCCCGCAGCACGAGGTCGGCGCGTACCGGGGCCAGGCCCGCGGCGACCAGCGCCTGCTTCACGCGTGCCAGATCCTCGGCGCGGGTGATCACCTCGGTGCTCCCGGCGCCGCTGACGACGTCCTCCGCGGACGCTTCCAGCGCGGCCTCGAGGATCTTCTCGGCCTGCGGTGAGCCCTCGACGGCGTCGTAGCCGATCACGCCCAGCCGCTGGAACAGGTAGGCCACCGAACCGTCGGCGCCGAGGTTGCCGCCGTTGCGCGAGAACGCGTGGCGCACCTCGCCCACCGTGCGGGTACGGTTGTCGGTCATGCATTCGACCAGGATCGCAGCGCCGCCCGGCCCGTAGCCCTCGTACCGCACTTCCTCGAGCTGCGCCCCGGCAAGCTCGCCGGTGCCGCGCTGGATCGCGCGCTCGATGGTGTCCTTGCTCATGTTGGCGGACATCGCCTTGTCCATCGCCAGGCGCAAGCGCGGGTTGCCGGCCGGGTCGCCGCCGGCGCGCGCGGCCACGGTGATCTCGCGGATCAGCTTGGTGAACAGCTTGGCGCGGCGCGCGTCCTCGGCGTTCTTCCGGTTCTCGATGCTCGGTCCGCGACCCACGCGCTGTGTTCCGTCTTCAGAACTGCAGCTTCACGCCGATGTGGAAGCCGTTGTCGCCGTTGAAGCGGTCGCGGTCGCTGCGGATGCGCAGCTGCCGGTAGCCGGCGTAGAGCGACGCTTCGCGCAGGATCTGGTAGTCCACGTCCAGCGCGTACTCGAGGTGACCGTTCAGATCGCCGAACGACGCGACCTTGGGAGCCCAGTAGGCGTAGGCCGTCCCGCCGAGCCGGTTGAACGCCGGGATGCGCGCCTCGAACATGCCACCCAGCCCAAGGGCGCCGCCCTGGACGTCGTTGCCCGGCCGGTCCTTGCCGGCGAGCACCAGCACGCGCGCGCCGACGCCGGCCAGCACGTTGGCCTCGCGTGCGCCCGCGTCGCCGGTGACGAGCAGCGTGGCGTGGCCCTGGCTGATGCGGTGATCGTGCTTGGCGGTCAGCACGCCGAGCGCGAACTGGCCGCGCAGGCTCGGCAGAGGCGCGCCGAACTCGCCGCGCAGGGCGGAATCGCTCAGGTTGATGTCGAGGGTGGCGGCAGACGCGGCACCGCAGGCGCCGAACGTGAGGGCCAGCAGCAGGGACACTCTCTTCATGGTCGGTTCGTTTCCTATCGCTTCGGCTTGTTGACGGAATGGATCGCGCGGCCGTCCACCAGCAGGACGGCGTCGTGAAAGGTCTCGGCCAGCGTCGGGTGCGCGTGCATGGTCAGCGCCAGGTCCTCGGTGGTCGCGGCGTACTCGAGCGCCAGCACGGACTCGGCGATCAGCTCGGACACGTACGGCCCCACCATGTGCACGCCGAGGACGCGGTCGGTCTTCGCGTCGGAAATGATCTTGACGATGCCCACGGGCTGCTCGAGCGCCTTGGCGCGGCCGTTGGCGGCGAACATGCTGACGCCGGTCTTCACCTCGTGCCCGGCAGCCCTGGCCTGCTCCTCGGACTTGCCGACCCAGGCCACTTCCGGCGTCGTGTAGATGATCGAAGGGACGGCGTTGTAGTTGACCTGCGCGTGATGGCCCGCGATCAGCTCGGCGACGGCCACGCCCTCCTCGATGCCCTTGTGCGCCAGCATCGCGCCACCGATGACGTCGCCGACGGCGTAGACATTCGGCAAATTGGTGCGGTACTTCTCGTCGACCTTGATGATGCCGCGCTCGTCGAGCGCCAGTCCGGCCTCCTTCGCGCCGAGACCGCTTGTGGCGGGTCGCCGGCCGACGGCGACGATGAGCTTGTCGAATTCCTCCTTCTGCGTCTTGCCATCGGCCTCGTACTCGACCGACACGCCGCTCTTGCCCGCCTTGGCCGAGCTCACCTTCGCGCCGAGCCGCACGTCGAGGCCCTGCTTGGTCAGCTGACGCAGCGCTTCCTTGGCCACCTGCGCATCCACCATCGGCAGGAAATTCGGCAGCGCCTCGAGCACGGTGACCTTGGCGCCGAGCCGCAGCCAGACGCTGCCCAGCTCCACGCCGATCACGCCCGCGCCGATGATGCCCAGACGCTTGGGCACCTCGGAAAACTCCAGGGCGCCCCAGGAATCCACGATCTGCTTGCCGTCGAACGGCGCGATCTTCAGGTTCACCGGCTCGGAGCCGGTGGCGACGATGACGTGCTTCGCGGTGAGCGTCTGCTCCTTGCCGTCGGTGCCCTTGTAGGCCACCTGCCCGTTGCCCAGCAGGCGCCCGGTGCCGAACAGGCCGGTGACCTTGTTCGACGCGAACAGCGTCTTGATGCCGCTGGTGAGCGAGCGCGAGATGGTGTCCTTGCGCTTCAGCATCTGCGCCAGGTCCAGCTGCACCCCGGACGCCTTGACGCCGTGCGCGGCGAACTCGTGCTGCGCGCGGTGATAGATCTCGGAGGATTCCAGCAGCGCCTTCGACGGGATGCAGCCCGCGTTGAGACAGGTGCCGCCGAAGGCCGGCGTGCCGTCGCGATTGAGCCAGGCGTCGATGCAGGCCGCCTTCATGCCGAGCTGCGCCGCGCGAATCGCGGCCGGATAACCGGCCGGGCCGCCGCCGATGACGATGACGTCGTAGCTGTCGCTCATGGAATTCCCTGTTTTTCCGGCGCTATTGTAGCCACCAACAGGCACGAAATTATGTGCGTGGCTCAGCCCTTCTGGCGTCGCCGGAGCGGCTCCGGTCCGGCCGGGTCATCGGGTGCGGCGCTTGCGGACCTTCGGCGTACTCGGTGCGGCGGGCACGGCCACGGGGGCTGGTGCCGGCGGGGGCCGGCTTCGGCCCCCGAACTCCATCCCGAGATTCAGGCGAAAGTCGTAGGCCCAGTCGCTGCCGGGAAATACGTCGAAGTCCACCGCGTAGGCCCGCAGCTCGCCGCGGAAGCGGTGCGCCGCGGTCGCGGGGTAGGTCGCCCCGATCCCCAGGTCCCAGAACGGCGAGTTCTCCATGCCGACCGCCAGGCTGCCGAGCGAGTCGCGCTCGATGCCGACCCCCGCGATCACGAATGGCTGGAGAAGGCGCCCGCGGAATGGATACACCACGTCCACGCCGCCGCCCCAGGACTTCAGCACTTCACCCGTGGTTTTCGCGGTGTTGCGATAGGCGAAGGCGTTCAGCTCCCAGCGCATCCCGAGTTCCAGCTCCGACCCGACCAGGGCCTGGGCGCCATAGCCTTCGCTGACGGAGATGTTCGGATCTCGCATCGTGACGCCGGCCATGGCGGCGCCGTGTACTCCACGGTCCGCGCGCGCAGGCGGCGGCATCAGCACCAGCACCAGCGCCAACAGCAGGACGCGGGCCGCGGCTTGCCGCCGCATCTTCGCGCCTGCAAGGAACACCAGCAGCAGCAGCGGTCCGACCATCCCTCCGCGGATCAGTCCCGCCGATCCCGTCGCGGTGTCGTCGTCGGCGATCGTTCCCGATCCCGTGGCGTCCGAAATCGTCGCCAGCGTCGCTGTCGCCCTCGCAACGAGGACGTGAGCGCCACTGGCGGACGTCGCGGCGATATCTGGCTTGCCGTCGCCGTCGAGATCCCCGATGGCGACCGATCTGTCGTTGGCCACGAAGCCCCAGCTGACAGGCCCCGAGAAGCTGATCGTGCCGGGGCTGGACGCATTGATGAAAAGCTGTCCGTTGGAAGCGACGAGATCGGGGATGTCGTCGCCGTCCACGTCCGCGAAAGCGAGCCCGAAGGAGCCCATTGCGCCCACGTCCACTTTCGAAGCGAAGGCGAGCGCCCCGGGCGTGGACTGGTTGCGCAGCACCGAAATGGGGGCCACCTTGTTGCCGACGACGAGGTCCGGCTGCCCGTCCCGATCGACGTCATTGATCGCAGGAACGCGGGGCTGATCGCCCACGGCAAAGGTGACCTGTGCGGCGAAGCTGGTCGCGTCGAGAACGCCCGCCGTGGCCTGGTTCAGGAACATGGAAACGGTGTCGTCGAATGCATTCGCGACCACGAGCTCGGGACGGCCATCCGCATCGAAATCTCCAGCGGTCACGACCTCGACGTTGGCGCCGGCGGCGAAGTCGGTTTTCGTCGCGAAGCCGATCGTGCCGGGCACAGAGACGTTTCTGAGCACCGATACTTTCCCGGAAAAAATGCCCAGCGCCGCGTCGAGCGCCCCGTCACCGTCCAGGTCGGCGAGAGCCAGCGAGCGCGAAATTCCAGCCGTCCCGAAGTCCTGACGCGGGTCGAAACTGATCGCACCGCTGACGGATGTGCCGCGAAACACGGACAGCTGGCCGGTGTCCTGGCAGGAGGCCGCGACGTCCAGGATGCCGTCGCCGTCCAGGTCCGCGGCTTGCACGAGGGCGAGGCTGCCGCCACTCGCCTTCGCAAAATCCTGCCTGGGCGCGAAGCTGGTGGTGCCGATCGAACCGGGCGTCGCCTGATTGCGCAGCACCGAGATGGTGGCGCTCCCCTCGTTGCTGGTGATGATGTCCAGCCGCCCATCGCCGTCCAGATCGGCGAAAGTCACGCCGTCCGGCTGGCTGCCGATCGCGAAGGTGACCCCGGCGTCGTAGGCGGGGGTGTCGATCTCGTAGGCACTCAGGATGCGCACGACGAGCTGCTCGTCGCTCTCGCTGGCGACGTCGCCCACGACTCCGATCGCAAGAGTGGGATTGGCCTGCATCGCCGGCAGGACCGCAACACCGGTCACGAGCGCCGTGTCGACGCCGGGAGTCGCCGGCTTGGCGGGCCCTGGCTCGATCCGGTAGTTGACGCTCACCGCGCGGGTCAGATCGCCGCCACGCACTATCGGAAAATCCAGGGTGACCGTTCCAGCATTGCCCTCGATGACCGTGGCGTCCCCGATGGCAAGGTCCGTCGCGGCACCGGCCAGCGTGGGCAACAGAGCGAGCAGCCCCAGCGCGGCGTAACGCCCCGCCATGGCAAGAGTGTGTTTCATGTGGCCCCCGTTCCTCCGGCGCCGACGGCTGGCGCGCGGCGCGGCCAAGGAGGCGGTGCGGGTTTGCCGGCCTCTGTCGGGCCGTGCCGCACTCTACCCCGATCTTGGGGGAAGCGGCCTCAGCCCAGCGAGCCGTTCAAATGCAGCTTGCCGCTGTCGCGCCCCAGCAGCGCGAACTCCATCGCCTCGCCGGCGCGGCGCGAGCGCAGCGCGGCGCGCGCCGGCAGCAGCAGCGGCTGGCGGAAGCGCGTGTCGAGCCGGCGCGGCGGGCGCCCCAGCGACGGCTCCAGCAGCGCGGCGCAGCGCGCCATCGACCACATGCCGTGGGCGATGTGACGCGGAAAGCCGAAGGCCTTCGCGGTCAGCGGGTACAGGTGGATCGGGTTCATGTCACCGGCGATGCGGCCATAGCGCCGGCCGATGTCGCCGGGCGCGTCGAGCAGCGCGTAGTCGGACAGGCCCACGGCTTCCTCCGCCGGCGGCTTGCGGCGCTCCGGCGGCTTGCGGTTGCGGAACAGGATCGTCGCCACCGCGCGCCAGACCTCGCCGTCGCGCGCGCGCCAGCGCGTGTACAGCTCGAATTCGAAGCCGCGCTCGGTCTGCCGGCCGTTCTCGACGCCGGCCGTCACCGTGTAGCTGCCCTGCGCTTCCAGCGGACGCTCCTGCTCGATGCGGTTGCCCAGGTGCACCAGGCCCAGCAGCGGCAGCGGAAATTCCGCGCGCGTCATCACGTGCATCTGCAGCCCGGCCGCGGTGACCTGCGGATACGGCAGCGGCAGCACGTCCTGCTCGGCGAAGCCGCAGATGCGCTGGTAGCGCCGAAGGTGCGCGGCATCGACGCGGACCTTCTTCGCTTCGGCAGCGATCGGCGGCAGCACGATCTGCGCGCCGGGCTTGCGTCGCAGCGTGCGCAGCGCCTGCAGGTTCGCGGGCGCCGGCATTTCCTCGAAGGTGAGCGGTTTCATCGCGCGGTAGGTTATTCGATCCGCCGGTCGATGGTGATCGCGATCGGCTTGCCCGCCTGTGCGCGCGCGATGCGACGCTCGCCCTGCAGGTCGCCGCTCGCGGCCTGCGCTCCACCTGCGCGGCTGATGCGCGCCACCACGCGCCATTCGCCGACGCTCGACAGCTTGCGCGCCGGCATCGGGCTGTCCTCGTCGCCGAGCGTGATCTCCGC
>DATLCG010000033.1:0-32326 GCA_035526525.1 Binatia bacterium
GGGCCAGCAGCGGCTCCAGCAGGATCGCGAGCCACGACAGCACCAGCGTGAACGCCAGCACCTGCGCCACGTGCGGGCCGCGGCGCACCAGCAGGAAGCTGGCGAGGCCCGCGGCAAAGGACAGCGGCGCGAGCCAGCGGCGATGGCGCTCGAGCCAAGCCGCGAGGCGCGCGATGAAGCCCGCGGCCGGAACGGCGGTCGGGACGACGGGCGGGACGGGATCGCTCATGGGGCGCACATTGTGCAAGCCTTCGCGCCGCTCTTGCGTGCGCTGCTTTGCGGATGGATGCTGGCGGCCGCGCCAGGATCGGACCCAGGGAGAGACGTCACCGGCGGCTGCCAGTGCGGCGCCCTGCGCTACACGCTGGGCGCGCCGCTGCAGTCAACCGGCGAGCGTCCCCGCCGTTGCCTCGGCACGGAGAAGAAGAATGAACAGGCTTCCAGTGATGTTGCTCGCGCTCTGGGCCGCCGGCTGCGGCCCGTCCGGGCCGATGGACGATCCGAAGGTCGGCGAAGGCGTCCTGCCGCAGGCCACTTCGGCGCGCCCGTCGTTCAGCTGCACCGGCGGCATCGGCATCACGCTGATCGGCGGCGGCAACGCGAGCGCGTGCGAGGAACGTGATTACTCCGGCCTCGGCGCGACCGGCAGCGCCCGCATCCGCAACGCCAACGGCAGCAACGTCGCCGGCGGCGTCGAGTCACCCACGCTGACGCTCCGCGCCTACGTGCACGCGACCAGCGACACGCAGGAGCATGCCGACGCGCTGTTGCAGAAGGTCACCGTCCATACCGCGGGCAACGACTTCTACGCGACCGGCCCGCAGTCGCAGTCGCCCGACGCGTGGTGGGTGGACTTCGACCTGGACCTGCCCACGCGAACCAGCCTCGCCAGCAGCGCCATCAACGGCGACGTCTACGCCGAGCTGCTCGTGGGCCGCCTGTCCGCCGAGGCCACCAACGGCTCCGTCACGCTGCTCGGCCTGGCCGGCAGTGTCACCGCCACCAGCGTCAACGGCAGCGTGGACGTGGACCTGTCCGGCGCGTCGTCCTGGAGCGGCGGCGGCGTGAACGCGATGGCGCAGAACGGCGGCGTCACGTTCCATGCCGATGCGGATTACTCCGGGCACTTCGTCTTCAGCGCCGACAACGGCTCGGTGACGTCCGATTTCGGCGGCTGCGATCCGCAGCCGGCCACGCAGCCGCAGCGCTGCGACTTCGTCACCGGCAGCGGCGGCGCGACGCTGCGCGGCAGCAGCGGCAACGGCAACGTCACGCTGTCGCAGGACACTCCCGGCCTGCCGCTGCCGTAACATTCCCGGACGGTTTCGTCCCGGAGCGCCGCGCGCGATGCGCGCCTTCCGCTACTACGATTTCTGCGCCGTCGGCATGGTCACGGTGCTGCTGTGCGCCAACCTGATCGGCCCGGCCAAGGTGTGCACGCTCACGCTGCCGCTGCTCGGCGCGGTGAGCTTCGGCGCCGGCAACCTGTTCTTTCCGGTCAGCTACATCCTCGACGACGTGCTGACCGAGGTGTACGGCTATGCCCGCGCGCGCCGCGTCATCTGGGCCGGCTTCGGCGCGCTGACCTTCGCGAGCTTCATGAGCTGGGCGATCGTCCACATTCCGCCCGCGGCGGGCGAGCCCTTCAACGCGCAGCTGCAGCCGGCGCTGGAACTGGTCTTCGGCGGCACCCTGCGCATCGTCGCCGCGTCCATCGTCGCGTACTGGGTCGGCGACTTCGTGAATTCCTACGTGCTCGCGAAGATGAAGCTGTGGACGAAAGGACGCTGGCTGTGGACCCGCACCATCGGCTCCACGCTGGCGGGAGAAGGCGTGGACTCGCTGCTGTTCTATCCGATCGCCTTCTACGGCATCTGGAGCCACGGCACGCTGCTGCAGGTGATGCTCTTCAACTACCTGTGCAAGGTCGGCATCGAGGTGCTGTTCACGCCGGTCACGTACGCGGTGGTGAATGGATTGAAACGTGCCGAGGGCGTGGACACGTATGACACGCACACGCGCTTCACGCCGTTCTCGCTGAGCGAGGACGGTGAGGATCGCAAGGCATGAAGATCACCGCTCCATGCAACGCCGCAGCGCCTTGTTGAAATATCCGTCGATCAGTGGCGCCAGGAGCGGCTCCTGGATGTCTGGCGTCACAAGCGCGTTAACCCTGTCGTTGGCCCTCGTGTCGTTCGCCGCTCCCGCCGACACCCGCATCGTCATCCGCGTCCAGGACGACGTCGGCCTGCCACCGGCGAAGCTCGCCGCGATGGTCCGCGAGTACACGCACTGGGCGCACCTCGTCTACGGCTACAACGAGGTGCACGATCCCGCGCCGGTGACGCTGCACATCACGCGCAAGGTGCCGGTGGCGATGTACGGTGATGGCGTGGTCGATCTGCCGCCGGACGACGATGCGGAGGAGATGCTGGAGTCGTGGGTACACGAGCTGACGCACCACGCGACCGGACAGGACTCCAGCTTCTTCTTCAAGGAAGGCATCGCGACGCACACGCTCGAGGCGCTGCTGCTGCGGCAGCGGCGCGTGCCGGCGGGTTGGCCGAACTACGGGCAGGCCTGCGACGCCTGGGTCGCGCTGTATCGCGAGCGCGGGCGCTGGATTCCGCTGCGCGAGGCGCTGGCCTGGGCGCACTACGACGGCAGCAGCGCGGAGGCCGATTTCCGCTCGTGGCAGCTGTACAACATCGCCGGATCGTTCGTGGGCTGGTACGTCGCGCGCCACGGCTATGCGCATTTCCGCGAGGCGTTCCGCAAGGAGTGGCCGGCGGAGGACTCGTTCCGGCTGGAGCAGGCGTGGCTGGCGGACGTCGCCGCGCGCAAGCCTGAGCGTTTCGATCCGGCCGCGGCGCTGCCGCCGGGCGAGCGCTATCGAGGATTTGCGACGCGGCTCAGGCCGGCGCCGGCTCCGCCCGGCTGACCGCCAGCCGGCACGCCACGATCCCCGCAATCACCAGCACGCCGCCCGCGGCCTGCAGCGCGCCGAACCGCTCGCCCAGCAGCAGCGCCGCGAGCAGCGCAGCCGCGAGCGGCTGCACCAGCAGGCTCACCGACGAGAACGTGGCGGGCAGGTGCGCCATCGCCCAGGCGATCAGGCCCTGGCCGAGCACCTGGCTGACGAGTGCCAGGCCGGCCAGCACTGCCCAGCCCTGCGCGCTGCGCGGCCACAGCGGCTCCCCGAGCAGCAGCGTCAGCGGCAGCAGTGCCGCGGCGCAGGCGAGCGTGCTCCATGCCATGACCTGCGCGGTCGTGGCGTGGCGGCGCACGCGCGTGACCGTGAGCTGGTAGCCGGCGTAGAAGACCGCTGTCAGCGCGCCGAGCAGGTCGCCGCCGACCGTGCGCAGGCTGATGGTGAAGCTGTCCGCGACCAGCAGCGCCGCGCCGGCGAGCGCGACCGCGAGGCCGGCGACGAAGCGCGGCGTGACACGCTCGCCGAGCCAGAACGCGCCAGCCGCGGCGACGAAGACCGGCGCGAGGTTGGCGAGCAGGGTCGCGTTCGCCACGGAGGTGTAATGGATCGACTGGTGCCAGACGGCGAGATCGGCAGCGAAGAACAGGCCCGCGAGCAGCAGGCCGCGGGACGATCCGCCGCCGGACCCGGCGCGCGCGCCGGGCATCGCCAGCGCGACCGCGAGCAGCGGCAGCGCCAGGGCCGTGCGCCAGAAAGCCGCGGCGGTGAGGCCGACGTCCACCCATCGCACGAAGATCGGGGCAAAGCCGATGCAGATGGCGCCCGCAATCAACCCCGCCAGCGCGCGGCGGTCCGGCAGCGCCGCGGTCACTTCGCCGGAGCGCGCGCGAACACCGTCTCGACGTTGGCGATCGCGCGCGTCAGGGTGCGGCGCACGGCGCGCTTCACCAGCACGCGGTCGACGAAGCCTTTCCAGCCGCGGCGCGGCGGATAGCTCACGCGCGCGTGGAACTCGGTGCCGCCGGGCACGGCGGAGAAATAGCGCTCGTGGAAGGCCTCGGCCAGGCCGGGCTGCGAAGTCACGTACTTCACGTGCCGGTCCGGCTCGAACTCCCTGATGGTGAGCGTCACGGCGACGTCGCGGTTCAGGATGTGCAGCACCAGCGTCAGTGCGTCGCCGGGGCGATTCCAGCGCGGTGCGACCTGCGTCAGCGCGCCGTCGGCGCCGCGGAAGCCGCGCAAGGACGGCCAGTACTCGGGCCAGTTGCGCGTGTCGGTGATGTAGCCGAACGTCTCCTGCAGCGGCCGGGCGAACACGTGCCGCTCCTCAATCGTCACCATGGGCGTCTCCTGCGGGCGGGTCCGTGGGCGTGGCGTAGGGCGCCACGACTTTCCACGTCTGGCTCCCGAACTCGGGCTTCAGCACGCGCGCCTGCGTGCCGCTGACGTACGGAAACCGGGTGAAGTCCAGCGGCTGCGGCAGCACGCGCTGCGCATCGTAGCCCTTGAGCGAGCGCAGGGCGGCGCGGTAGCCCTCGCGCGAGAACTGCCCGGCCGCGATCATGCGCCGCGCGACTTCCATTTCCAGCAGGCCCTGCGCGTACGAGGCCAGGATGTAGAAGTCGGGCGCGGCGGCCTCGCGGCCGAACTTCTCGTAGGCGGCGAGAAAGCCGCGCATGAACGGCACGTTCTCGCCCCAGTACGCGGTGCCCGACAGCCAGTAGTACGTCCCGAACAGCTGCGGGGGCACCACCTTCGGGTCGAAGAAGCGATCGAGCCACGACGGCGAGTTGCCCAGCCACAGCGGATGGAAATCCAGCTGCGCGGCGATCCCGAGGATCGGGCCGGTCGCGTTGGGCACGGTGGCGAGGACCACGTGCGTGACGCCGGCGCGCTTCAGCGCCGCCACCACCGCCGTGTAGTCGGGCTGGCCGATGTCGTAGCTGCGCGCGACCGGCTCGACGAGTCCGAGCCGCTTCGCCGCGGCCTGGGCCGCGGCGAGCGCGTCGCGGCCGTAGTCGTCGTCCTGCCACACCACGCCGAGCCGCACCTTGGCGGCCCGGGACTGCTGCACCGCCCACTCGATGCCGCGCAGCGTCTCGACGCGGTAGGTGGGTCCCAGCGGCGGCGTGTATTCCGATTCCTGCATGCGCGTGCACAGCGAGGCCGGGAACGCGACCAGCCGGTCGCGAGCGAGCCGCGGCGCCAGCGCCAGCGTCTGCGGGGTGCCGAAGCTGGTGCCGAAAAACAGCACGCGGCCGCGCAGCTCGTCGAAGCCCTGCAGCGCCCGCTGCGTGTCGTAGCCGTGATCGCGCTCCAGCAGCGTCACGCGCCAGCCGTCGGGCAGCAGGCCGGAGCCACCCTCGTTGATCTGCCGCGCCAGGATCCGCTTGCCCAGTGCCCACGGCCGCCCGATTACCGCGGCCGGGCCGCTCTCGTCGTTGAGCGTGCCGATCGTGATCTGCTTCTGCTGCGCATCCACGCCGGGGCCGTCGGCGGGCGTGGGCGACGACGGCGAGCAGGCACCGAGCAGCGCCGCGGCCACGAGCGTTCCCAGGCGCTGCATGCAGACCTCCCTCTCGCGTCGTCCTGTCATGCGGCGCACCGCCTTCGCTGCACTCAGGATGACACGATCCCGCCCGCACGCCGACAATGCGCCATGCACTTCGATCCGCTGATGCTGCAGCTCGTCGGCGCGCTGCTGGTGATGCTGGCCATGGCGCTGGTCATGCGGCTGCTGCGGCAGCCGAGCGTCGTCGGCTACATCGTGGCGGGGCTGCTGCTCGGCCCGAGCGGCTTCGACTTCTTCCACGAGTACCAGCTCGTGGTGCGCATGGGCGACCTGGGCGTGATGCTGCTGCTGTTCTTCGTCGGCATGGAAACGTCGCCGCGCCGGCTGCTGCAGCGCTGGCGCGTCACGCTGCTCGGCATCGTCGTGCAGATCGCCGGCAGCCTGCTGCTGATGTCGCTGCTGGCGTGGTGGCTCGGCTGGCCGCCGGCGCGGGCGGTGCTGATGGCGTTCGTCATCAGCCTGTCGAGCACCGCGGTGGTGCTGAACTACCTGCGCGACACCGGCCAGATGCAGTCACGCCTCGGCCGGGATGCGCTCGGCATCCTCATTGCGCAGGACGTGCTGCTGGTGCCGATGCTGCTGGTGGTCAACTGGATCGCCGGCGGACGTCCCCATCCGGGCGAGCTCGCGCTGCAGGGGATCGGCGCCCTGCTCGCGCTCGGGCTGCTCGCCTGGATGACGCTCGGCGGCGTGGTGAAGCTGCCGTGGGCGCGCCGCCTGCGCGCCGACCGCGAGCTGCAGGTCTTCGTCGCCTTCGGGCTGTGCCTCGGCTTCGCGCTGCTGTTCGCGTATTTCCGGCTGTCGTCGGCGCTCGGGGCATTCCTGGCCGGCATGCTGATCGGCGTCGCCCGCGAGACCAACTGGGTGCATCACCGGCTCGAGCCGTTCCGCACCGTGTTCGTGGCGCTGTTCTTCGTCTCGGTCGGGCTGCTGGTGAGCGTGCCGTTCGTGCGCGAGAACTGGCTGCTGGTCGGCGTCGTCACGCTCGGCGTGTTTCTCTGCAACACCGGGGTGAACGCGGTGATCTTCCGGATGCTGGGGGACGGCTGGCGCTACAGCCTGTTCGCGGGCGCGCACCTGGCGCAGGTCGGCGAATTCAGCTTCGTGCTGGCGGCGGCGGGCGCGCGCGAGTCGATGATCTCCGACGTCACGTACCAGCTCGTGGTCGCGGTGATCGCGCTGTCGCTGGCCTTGTCGCCGGGATGGATCGCGGCAGTCGGGTGGGTACAGCGCGGCAAGGAACAGGCGCCGCGCGGATAGCGCCGGTCCCCGCCATCGCGGGGGCGCGGCCGATCAGGGCTTGAGCAGGCTCGGCAGGAGCTTCTTCTTCCGGGTCACCGCACCGCCGTTGCCGTCCACCGGCTGCGCCAGCTTGCTGCAACTGAGGCTCTCGCCCGCGGACTTGCGCTTCAGGCACTCGTCGAGAGAGCCCGGCGCGGAACCCTGGCCGGATTTCCTGGCGAATTCGTCGCGCAGACGCTGCTGCTCGTCGGCCGGCATCTGGCTGAAGTTGTCGTGCTGCTGCTGCAGCGCCTTCTGCTGGTCCGGCGGCAACGCGCGGAAGCGCGCGCGCTCGGCCAGCACGCCGGCGCGCTGGTCGGGCGACAGGCCCTGCCACAGCGCGAGGCGGTCGCGGGCCTGGAGCTGCTGCTCCGGGCTCATCTGCAGCCAGCGCTGCGCGCCGAGCGCCAGGCGCTCCTGGCGGTCGGCCGGGAGCGTGGCCCACTGCTGCTGCACGCCGGCGAGCAGCGCCTGCTGCGGTGCCGACAGCTGGCCCCACTCGAGGCCGGCCGCGTGCGCCAGCGTGGCGCCGAGCAGCGCGAGCAGTGCCGCGGTGCCCGCGCTAGCGCGGCGGATTCGATGCGTCGTCATTGGCATGTCCATCGTTGTTTCCCCGGGGCCGCTGCGCCTGCTGCGCGCGGGCGGCCGTGTCGATCAGCTGCTGTTCCTGTGGCGACCATTCGCCGACGAACTCCAGCAGTTCCAGCGGCGGCGGCGCCGGCGCCGCCGCAGGAGCGGCGCTCGCCACGGCTGCCAGCAGCCATGCTTCAAGCATGCTCGCCCCGCGCCTGCAGCCAGGCGTAGAACTCGAGGTCCCTGTAGAAGTCCGGCCCGTGCTCGTCGGTCATCAGGTCGAGCGCATCGACGGACGCCACTTCGGCGGGCCCGGCAACGGGACCCGGCGCCACCATCAGGCGCGGCAGCAGCGCCCAGGTCGCAAGGCCGGCGGCGGCCGCGAGCGGCACCGCCCAGTTCGCGGCGTGGCGCGCCGCCACCGGACGCGCTTCCGCCAGGGCGCGCGCGCGGATGGCGCGCAGGCGCATCAGCGTCACCGCGTCCAGCTGCTGCTCGCTCTCGCGCAGGGCTTCTCCCGCGCGGCCGAACCACAGCTCCGTTTCGCGCTCCAGATCCAGGTCGTTCATGGCCAGGTTCCCTTCAGTCGCAGCCGCAGCGCGGCGAGCGCGCGCGACAGGTGGGTCTTGACGCTGCCGCCCGAGCATCCCATGGCGCGCGCCGTCTGTTCGACATTCAATCCTTCCCAGATGCGCAGCATGAAGGCTTCGCGCTGGCGGCCGGGCAGCTGCGCCAGCGCGTGCTCGAGCTTGTCCATCGCCTGCTGCTGGGCCAGGCGGCCCTCCACCGGCGGCGCCGGGTCGGGCTGACGCTCCACCAGGTCGTCGCGCTCCTCGTCGTCGAGCGGCCGGTCGTTCCAGAAGAAGATGCGGTGCTTCACGCTCTGGCGGCGCTGCCAGTCGCGGATGCGGTTGTCGAGGATCCGGTAGAACAGCGGCGGCCACTCGCCGGCCGGGCGCCGCGCGTAATGCCGGGCGAGATTCATCATCGCGTCCTGCACGATGTCGAGCGCCTCGTCGCGGTCACGCGTGGCGATCTCGGCCATGCGCAGCGCGCGCCGCTCGATGCCCGCGAGGAACAATTCGAGCGTGGCCGGCGGATCCGCCGGCACCGCCGTTTGCATCTGCCGACTCGCGATCAACTGGGGCATGCCCCGTGTCCCCCGACGGGCCGGGCGTGTCGCGCGGATGCGCGGTTCGCGCCAGAGGCCGTGATAAGGTCTGGACCCCACAGTGCGCGCGGCGGCCTGCCTCAGACAGTGGTGCATTGCTACTGCCGCCATGACGCCTCCGGTACGCGATAGAAGGCCAACGCGGAGTCGAAACGGCGCGTTGACGGGCGGCTCCTTATTCACAGTAGACAAGATGCCTACAGCCTCGCGGCGCGCGCGCGAAATGTTCGGCTTTGATCGAAAAGATGCGCCAAGTTGCTGATTTTTTGCTGAATTCGAACGGAACTCCTTTGCAGGATGGTGAATGCACCCTCGAGGCAGGGGTGCGGCACGGGGACCGAAAATCGTTTTCCCCAGAGTTATCCACACTGGGAAAGCAGGGGGAAAAATGAGTGCGTCCGGGACCGCGCGCGCCGTGGCCGTCGCGGTGCCCGCACCCCTCTACACCGCCTTCGACTACGAGGTGCCGGCAGGCTGGGCGCCCCGTCCCGGCATGCGCGTGCAGGTGCCTTTCGGACGGCGCAGCGCGGTGGGAGTCGTGCTCGAGGAACCGCGTGAGGTGCCGCTGGCGGAGCGGCGGTTGCGGCCACTCGCGCAGTTGCTGGACGACGCGCCGCTGCTGACCGCGGAGGTGCTCGAGCTGGCGCGCTGGTGCGCGGCGTATTACCAGCACCCGGTCGGCGAGAGCGTCGCCACCTGCCTGCCCGGTCCGCTGCGCGGCGGCGCACCGGCGGCTCTTGCGACGCGACGCGCCTGGCAACTCACCCCGGCCGGCGCCGCCGCGCTGGCTCAGATCCCGCCCCGGGCGCGCGCGCAGCGGGCACTGATCGAGCGCCTGGCCGCGGGCCCCGCCGAGGAACTGCCGGAAGCCCTGGCCGCCACCGCCCGCATTGCGATGGCGCGCGGTTGGGTCGAGCGCACGGAGCTGGAAGACGCGCCGGTCGCAGCCGCCGATCCGGCATCGGCCCCATCGCTGACGCCGGAGCAGGCGGACGCGCTGGCCCAGCTGCGCAAGGGCGACGGATTCCAGGTGGACGTGCTCGATGGCGTCACCGGCAGCGGCAAGACGGAGCTCTACCTGCAGCGCGCCGCCGACGTCGTCGCCGCCGGCGGCCAGGTGCTGGTGCTGGCGCCGGAGATCGGGCTGACGCCGCAGCTCGCGGGCCGCTTCGCGCAACGCTTCGGTGCCCGGGTCGAGCGCTACCACTCCGCCATGGCCGAAGGCGAGCGGGCACAGGCCTGGCTGCGCGCCCGCGCCGGGCGCTGCGCGGTGGTGGTCGGCACGCGGTCGGCGGTGTTCGTGCCGTTCGCGCGGCTGGGACTGGTGGTGGTGGACGAGGAGCACGACACCTCGTTCAAGCAGCAGGAGGGCTTGCGCTACTCCGCGCGCGACGTCGCCGTGATGCGCGCACGGCGGCTCGGCGTGCCGGTGATCCTGGGCAGCGCGACGCCGTCGCTGGAGACGCTGGCCAACGTGCAGGCGCAGCGGTACCGGCACGTCCGCCTGACGCGCCGCGTGCACACGATTGCGCCGCCGGCGATCCGGCTGCTCGACCTGCGCGGCCAGCGCCTTAAGGAAGGGCTGTCGGCGCCGCTGCTGCAGGCGATCGGCAGGCACCTCGGCGCCGGCGGACAGGCGCTGCTGTTCATCAACCGCCGCGGCTTCGCGCCGGTGCTGCTGTGCCACGACTGCGGCTGGCAGATGCCGTGCCCGAACTGCGATGCGCGGATGACGCTGCACCGGGCCCGCGCGCGCATGGTCTGCCATCACTGCGCCGCGCAGGCGCCGGTGCCGGTGAAGTGCGGCGCCTGCGCATCCGGCGTGCTGGTGCCGGTCGGCCAGGGCACCGAGCGCATCGAGGAGGCGCTGCATGCCGAGTTTCCGGGAAAGCGCATCGAGCGCTTCGATTCCGATCGCATCCGCCGGCGCGGCGAGCTGGAGCGGCTGCTCGACGACATCCGCAGCGGCGACGTGCACGTGCTGGTCGGCACGCAGATGCTGGCCAAGGGACACGATTTCGCGGGGCTGTCGCTGGTCGGCATCCTCAACGTGGACCAGGCCCTCTACGGCGCCGACTTCCGCGCGCTCGAGCGGATGGGGCAACTGGTGACGCAGGTCTCGGGTCGCGCCGGCCGCGGCACGCAGCCCGGCGAGGTGCTGCTGCAGACCCATGAGCCGCAGCACCCCGCCCTGCACGAATTGCTGCGCGCGGGCTACGGCGCCTTCTGCGACACGTTGCTGGCGCAGCGCCGAACGCTGGGGTTGCCGCCTTTCGGGCACCTCGCGCTGCTGCGCGCGGACGCCCCCTCCGCGGCGCAGGCGCAGGCCTTCCTCGCCGACGCGCGCCGCGCCCTGCCCGGAGCGCAGGGGTTCTCGGCCCTGGGTCCGGTGCCGGCCCCCATGGAACGCCTGGGCGGGCGCTTCCGGGCCCAGCTGCTGCTGCGCTCGGCCTCGCGGTCGTTGCTGCAGCGCACGCTGTCGGCCGCGGTGCCCGGCCTGGACGCCCTGCCCAGCGCCCGCGCGGTCCGATGGTCGGTAGACGTGGACCCGGCCGACTTGTTCTAAGCTCCACGCCGGCAGCCGGCTGTCCTCCATAGAGAGGCCCCGGCGTTGTATCGCCAGCGTCATAAAAGATTCAAAAGATTTGGAGAGAGACAGATGCGCCGCTTCCTTCCCGCCGTGGCCACCGCCGCGGCCGTCCTGCTGTCCATTGCCACCGCGCATGCAGCCGACACTGCCCACCTGCTGGTGCAGCCGCGCGCGCTGCCCGACTTCAAGCTGACCGACCAGGCCGGGCGCACCTTCACGCGCGCCTCGCTGTCCGGGCATTGGACGGTGCTCTACAACGGCCGCACCCAGTGCGCCGTGGTGTGCCCGAAGGCGCTGCGCTTCATGGACGCGCTGCAGAAGCGCCTGGGCGGAGAAGCCCCGCAGCTGGTGCTGGTCACCAACGCGCACGGGCTCGACTCGCCCGCCGAGCTGAAGGATTACGTCGGCAGCTTCAACACGGGCATCACCGGCCTGACCGGCCGCGCGACCGAGGTCGAGCGCCTGCAGGGCGCGCTGCGCGATGCCGGCCAGATCTGGGAGTCCACGGATCCGGCACTGGCGTTGATCAACCCGCAGGGCGAGCTGGTCGGCTTCGTCTCCGCACCGCTCGACGCCCGCCCGCAGGTGATGGACGTCAGCGCACTGGTCTCGAACTCGTCGGGATCGCTCTCGCGCCTCGCGCGCTGAGGCGGCTAATCCGTTCGCGCTGAGCCGGTCGAAGCACCTCCCACCGCATAGCGGTCGCGGCATTCGCCGCTAGACTCCCGCGCGTGAGCGCGGACGCCGCCAACGACACCATCGTCGCCATCGCCAGCGCGCCCGGACGCGGCGGCGTCGGCGTCGTGCGCCTGTCCGGTTCGGCCGCGTTCACCATCGCCGCGCGCATCGCCGGCGCCCTGCCGCCCCCACGCGAAGCACGGCTGCGCGAGCTGCGCGACGCGCAAGGCCAGGTGCTGGACCGCGGCCTGGTGCTGGCCTTCCCCGGGCCCGCCTCCTTCACCGGCGAGGACGTGGTCGAGCTGCAGGCGCACGGTGCGCCGGTGGTGCTCGACCTGCTGGTGCGCGCCGCGATCGCCCACGGCGCGCGCAGCGCGCGCCCGGGCGAGTTCTCCGAGCGCGCCTTCCTGAACGGCCGCATGGACCTGGCGCAGGCGGAAGCGGTGGCGGACCTGATCGCGGCCTCCACCGGGGCCGCCGCGCGCGCCGCCCGACGCTCGCTGGAAGGAGAGCTGTCGCGCCGCGTCAACGCGCTGGCCGAGGAGCTGCTGCAGTTGCGCACGTACGTCGAAGGCGCGCTGGATTTCTCAGACGAGGACGTCGACTGGCTCGCCGACGACGCGCTGCGCGCGCGGCTCGAGTCCGTGCACGAATCCCTGCAGGCGCTGCTGCGCGAGTCCGCGCAGGGTCGCCGGCTGCAGGAGGGACTGACCGTGGCGCTCGCCGGACGGCCCAATGCCGGCAAGTCCACGCTGCTGAACGCACTTGCCGGCAGCGACGCGGCCATCGTCACCGACGTCCCCGGCACCACGCGCGACGTGCTGCGCGAGGCGGTCGCCGTGGACGGCTTGCCCGTCACGCTCGTCGACACCGCGGGCCTGCGCACCAGCAGCGACCCGGTCGAGCGCATCGGCATCGAGCGCGCGTGGCAGGCACTGGAGCGCGCGGAGCTGGTGCTGTTCCTGGTGGACGACCGTGAAGGCGTGACGCCCGCCGACCGCGAGCTGCTCGAGCGGCTGCCGTGCGGGCCGGAAGTCGTCACCCTCCGCAACAAGTGCGACCTGACCCGCACGCCGCCGGCGCGCGTCGAAGCCGAGGGCCGCGTCGAGCTGCGGATCGGCGCGCGCGACGGGCTCGGCCTGGACCTGCTGCGCGCGGAGATCCTGCGCGTCGCCGGGCTTGCCGGCAGCGAAAGCCTGTTCTCGGCACGCACGCGTCACGTCGAGGCTCTGAGCCGCGCCCTGGCCTTCGTGCGCGACGCGCGTCAGCGCATTCTCGAAGGCGCCACCCCTGAGCTGGCGGCCGAGGAGCTGCGGCTGGCCCAGCAGTCGGTGGGCGAGATCACGGGGCAGGTGAGCAGCGACGACCTGCTCGGGCGGATTTTTTCCCAGTTCTGCATCGGGAAATGAGCCGCGCGAGGGCGAAGCCGCCGGAACGCTGGTGGCTCTACCTGGTGGAGTGCCGCGGGGGCCGCCTTTATTGCGGCATCGCCAGGAAGCCCCGCGCCCGCTTCGCGCAGCACGCGGCGGGCAAGGGCGCCAAGTTCACGCGCGCGTTCGGCGCGCAGAAGCTGCTGGCGATGCGGCGCTGTGCATCCCGCAGCGCCGCACTGAAGGCCGAGTACGCCCTGAAGCAGCTGACGCGTCCGCAGAAGCAGGCGTGGGCGCTCCACTACCGGGTGGACTGATGTTTGCGGCGCTGCTGGTGGCGCTGAATCTCGTCCTGTATGGTGCGGTGCTCCTGCGGCGGCGGCGCGCATGACCTCTCCTTCGCGAATTCCCGGGCCCGGCTGATGCGGCCGTTCCGCTATTGCCCGCGCTGCGCGCAGCCGCTCCAGCCCTACGAGGACGCCGGCGACGGCAACCGCACGCGCATGCGCTGCCCGGATGCGAGCTGCGGCTTCGTGCACTGGGACAACCCGGTGCCGGTGGTGGCGGCGATCGTGGAGCACGAAGGCGCGGTGGTGCTCGCGCGCAACGCCAACTGGCCGCCCAAGATGTTCGGTCTGGTCACGGGCTTTCTGGAGCGCGACGAGGAGCCGGTGGAAGGCCTGATCCGCGAGGTGGAGGAAGAGCTCGGGCTGAAGGCGCACACGCCGAGCTTCATCGGCCACTACTCGTTCCGGCAGATGAACCAGGTGATCCTGGCCTGGCACGTGCTCGCGCAAGGCGAGATCCGGCTCGGCGCCGAGCTCGCCGAATACAAGCGCGTGCCGCCCGAGAAAGTGCGGCCCTGGCCGACTGGCACCGGCATGGCCGTGCGCGACTGGCTTCGGGGCCGCGGCATCGAGGCCGAGCCGCAGCTGCTGCATCCGCTGCAGGTCATCCCGAATTTCCTGCCGCTGGGCGAGCGCTTCGGCACGGCGGGGCAACCGGCGGCGGAGCAGTTCGAGCTGATCAAGGCCGATGGCTACCAGGCCGTGGTCAATCTCGCCCGCCCCGATTCCACGGACGCCCTGCCGGAGGAGCGCACCCTCGTCACCGGGCTGGGCCTGGCGTACGCGCACATCCCGGTGGATTTCGGCGCGCCGACGCAGCAGGACCTGCAGCAGTTCTTTGCCGTGCTCGACCGGCACGAGGGCAAGCGCGTGTTCGTCCATTGCGCGGCGAACAAGCGGGTCAGCGCCTTCATGTTCCTGTACCGCGTGAAGAAACTGCGCGTGCCGGTCCCCGAGGCGGAGATGGCGCTCCATCGCATCTGGGTGCCGGACGCGGTGTGGCAGGACTTCATCGACCGGATGCTGCGCGCCTAGTCAGTCTCTTTAGGAGACTCTTGCGGTGCCGGGCGGCAATTTCCGTTTACCATGCCGGTCCAACGAACCCGCGCCGCATAAACCCGGCGGCGCGACGTGGAGAGGCGCATGACGGCAGAGGAGCGCGAGGTTCCGGAGCATCGCGACCCGGATCCGCAGGAAACGCGCGAGTGGCTCGACGCACTGGAGGCGGTGCTCGAGCGCGAAGGCCCGGAGCGCGCCCATCACCTGCTGGAAGCGCTGGTGGAAAAGGCGCGGCGCACCGGGACCTTCCTGCCCTTCAATCCGACCACCGCCTACGTCAACAGCATTCCGCCACACCTCGAGCAGCGCTCGCCCGGCGACCATGCGCTGGAATGGAAGATCCGCTCGATCATCCGCTGGAACGCCATGGCGATGGTCGTCAACAGCAACCGCGAGCACTCCGGCATCGGCGGGCACATCGCGACCTTCGCCTCCGCCGCCACGCTCTACGACGTCGGCTTCAACCATTTCTTCAAGGGTCCGCAGCACGCGCAGGGCGCCGACCTGCTGTACATCCAGGGTCACTGCACGCCGGGCATCTACGCCCGCGCCTACCTCGAAGGCCGCATCGACGAGGAGCGGCTGAAGAAATTCCGCATGGAGGCCGGGGGCGGCGGCCTGTCGTCCTATCCCCACGCCTGGCTGATGCCGGATTTCTGGCAGTTCGCGAACGTGTCGATGGGCCTGGGCGCGATCATGGCGATCTACCAGGCGCGCTTCATGAAGTACCTGCACAACCGCGGCATCCAGGACATGACCGGCCGCAAGGTCTGGTGCTTCTGCGGCGACGGCGAGATGGACGAGCCCGAGTCGCTGGGCGCGATCGACATCGCCGAGCGCGAGCAGCTCGACAACCTGATCTTCGTCGTCAACTGCAACCTGCAGCGGCTCGACGGCCCGGTGCGCGGCAACGGCAAGGTGATCCAGGAGCTCGAGGGCGTGTTCCGCGGCGCCGGCTGGAACGTGCTGAAGGTGATCTGGGGCAGCGCCTGGGATCCGCTGATCGCGCAGGACAAGACCGGCGCGCTGATCCAGACCTTCAACGAGACGGTGGACGGCGAGTACCAGAACTTCAAGGCCAAGGGCGGCGCGTACACGCGCGAGAATTTCTTCGGCAAGCATCCCGAGCTGAAGAAGCTGGTCGAGACGATGACCGACGAGGACATCGCGCGGCTCAACCGCGGCGGCCACGATCCGCACAAGCTGTACGCGGCGTACTGGGAGGCGGTGAACCGCCCGAACGGCCGGCCGACCGTGATACTCGCCAAGACCGTGAAGGGCTACGGCATGGGCGAGGCCGGGGAAGGCCAGAACATCACGCACCAGCAGAAGAAGATGGGCGAGGAGGAGCTGCGCGCGTTCCGCGACCGCTTCTCGCTGCCGATCTCCGACGACCAGATCGCGCAGACGCCGTTCTACAAGCCGCCCGAGGATTCGCCGGAGATCCAGTACCTGAAGAAGCGGCGCGAGGAGCTCGGCGGCTTCCTGCCGTCGCGCAGCTCGCCGAAGGAAAAGCTGCAGCTGCCGGAGCTCGGCGCGTTCAGCCGCCTGCTCGAGTCCACCGGCGAGCGCGAGATCAGCACCACCATGGCATTCGTGCAGTACCTGCAGGCGCTGACGCGCGACAAGCAGGTCGGCTCGCGCGTGGTGCCGATCGTGCCGGACGAGGCGCGTACCTTCGGCATGGAAGGCATGTTCCGCTCGCTCGGCATCTATTCCATCGTGGGCCAGAAGTACAAGCCCGAGGATGCCGAGGCGCTGGCCTTCTACAAGGAGGACATCCGCGGGCAGATCCTGGAGGAAGGCATCACCGAGGCCGGGTCGATGAGCTCCTGGATCGCCGCCGCCACCAGCTACAGCAACCACGGCGTGGCGATGCTGCCGTACTTCATCTTTTACTCGATGTTCGGCTTCCAGCGCGTCGCCGACCTGTGCTGGGCCGCCGGCGACATGCGGGCGCGCGGCTTCCTGGTCGGCGCCACCGCCGGCCGCACCACGCTCAACGGCGAGGGCCTGCAGCACGAGGACGGCCACTCGCACGTGTTCAGCTCGGTGGTGCCGAACTGCCGCAGCTACGATCCGGCCTTCGCCTATGAGCTCGCGGTGATCCTGACGCGCGGCCTGCAGGAGATGTACGGCGAGCACAAGGACGTCTTCTATTACGTCACCGTCTACAACGAAAACCACGTGCACCCGGCGATGCCGAAGGGCGTCGAGGACGGCATCGTCCGCGGGATGTACCTGCTCGGCGAGGAGAAAAAGCCGGGCAAGCTGCACGTGCAGCTGCTCGGCTCGGGCTCGATCCTGCGCGAGGTGATCGCGGCCGCGGAGCTGCTGCGCGAGGAGTTCGGCGTGACCTCGGACGTGTGGAGCGCGACCTCCTTCACCGAGCTTGCCCGCGACGGCCAGGACTGCGAGCGCTGGAACGTGCTGCATCCCGACCGCAAGCCGCGCAAGAGCTACGTCACGCAGTGCCTCGACGGCCGCAAGGGCCCGGCGATCGCCAGCACCGACTGGGTGCGCGCGTACACCGAGCAGATCCGGCCGTTCGTGCCGATGGCCTACGCCACGCTCGGCACCGACGGCTACGGGCGCAGCGACAACCGGCCTGCGCTGCGCGACTTCTTCGAAGTGGACCGGCGCTGGATCGCCGTGCGCGCGCTGAAGGCGCTTGCCGACGGCGGCGCGCTGCCGGCGGAGAAGGTGGCGCAGGCCATGAAGATCTTCGGGATCCGCGCCGACAAGCCGAACCCGGTGACGGTGTGAGCCCGCCGCTGCTTGCGCCGCGTACGTCGCGCCGGCCCTTGCCGACCGAGCCCGATCGCACGGTGACCGGCCGCTTCTCCAGTCTCGCGCTGCGCTACGAGCGCGTCGCTCCGCTCGGGGACCGCATCGCGACCGGCATCTTCATGGTGGCGGGACTCGGCTTCGGCGGCTGGCTGCTGACGCAATCGTTCGGCCTGCTGCGCGTCGAGCGCGCGGCGCTGTACTACTTCGCGGCGCTCGGCGCGCTGGTGGTGTGCGGTGCCTGCGCCTGGAACCTGTTCCGCGTGCTGCGCCAGGGCTGGCGCGCATGAGCCGCACGGACGTGAAGGTCCCCGCCATCGGCGACTACAAGGACGTGCCGGTCATCGAGGTGCTGGTGAAGGACGGCGACCGCGTCGAGAAGGACGCCGCGCTGATCACGCTCGAATCCGAGAAAGCGACGATGGAGGTCCCTGCGCCGGAGGCCGGCGTGGTGCGCGGGATCCGCGTGAAGACCGGTGACCGCGTGTCGGAAGGAACCGTGATCCTGGCGCTGGAGACCGCGGGCGCCGAGGGCGCTGCCAGGGCGGAGGGCAGTGGCAAGCGGCCAGCTCCCGACACGTCCGCACCGGCTGCGGGCGCACCGGGCCCCGGCGGCCAGCCGAAGCCCGACATCGGTCCGAAGGAAGAGCAGCGTCCGCCGCCGGCGCCGACGCATGCGCGCCCCGCCGATCCGGCGCCCGCGTCTTCCGCGCCGGAGCCCGGCGTGCCGCCGTGGACCGTGCAGGCCGGCAAGGACATTCCACACGCCTCGCCGATGGTGCGTCGCGTCGCGCGCGAGTTCGGCGTGGAGCTGACGCAGGTCAAGGGCAGCGGGCCCAAGGGCCGCATCATCGAAGACGACGTCAAGGGCTTCGTGAAGCAAAGCCTGGGCAGCGGCAGGCGCGACGCGGGGAGTGGCATTCCTTCCATTCCGCCGCAGGACTTTTCGCTGTACGGCCCGGTCGAGAGCAAGCCGCTCGCGCGCATCCGGAAGATTTCGGCACAGCACCTGCATCGCGCCTGGCTCAACGTGCCGCACGTGACGCAGCACGACGAGGCGGACATCACGGAGCTGGAAGCCTTCCGCAAGGCGCAGTCCGAGGAGACCGGCACCAAGCTGACGCTGCTGCCCTTCATCCTGAAGGCGGTGAGCGTCGCGCTGAAGCAGTTCCCCGAATTCAATTCCTCGCTCGCGCCGGACGGCGAGAGCCTGGTGATGAAGCAGTACTGCCATCTCGGCTTCGCCGCCGACACGCCGAATGGCCTGGTGGTGCCCGTGGTGCGCGACGTCTGGGGCAAGGGCATCGTGCAGCTGGCGAACGAGTGCGGCGAACTGGCCAAGAAGGCCCGCGACGGCAAGCTCAAGGCCGACGAGATGAAGGGCGGCTGCTTCTCGGTGTCCTCGCTCGGCGGCATCGGCGGCGGCTTCTTCACGCCGATCGTCAACGCGCCCGAAGTGGCGATCCTCGGCGTCTCGCGCGCCCAGATGAAGCCGGTGTGGGATGGCAAGACGTTCGCGCCGAGACTGCTGTGCCCGCTGTCGCTGTCCTATGACCACCGCGTGATCGATGGCGCCTACGCGGCGCGCTTCATCGTCGTGCTGGGCAAGCTGCTGGCGGACCTGAGGCGCGTCGCGCTCTAGCGCTACTCCAGCTCGAAGCGCACGCCCTGCGCCAGCGGCAGCTGCGAGCCGCGATTGATGGTGTGCGTGGCCCGGCGCATGTAGGCCTTCCACGCGTCCGAGCCGGCTTCGCGCCCGCCGCCGCTCTCCTTCTCGCCGCCGAAGGCGCCGCCGATCTCCGCGCCGGAGGGCCCGACGTTGACGTTGGCGATGCCGCAGTCGGAGCCGGCCGCGGACAGGAAGCGCTCGGCTTCGCGCAGGTCGTTGGTGAAGATCGAGGACGACAGGCCTTGCGGCACGGCGTTGTTTAGGCCGATGGCCTGCCCGAGCTCCCTGTAGCGCACCACGTACAGGATCGGCGCGAAGGTCTCGCGCAGCATTGGCCCGTGCTGCGCCGGCATTTCGACCAGCGCCGGGCGGAGGTAGAACGCGTCCGCACCCAGCTCCTCCGCGACGCGCTCGCCGCCGTGGACGCGCCCGCCGGCGTCGCGAGCCTCGTCGAGTGCGCGCTGCGCGGCGGCAAAAGCGGCGGCGTCGATCAGCGGCCCGACCAGCGTGCCCGGATCGAGCGGATGCCCGATGCGCGCGCTGGCGAAGGCGCGGCGCAGGCGCGGCACCAGCGAGTCGTAAACCGACTCGTGCACGAACAGCCGGCGCAGCGAGGTGCAGCGTTGCCCCGCCGTGCCCATCGCGGCAAACGCAACGGCGCGCGTGGTGAGCTCCATGTCGGCCGAGGGACACACGATCGCCGCGTTGTTGCCCCCGAGCTCCAGGAGGGCGCGGGCGAAGCGCGCGGCCAGCCGCGGCGCCAGCGCACGGCCCATCGCGGTGGAGCCGGTGGCGGACACCAGGGGCACCTCGGGTGCGTCGGCGAGCAGCTCGGACAGCTCGCGCCCGCCGGGCAGCACGCTGGACAGGCCGGCCGGCACCGCGTGGCCGGCCGCGACGTGCGCCGCGCAGGCGCGGTCGAACAGCGCCTGCACCGCGAGCGCGCACAGCGGCGTCTTCTCCGACGGCTTCCAGACACAGGCATTGCCGCAGACCAGTGCGAGCGCGGCATTCCAGGCCCACACCGCGACCGGAAAATTGAACGCCGTGACGATGCCGACGACGCCGAGCGGATGCCAGACCTCCTGCAGCCGGTGCTCGGGCCGCTCGCTCGGCAGCGTCAGTCCGTAGAGCTGGCGCGACAGGCCTACCGCGAAGTCGCAGATGTCGATCATCTCCTGCACTTCGCCCCGGCCTTCGCTGGCGATCTTGCCGGACTCGAGGCTCACCAAGGTGCCGAGCGCGTCCTGGTGTGCGCGCAGCTCCGCGGCAAAGCGCCGCACCAGCTCGCCGCGCCGTGGGGCGGGCTCGTCGCGCCAGGCCTGCGCTGCATGCACGGCCTGCCTGAGCATGCGCTGCGCCGCGGCCCGGTCGAGGGGCGAGAGCTGCGCCAGCACCGCGCCATCCACCGGCGAGCGCGCGCTCCAGGGCCCGCGCAGGCCTGGCGCAGGCAGGTGGAGCCTGGGCAACAGCTTCGCGGCGACGGTGCTGGAGGGCGAGTCGAAGGGCGGCATGACGCTCCCCGGGTCGGAAAACGCTGCAAGTGTTGGCGATCCCGCGCGCCGCCGCCAGCGGCGCTACCGAGATGCGTCAACCCGCGCATGCATCGGACGTTGTCCGGGGGTTTGCCGCGCACCTGGCCCGCTGTAGGGTGGCACCCCTGCAACGCCGCCGCATGCACGCGGCGACCACCATCTTCGGGGAATCGACATGCGTATCGTCACTCTGCTTGCCACGGCCGTGCTCGTGAGCGCCTGCGGCTCCAGCACCGACACGGGCCTGGACTCCACCGGCGCTGCCACTGCCCCGGGGCACTACGCCGAGGAATGGAACGGCGGCCCGTTCACCGCATCCAACGCGCTGGTCACGGAGGCGCCGCTGCGCGCGTGCCCGGCGCAGACCGCCGGCACGCCGGTATGCGACTACCACCGCATCACGCCGCCCGCGGGCGTGACCACGGTGGCCGTGGCGATCCGTGCCGCCGAGGGCTTCGAAGGCGACGACTACGACCTCTACGTCTACGACGACCAGGACAACCTGGTCGCCGGCTCGGCGAGCTCGGGCAGCAACGAGTCCACCGTGTTCCCCACCAACGGCTCCGCCTGGTACGAAGTGCGCGTGCAGCCCTACACCGTGTCGCTGGATTCGGGCTACCACGGCGTGGCCGCGCAGTCGGACACGCCGGTGGACAAGGAAGTCGCGTGCGACGCCGGCGCGCTGTCGGGCGAGAACTACCCCGAGTACCTCGGCATCCCCGGCGTTACCGATGATGGCCAGACGGTCGAGCTGTCGGTGTCGGTGCTGCTCGACGGCATCGACGAGCAGCTGGCGCGCGACATCATGGCCATCGCGAAGACCGCCTACGCGCCGCTCAACATCGACCTCACGCTGAAGGGCGTGCATCCGGTCACGATCCACTCGAGCGTCTCCAACGAGATGATCGACGAGTCGAAGTCCTTCGCCGGCAACAAGCCGCTCGACGGCGCCGACGTCCAGGTGACCATGACGACCAAGGAGATGCAGGCCGCCACTGGCGGCGCCGGCACCGTGCTCGGGCAGGCCGACTGCATCGGCGGCATCCGCGCGCCGTACAACGCCTTCCTCGTGGCCACGGTCGGTCCGGAGGCGCCGTTCGACGTCGGCGGCTTCCTGCTGAGCGTGGACCAGGGCCCGGAGACCATCGCCCACGAGATCGGCCACCTGATGGGCGCGCATCACCACTACGGCAACTGCGTCGAGGGCATCAGTCCCGAGGACGCGGATCGCAACGACATCTCGCCGTGCGACCTGATGTTCCCGTCGGTGGAGCCGCTGTCGCTGACCTTCGGCACGCTGGAAGCGGCGACGGTCCGTGGCCACGCCGTGGAATTCGCATCGCCGTAGCGGTGCCCGGTTCTTCAGCGCGCCACGATGCGGCCGCCGCCCGCGTGGCGCTGCGGCCCGTCGTCGACGCCGACGTGCCGGTGCTGTTCGAGCACCAGCGCGACCCGGACGCACAGCGCATGGCGGCGTCGACCGGCCGCGACGCCGAGGCCTTTGCCGCGCACTGGCAGCGGATCCGCAGCGATGACTCCGGCTGCGTGCGCGTGATCGTGAGCGGCGAAACGGTCGCCGGCTACATCGTGGCCTTCGCGCGGCCGGACGGGCGCGCCATCGGCTACTGGCTGGGACGGGAGCACTGGGGACGCGGCATCGCGACCGCGGCGCTGCGCCTGTTTCTCGAGGAGGAACGCGCGCGTCCGCTGATCGCGCACGTCGCGCGCCACAACGTCGCCTCGCTGCGCGTACTGCAGAAAGCGGGGTTTTGCCAGGTGCGCGAGGAGACCGGCGGCGATGGCGTGGCGGAAGTGGTGCTCGAACTGCGCGCCTAGTTCTTCAGCCGGTACCCGGTGCGGAACATCCAGGTCACCAGCGCCAGGCAGGCGCCGAAGAAGCCGAGCGTTGCCAGCAGGCTGAGGCCGACGCGCACGTCGGCCTGGCCGTAGAACGCCCAGCGGAAACCGCTGATCAGGTACACGACCGGGTTGAACAGGCTGAGCGCGCGCCATGCCGGCGGCAGCATGTCGATCGAGTAGAACGCACCGCCGAGGAAGGTCAGCGGGGTGACGATCAGCGCGGGAATGAACTGCAGCTGCTCCCAGCCCTTGGCCCAGACGCCAGTGATGAAGCCGAACAGCGAGAAGGTGGTCGCGGTGAGCGTGAGGAACGCCAGCATCCAGAACGGATGCTGGATCTGCACCGGCACGAAGAACGACGCCGTCGCCAGGATGATCGAGCCGAGCAGCAGCGACTTGCTGGCGGCCGCGCCCACGTACGCCAGCACGATCTCGAGCGCCGATACCGGCGCCGACAGCACCTCGTAGATGGTGCCGGTGAACTTCGGGAAATAGATGCCGAACGAGGCGTTGGAGATGCTCTCGGTGAACAGGCTCAGCATGATCAGGCCGGGCACGATGAAGGCCCCGTACGGCACGCCGCCGACCTCGTTCATGCGCGAGCCGATCGCGGCCCCGAACACGACGAAATACAGCGACGTCGTGATCACCGGCGTGACGATGCTCTGCACCAGGGTGCGGCCGAAGCGCGCCATCTCGAAGCGGTAGATGGCCCACACGCCGCGGCGGTTGAAGCTCATCGCAGCGCCGTCACCGCAGGCCGGTCACTGACGAGGCTGACGAAGATCTCCTCGAGCGAGCTCTGCTTGGTGTTCAGATCCTTGTAGGCGATGCCGAGCTCGTCCAGCTTCTTCAGCAGCGCGGCGATGCCACCGCCTTCGGCGCGCGAGTCGAAACGGTAGACCAGGTCCGCGCCGCCCCCGGACAGTTCCAGCGGCCAGGACGCGAGCGCTGCCGGCAGCGCGGCCAGGGGCTCCTGCAGGTGCACGGTCAGCTCCTTGCGGCCGAGCTTCTGCATCAGCGCGGCCTTCCGCTCCACCACGATCAGCTGTCCCTTGCTGATGACGCCGACGCGATCCGCCATTTCTTCCGCCTCGTCGATGTAGTGCGTGGTCAGCACGACCGTCACGCCGCGGTCGCGCAGCGTGCGCACCAGCGCCCACATGTCGCGGCGCAGTTCGACGTCGACGCCGGCGGTGGGCTCGTCGAGGAACAGCAGGCGCGGCTCGTGGGCCAGCGCCTTGGCGATCATCACGCGGCGCTTCATGCCGCCGGACAGCGTCATGATGCGGTCGTTGCGCTTGTCCCACAGCGACAGGTCCTTCAGCACCTGGCCGACGAACTCCGGGTTCGGCGCCAGCCCGAACAGGCCGCGCGAGAACGTCACCGTCGCCCACACCGTCTCGAAGGTGTCGGTGGCCAGTTCCTGCGGCACCAGGCCGATGCGTGCGCGGGCCGCACGCCAGTCGCGCTGCACGTCGTGTCCGTCCACCGTGATGCGGCCCGCGGTCGGCGTGACGATGCCGCAGACGATGCTGATGAGCGTGGTCTTGCCGGCGCCGTTCGGGCCGAGCAGCGCGAAGATCTCGCCGGTCTCGATCGCCAGGCTCACGTCCTTGAGCGCGTGCAGGCCCGAGGCGTAGGTCTTCGACAGCTGTTCGATCGCGAGCGCCGGCATGGGCGCGCACCTTAGCATCGCGGCGCCGCGGGACGCGGCGGCTACGGCAGCGATTCGCGCCGGCGTTCCTCGGCGACGCAGGCCGCGACGTGCGCGGCGTCGTGAGCGGGGCCGCGGTCCACTCCAGGGCATTCGCGCGCCAGTGCCGTCCACGCCCGCCGGTTGAGGTGCTCGGGCCAGAATGGCCAGGTGCGGCACTGCTGCGGACGTGCCGCGTAGACCGTGCAACGCGCGCCGTCGAGGAACAGGCAGTCGTGCGACGGATCCTTCAGGTGATGGAAGCCGTGGGTCTTCTCGCAGTACTTCGCGGTGAAGGCGCGCGTGCCCAGCCGCAGGTGCGCCGCCAGCAATCGGCGCTCGGGCAGCGTGACGTAGACGTAGCTGCGCGCGCCTCGCGCCTTGCAGCAGTCGCCGCAGCCGGTGCATTCGAAGCGCAAGCCTTCGCGCACCAGCGCCTCGTCGACGCGGCTCACCCGAACACCACCACGCTCTGGCGCGTGAGCACCACCGCCTGCCCGTCCGGCGCATACAGCAGGCCGGTCATGTTGACGTAGCCGTCGCGCGCCGCGGTGATCTCGGTGTCGATCAGCCACCAGGCCTCGCTGTCCACCGCGGGGATCGGCGCCAGCATCTCGAGCGTCCAGGTGAGCGAGCTGGCCATGGCGGGCTTGGTCAGCATGGACAGCGCCGGGCTCGGGATCGCGTCGGTCAGCGCCACCACCTGCGCTTCGTCCAGGCGCGGCGCCGGCTGGCGGTGGCGGATGTAGATGCGCGTGCGGCCCTGGCGCGCGCCGGTGAACGGCGGCGTGCCGTCGGCCCAGCGGAAGCCGAACTGGCGCGTGAACTCGGGCGTGATGCCGGGCGCGAACGGCAGGTCGACGAGCGTCTCCGGTCGCGGCAGCGCCGGCGGCGCCGGCGCGTCCAGACGCAGTTCCGAGGCGCGCGACCCGCCGAAGATGCCGACCTGGATGCAGGCGGTGGCGCCGTCCACCAGCAGTTCCGCAGCGGCGTGCGTCACCGACTTGCCGGCGCGCAGGCGCCGCGCCTGCAGCGATACCTCGCCGCCCGGCACCGGTGCGACGAAGGTGGTCTGCAGCACGCGCAGCGGCACGTCGGTGCCGGCCACCCGGCGCATCGCCGCGAGGCCGAGCGCGGCCTGCAGTCCGCCGAACGCCGTCCGGCCCTGCAGCCAGCTGTCCGGCACCTGCGCGCGCCACTGATCGCCGTCGCCTTCGAGCGATTCCAGGATGTCGGTGAAATGCATGCGGGCGGCAGCTGGCGGCGGAGGCGCAGCATAAAGGCTCGCCGTGCGGCGCTACAGTAACGGCATGCGCCCGCTCCGCGTTCCGCTGCTGCTCGGCTTCCTGCTGGCCGCCGGCTGCGCGGCGCCGCAGTGGTACGAGCGTCACGCCGCAGTGCTGGGCGGCGCCGGACTCGACGATTTCCGCGTGCGCCACGAGGAGCCCGGCGATTGCGCCTGGCGCCAGCGCTTCCCGAGCGACTACACGGTCGACCGCGGGCCGTACCGCCTGCGGCTGCTCGCGCCCGTGCGGTTCGCCGAGGAGCCGCTGGTGCTGACCCTGGAGATCACCGGCGAAGGCGAGCCGTCCGCGACGGTCGAGGGCGCCGCGGCGGCGGAGGATGCCCTCGCGCCCGCAGGCCTGCGCCGCTACCGCCTGCGGCTGCCGGCCGAGCGCGGCGCGCTGCGCATCGCCGTGCAGCGCGACGGCCGCGCGATCGGGGCCGAGGAACTGTCCTTCCACGAGGAACGCTGCCGCGCGCTGCTCTGGCGCGGCTGAGCACCCGCTCCGCGAACCCATCCCGCGGACAGGCAGTCGAACAGGGGCTGGCCCACGGCCGGCGCTTCCCGGAGACCGCCATGGCCATCGCCCTGCCCCCGCTGCCTTTCGCGCCGAACGCGCTCGAGCCCCACCTGTCGCGAGAGACGCTGGAGCTTCACCACGGCAAGCACCACAGGACCTACGTGGACAAGGTCAACCGGCTGCTGGCGGAGCGACCGGGCCTTGCGGAACTGCCGCTCGAGGAGATCCTGCTGCAGGCGCAGGGTGCGCTGTTCGACAACGCGGCGCAGGCCTGGAACCACGACTTCTTCTGGAAGTGCCTGACGCCGGAAGAGCCGCCGGTGCCCGAGTCGTTGCGCCTTGCGCTCGAGCGGCACTTCGGCGACGAGGACCGCTTCGAGAAGCTGTTCACCGAGAAGGCCATTGCGGTGTTCGGCTCCGGCTGGGCCTGGCTGGTGCGCGACGCCGAAAGCCGGCTCGAGATCGTCACCACCGCGAACGGCGACAACCCGCTGCTCGACGGGCGCACGCCGCTGCTGACCTGCGACGTCTGGGAGCACGCCTATTACCTGGACTACCGCAACGACCGCGAGCAGTACCTGCAGCACTTCTGGCGCATCGTGAACTGGGAATTCGTGGCGTCGAACCTGGCCGTGGCGCCGCGCCCAGCGCGCCACGGCGCGGAGCGCGGCAGCTCTCCTTACGCCCACTGAGGTCGATGGCGCTCCAGCCGGACCCGCGAAGTTTTCTCTACGCCGGCGGCTTGCGCACGGTGCGGTGCCCGCGCAGGGTGAATCCGGGCGGTCGCCGGAGGCACGCGATGAAGATCGGCAGCACCACGCGCGTGCGCGCCCTGTGCGACATCCTCGAGCGGCGACTGCGCATCTGGGGCATCTCGGCGCAGGACCTGCAGCGCGCCTGGCTGCGCACGGGCTTGCGCTACTCCGACCTCGATCACGCGCTGCGCGAGCTTCTGTCGGCCGGCATGCTGCGCGTGAAGCCATCCGCCTCGGGCCGGCGCTTCTACCTGGCGCCGGGCCGCGAGTTGCGGGCACCCGCGGTGAACACCGGCACTGCCCTCGCGGACCGCATGCGGCTGCTGCGCATGAAGCTGCGCGGCCGCACCGTCACGCCTTCCACCAGCCTGCGCCGGCGCCGCACCTCGGACCCGGTCTAGCCGCGTTCAGTCGGCCCCGCCGGCGCCTTCCTTCAGCAGTCGCTCGATGGCCGCCTGCGCGATCGGGTGATAGCCGGATCGGGCGCGGGCGAAGATGGCTTCGGCCCGCGCGCGGCCGCCGGGCACGCGCAGCAGCTCGCGGTACAGCGGCTTGATCAGGCGCACCCGGCCCACGCCCACCAGGTAGCGCTCCACCGCGGCGTCGGCAGCACGATAGCGGTGCCGGATCGCGAGCTTCAGCCAACTGCGCGCGATCAGGCTGTTGCGCGTATCCGTCAGGTGGAACTGGCGGTCCAGCTCGCCGAGACGGGCGGCGGGCACCTGCTCCGGCAGCAGGTCCAGGAAGCGGCGCCATTCGTGCACGCCCCATTGCGCTGCCGGGATTTGCGCCGCCCCGGTGCCGGCCAGCCAGCGGGCGCGCTGGCGGTCGACCTCGTCGAAGGCTTCGGCGTGCGGTACCGGCGCGGTCGACGGCATTTCCGACGAATACACCCATTGCTCGACCTGCTCGTGCGTGACCAGCCCCGGATGCACGCGCAGCAGCCGCGCGTCGAGGAACGCGAGGAAATCTTCCGTGGTGTGGCTCTGGAAGGCGTGCTCGTCGAACCAGCTGTGCAGGAACGCGTCGAACGCGTCGCGGCCGAATTTCTGCTCGAGAAAGGTCAGGAAGCGCTCGCCGCGGACGTACTGGATCGTCGTCAGCACGTCGTCCGGATTGCGGCCGGAGGCGTCCACCGCCAGCGCGCGATCGCCGGGACGCTCGGCCAGGCCCAGCGCTTCCTGCAGGTCGTTCCAGGCGTTGACGCGCTCCATGTCGCCCCGCGACTGCCCGTAGACCGCGTCCATGATCCGATAGGTCAGGTAGGTGGTGGTGCCTTCGTTGAGCCAGAAGTCGCGCCAGGTGGCGTTGGTGACCAGATTGCCCGACCACGAATGCGCCAGCTCGTGCGCGACCAGGGCCACCAGCGACTTGTCGCCGACAACGACCAGCGGCGTGGCGAAGGTGAGTCGCGGATTCTCCATGCCGCCGTACGGAAAGCTCGGCGGCAGGATCAGCAGGTCGTAGCGGCCCCAGCGATACGGCCCGAAGCGGCTTTCGCAGATCGCCAGCATTTTCTCGGCGTCTTCGAACTCGTGCGCGGCGGCGGCGACCGCCACCGGCTCCGCGTAGACGCCGGTGCGCGGACCGATGCGCCGGAACGACAGCTCGCCGACCGCCAGCGCCACCAGGTACGACGGGATCGGCTGGCGCATGGCGAAGCTGAACTCGCGGCCGTGCACGGGCCCGTGCTCGGCGGCCATCACCGCGCGCAGCCCGTCCGGCGTGCGGATGCGGGCCTCGTAGGTGAGACGCACCTGCGGCGTGTCCTGCAGCGGGATCCAGCTGCGTGCGTGGATCGCCTCCGACTGGCTGAACAGGAACGGCTTCTGCCGGCCCGCGGTCTGCGCGGGATCGAGCCATTGCAGTCCCGAGGCCTGCGGACGCGTGGCATAGCGAATGCGCACGCGGTCGGCTCCCGGCGGCAGGCCGACGTACAGCGCGCTGCCGAGCACCGCGTCGGCGGGCCCCAGCGAGAACGGCGCCTGCGTCCAGGCGCCAGGCCCGGCTGCCGCCTCGACCGCGAACACGTTGAGGTCTCGCGTATCGAGCACCAGCTGCTGCGCGCGCGGGTCGAGGCGCTCCACGCGCAGCTCGGCGGTGCCACTGAGCACGCGCCGCTCGAAGCTGACGTCCAGGTCCAGCACCAGGTGCCGCACGCGCACCTGTGCGGGGTTGGCGTAGGAGTGCGGATCCGTCGGCACGTCGCGGCCGGGTACGCCGGCGCAGGCCGACAGCAGCAGGATGGGGAGGAGCAGCGGGCGCATCGGCGGCGTCTTCGGTGAGGGCGCCGCATCATAGCGATGCGCCGCCGAAACGCCGCCACCGTGCATCACGGCGCTGCCCCCGCGGCGGGCGGCCGCGATATAGTTTCCAAAAGAAACTGCCGGAATCATCGACATGCCGGTCCGCGGCCGTGCCCTGCCCTTCCACGCCCAGCCCTGCGGCGTGGCCCGCACCATGGACGTCGTCGGCGAGTACTGGAACTGCATGCTGATCCGCAACGTGTTCCTCGGGGTGCGGCGCTTCGAAGGCCTGCGCGCCAATCTCGGCATCTCGCGCAAGGTGCTCGCGCAGCGGCTCGACACGCTCGTGCAGCACGGCATCGTCGAGCGCCGGGCGTACCAGGACCGGCCGCTGCGGCACGAGTACCGCCTGACGCCGATGGGCGTGGACCTGTTCCCGGTGCTGATGGCGCTGGCGCGCTGGGGCAACCGCTGGCGTGCGGGCGGCAGTGGCGCCGCGATCGAGTACGAGCACAAGTGCGGCAGGGTCACGCCGGGCCGCCTGGTCTGCACGCATTGCGGCGACGACCTGGGCGCGCACAACGTGCGGCCCCGCCTGCCCCCAGCCGCCGACGCGGCGTACGCGGCGTCGATCGAGGCGTCCGCGGGCCGGCGCGTGTTCCTGCGGGGCTGAGCCGCCGCCCGATTGGTTTTGTCTACTGCGGGGCGCGGCGGGCTCTCCTAGATTGGAGGCGTCCATTCTGGGTCGGGGGACCAGGAATGCCGGTTTCACCGCTGCACCCGCGCGATGCGCGGCACGGAGACTCCAGGTGCGTGTGAACGCTTCCGCGGTCGAGCTGGCACTGTTCCGCATCCTCGCTGCCGGTGGCACCGCCCACGGCGCCACGTTCGGCTACGACGAACTGCGCGCCGCCTGGAGCGCCACCGGGCTGCGCGTCAGCGACCTGCACCACGTGCTGCATCGCCTCACCGGCGATGGCTGCCTGCGCCGGTGCGCGGGCAGCACGCTGCGCTACCGCCTGACGCCCGGTGGCAGGGATCGCCTGTTCAATCCGCTCGCGCCGATGGACGCCTTGCCCACGCACGCGACCGACACCCGGGCACTCGCGGCGATGTCGCGCCGCGGGGCTCCCTCATGAACGACCTGTCCGCGGGCGTGATCGCCGATGCCGCCAGCGACGGCAGCGAGGCCACGCGTGCGAGCTACGCCCGCATCTGGGCCGCGGTCACGACGATTCCGCCGGGGCGCATCGCCAGCTTCGCGCAGGTGGCAGCCGCGGCCGGGTTCCCGCGGCAGCCGCGGCTGGCGGGCTACGCACTGCATCGATTGCCCGCGGGCAGCGACGTGCCCTGGCACCGCGTCGTGAACGCGCAGGGCCGCATCGCGTTCCCCGCGGCGAGCGCGGCCTACCGCGAGCAGCGCCAGCGCCTCGAGTCGGAAGGCGTGGCCTTCGTCGCCGGCCGCGTGGACTGGCGCCGCTACGGCTGCGAGCTCGGCGGCGGCACTGGCGACACGGCGTCCGTGCGGGCGCGCCCGTTCACGACCGCCTGACGCACGCCGCAAAAAAAAGGCCGGGAAGACCCGGCCTTTCTTTTTTCCGCCGACGCGGCCTTACCAGATCTTCACCCGCTTCTCCGGCGGCAGGTACATGCCGTCGCCGGGCTTGACGTCGAACGCGGCGTAGAACTCCGGCACGTTGGCCACCGCGCCCTTGGCGCGGAATTCCGGGGGCGAATGCGGGTTGGTCTTGACCAGCTCGATCATCGCCGGCTCCCGCATCAGCGAGCGCCACACCTGCGCCCAGCCGATGAAGAAGCGCTGGTCGCCGGTGAAGCCCTCGATCACCGCCGCTTGCTTGCCGCCGAGCGACAGCTTGTAGGCCTTGTACGCGATGCTCGCACCGCCGAGGTCGCCGATGTTCTCGCCGATGGTCAGCGCGCCGTTGACCTTGTAGCCCTTGACCGGCTCGTAGGCGTTGTACTGCTCGATCAGCGCCTTGGTGCGGACCTCGAACTGCTTGCGGTCGGCATCGGTCCACCAGCTCTTCATCGCGCCGTCGCCGTCGAACTTGCTGCCCTGGTCGTCGAAGCCGTGGCCGATCTCGTGGCCGATCACGGCGCCGATGCCGCCGTAGTTCACGGCGTCATCCGCGTCCATGTTGAAGAACGGCGGCTGCAGGATCGCTGCCGGGAACACGATTTCGTTCATGTTCGGGGTGTAGTACGCGTTCACCGTCTGCGGCGTCATGTGCCATTCGTCGCGGTCGATCGGCTTGCCGAGCTTGCCGATCTGGAAGGCGTACTCGAACTCGGAGGCGCGCATCAGGTTGCCGACCAGGTCGTCCCGGGCGACGGTCAGGCCCGAGTAGTCACGCCACTTGTTCGGATAGCCGATCTTGGGCGTGAACTTGGCGAGCTTGGCCAGCGCCTTCTGCTTGGTCTCGTCGCTCATCCAGTCGAGCTGCGAGATGCTCTGCCGGTAGGCTTCCATCAGGTTGGCGACCAGCTTTTCCATCCGCGCCTTGGCCTCGGGCGGGAAGTATTTCGCCACGTAGATCTTGCCGACGGACTCGCCCAGCGAGTTTTCCACGGCTTCGACGCCGCGCTTCCAGCGCGGGCGGTTCTCCTGGATGCCGCGCAGCGCCTTGCGATTGAAGGCGAAGCTCTCGTCCACGAACGCCTTCGACAGGGCCGGCGCGTAGTCGTCCACCAGGTGGTAACGGAAGTAGCTCTTCCACACCGGCAGCGGCGTCTTGCCGACCTGCTCGGCGAAGCCGGTGAAGGCGCTGGGCTGCGACACGATCACCGCGCCGCTGGTGATGCCGGATTCCTTTGCGAAGGCCTCCCAGTCGAAGGCCGGCGACAGCGTCTTCAGCTTCGCGATCTCGTACTTGTTGTAGGTCTTGTCGCTGTCGCGCGAATCCACGCGGTTCCAGTGCGATTTCGCCAGCGCGGTTTCCAGCGCGAAGATCGCCTTGGCGCTCTTCGCCGCGTCCTTGTCGCCGGCCAGCGCGAGGGTCTTCTCGATGTGCTGCACGTACTGGGTGCGCAGCTCCTTGAACCGGGCGTCGTCCTGCAGGTAATAGTCGCGGTCCGGCAGTCCGAGTCCGGACTGGAACAGGATGACGATGTACTGCGTCGGATCCTTGTCGTCCTGGTTGACGTAGCCGGCGATCGGCGTCGTCACGCTGATGCGGCCGAGGTGCCCCATCAGCGGCGCGAGGTCCGCCGCACTCTTGACCGCATCGATGCGCGCCAGCTCGGCCTCGAGCGGCTTCAGGCCCAGTTCCTCGGCCCTGGCCTCGTCCATGTAGCTCGCGTACAGGTCGCCGACCTTCTGCTCGTCGCTGCCGGCGGCCTTGTCGGTCTTCTTCGCCGATTCCTCGATGATGCCGCGCAG
>DATLCG010000042.1:0-3035 GCA_035526525.1 Binatia bacterium
ACGCCGTCCGCGGTGACGTTGCCGCTGACGGTCTGCAGCGAGGTCTTCGCCGACGGCGCGTGCAGCTCGATGTCGCCGCTGACCGTGCGCAGCTCCACCGCGGTCGAGGCCACGTCCATGCGCACACCGCCGCTGACGGTACGCACCGTGACCGTGCCCTCCATCGCGCGGACGAGGACGTCCGCGCTCACCGTCTCGATGTCGAGCGCCACGCCGGCGGCGACGCGGATGTGCAGGTCCGCGTTCAGCGTCTCCTTCGACTGCTTCGGCTGGACCACTTCGATCGTGCGCTCGGCGGGCGAGCCCTTGAGCTGAAGGTCCGCGCCTTCCTCGACCTCGCCATTCAGCTCCAGCGTGCCGCTGCTGCCGCGTTCCACCGTCACGCTGCCCGCGACGTTGCGCACCACCAGCCTGCCGCCCGCGGCGATGTCCTGCGTCGAGTGCACCGACCGGTCGGTGGCGTGCGCCGCCGCCGACAGCAGGGCCGCGGCGAGGAACGTCGTGCAAAGGGACCAGTTCTTCATGTGCATCTCCTAGGCGGACGCCATCAGGCGCCGCAGCTCGTGCTGCCGTTGACGGGTCGATACCAGCAAGGCCTGCAGCGCCGCCGACTCGGGCGCGCGCCGCAGCGCTTCCTGCAACTGACGCTCGGCGTTGCCGGCGATGGCCAGGTTGGCCGTGACGATGGCGCGGCTGTCGGAAGACAGTGGCAGCGGTCCACCGGCGATGCCCTCCACCAGGCCCGGCGCGTGCGGCAGGCTCAGCAGCGTGGCCAGCGCGGCGACCGCGACGGATGCGGCGGCGGCCAGCGGCAGCCACTGTCCGCGCCGGCCGCGCGGCCGGAGCCGCGACTCGATGCCGGGCCACAGGTCGCGGCCCGGCGCGCGGGCACGGCGCAGCTGCTCCAGGCCGGGGATGCGGTCGTGCTCGCTCATTGCAGGTACTCCTTCATCAGCTTGCGCGCGCGATGCAGCTGCGACTTGCTCGTGCCCACCTCGACGCCGGTCATTTCCGCGATCTCCTCGTGCTTGTAGCCCTCGACGTCGTGCAGCCACAACACCGCGCGTGCGCCTTTCGGCAGCCGCGCGAGGGCGCGATCCAGATCGGTGCCCAGCGCCACGTCCGCGTCGTGCACCGACAGCTCCGGGCGCGGACCGCCCTGCTCCGCGTCCTCGAACGTGGTCCAGCGGCGCAGCAGGCGATGCTCGCCGAGCACGACGTTCACGGTCACCCGGTGCAGCCAGGCGCCGAATGGGGCCTCGCCGCGGAAGCTGTCCAGCCGCTCCCAGGCGCGCACGAACGCGTCCTGCGTCGCCTGCTCCGCGCGTGCCGTGTCGCCGTGGCAGAGCTGGCGGCACAGGCCGTGGATCTGTCCCACGTGCCGCCGGTACAGCCGCTCGAACGCGCGTCGGTCGCCGACGCGCGCCGCCGCGATCCACGCAGGCTCGTCGTCGTCCGTTGCCGGCGTGCCCGTTGCACCCGCCGCCTCCGCCATGACGATCATGCCCCTTGGATGCGCGGGGCCGGCAGAGGGTTGGAAAGGTCGCGGCCCCGGGGAAATCTTGTCATGCTCCGCGCCCCTCACCGGCACCCGCCATGGACCTGCGCCGCGGCCTCGACGTCTCCACCTCCCTGCTGGCGAGCCAGCTGAGGGGCTGGCGCGGCACCGCGGCTTTCCGGCCGGCGAAGCTCCAGCCGGAAAAGCCGCTGGAACTCTACGAATACGAGGCCAGCCCCTACTGCCGCCTGGTGCGCGAGGCGCTGACCGAGCTCGACCTGGACGCGGTGATCCATCCGTGTCCGCGCGGCGGCAAGCGCTTCAGGCCGCGCGTGCAGGAGCTCGGCGGCCGCCAGCAGTACCCGTTCCTGGTGGACCCCAACACCGGCACGTCCCTGTACGAGTCGGGTGACATCGTCTCGTACGTCGCGAAGACCTATGACGGCCGCGTCCGCAACGCGGCGGGGGCGCGGCGCGGCGGCGCGGTCGGCATGGCGTTCCTGGCCTCGTGCGCGCGAGGCTATGCGGGCTTCCGCGGCTACCGTGCGCGCGCCTCGAAAGCGCCGGCGCAGCCGCTCGAGCTGTACAGCTTCGAATCCAGCCCGTTCTCGCGACTGGCGCGCGAGGCGCTGTGCGAGCTCGAGCTGCCTTACCTCCTGCGCAACACGGGCAAGGGCACCTGGACCGACATGGGTCCACCGTCCGTGCGCGACCGCTGGCACAAGGCGCGTCCGGACACCAACCGCAACCGCAAGCGCCTGTTCGAACGCGCCGGCCAGGTGCAGGTGCCCTACCTCGTGGACCCGAACACCGGCACCGAAATGTTCGAGTCGGCTGCGATCGTCGACTACCTCGAGCGCACCTACGCCGCATGAGCGAGGCCGCGCCCCGGCTGGTGCCGGTCACGACCTGGTACCTGGAGATGCACGAGCGGGCCGCGCTGCGGCCCGCCGCCGCGCCCCGCGTGCCCGCGACCATCGTCCGCGCGGAAATCCCGTCACCGGCCCTGAGCCGCTTCCTCTATACGAGCGTCGGCGGCGACTGGCACTGGCGTGACCGCCTGCCCTGGACCTGGGCGCAGTGGCAGCAGTGGCTGGACCGGCCGCAGTTGCAGACCTGGGTGCTGCAGGTGCGGGGGACGCCGGCCGGTTACGTGGAGCTCGAAGCCCAGTCCGGCGGCGACGTCGAGATCGCCTACTTCGGCATCGCGCCGCCCTTCTTCGGTCAGGGCCTCGGCGGACACCTGCTGGGCGAGGGCATCGCGCGGGCCTGGGACCTGGGCGCCCGCCGCGTGTGGGTGCACACCTGCTCGCTCGATCATCCAGCCGCGTTGAGCAACTACCGCTCGCGAGGGATGGCGCTGTACCGCGAGGAAACGCAGCTGCGCCCGGTGCCTGCCCGGTCTGCCGGGCCGTGGCCGGGGGCGACGCCGTGACGCTGCCTGCGGACAGCGCCGTGTTCCTCACGGTCGCGATCGCGCACCTGCTGGCGGTCGCCAGCCCGGGGCCCGACTTCGCCATGGTCGTGCGCCAGTCGC
>DATLCG010000050.1:0-8253 GCA_035526525.1 Binatia bacterium
CACCAGCAGATGTACTACAAGTGGGTCGAGCGCGCGTACAAGGCCGGCCTGCGCACGATGACCATCCACGGCACCAACATCGAGGCCCTGTGCAACGTCGCCGTGCAGACCGGCGGCAACAAGGACCCGGACGTGATGGACGAGGACTGCGTCGACATGAGCGTCGGCGAGAAGCAGATCGACTACGTCCACGCCATCCAGGACTACATCGACGCGCAGGAAGGCGGCCCGGGCAAGGGCTGGTTCCGCATCGTCATGAGTCCGGCCGAGGCGCGCGACGTGATCGCGGAGGGCAAGCTCGCGGTGATCACGGGCCTCGAGTTCTCGAACCTGTTCGGCTGCACGGTCACCTTCGCGCCGGACGGCAGCGAGACCTCGGGCTGCACCAAGGAACAGATCGACGCCGGCGTCGAGGAAGCCTGGAACCGCGGCATCCGCCAGATCTTTGCGTACCACGACGTGGACAGCGCGCTCGGCGGCACCGGCATCTTCAGCTTCGCACTCGACCTCGTCGGCTACTACGGCACGCACGGCTTCTGGAAGACCTACGACTGCGCCGACGGCGGCGAGGGTCCGGCCTGGTTCTACGACGGCGGCACCTACATGTACTCGGACCAGTTCCCGGCCGGGTTCGGCAGCGATCCGATCACGCTCGCGCTGATCGAGGCCACGCAGGGCACCTTCCCGCTCTACCCGAGCGGCAAGCGCCAGTGCAACGCGCGCGGCGTGACCGACCTCGGCATGTATGCGCTCGACCGCCTGATGCGCAAGGGCTTCGTGCTCGACATCGACCACTCCGAGGTCAGCATCAAGCAGTACATGCTCGACCAGGGGAAGCTGGTGGCCCCCAACTACCCGATGCTCTCCGCGCACGGCGGCCACGGCGGCATCACCGACGCGCAGGCCACGCAGATGATCAAGCAGGGCGGCCTGATCTACCCCGCGCTGCCGAACGGCAAGGAGTACGCCGATTTCGTGCAGAAGGTGAAGAAGAACTGGACGGCTTCGGGGACATCGCGCCCGCTGGCCGTCGGCTATGGCGCCGACTCCAACGGACTGCGCAACCTGCCGACTCCGCGTGGCGCCGGCTCCACCCCGGTGGTGTATCCCTTCACGCTGTTCCAGGGCGCCGGCTGGGGCCCGCAGTACGGGGCCGCGAAGATCGCGCCGCTGAAGGTCGACCAGCTGGCCATTCCGGACGGCCGCTCGTGGGACATCAACGAGGAAGGCATGTCGCACTACGGCCTCGTGCCCGACGTGATCGAGGAAGCGCGCATCGAAGGCGGCCAGGAGACGACCGACGCGATCTATCGCTCGGCCGAGGCCTACCTGCAGATGTGGGAGCAGACGCAGAGCGCCGCGGCGGAGTGGAGGAAGAAGCCGCTGCTGCCGTAAGCCGCAGAACGCGCGCGCGCCGGTCGCCATGGTTCCGCGCAGCGCCGCGCGCGCGGCTGGCGCCGCCGCTGCCGTAGTCCTGCCGGGCGCTGCCGCGGCGCACGGCTTCGGCCGGCTGTACAACCTGCCGGTGCCGTTCTGGCTGTACGGCTGGGCCGCGTCCGCCGCGCTGGTGCTGTCCTTCGTGCTGGTCGGAATCTTCGCCGCGACCCCGCCGTCGGCCGAGGCCCGGGAGCGCGACGTTTCCCATTCCCGCTTCGCGCGCGCCCTGCGCCGCGCGCTGCCGCTGCTGCGCGGCGCAGCCGTGGCGACGCTGCTGCTGTGCATCGTCACCGGCTTCTTCGGCAGCCGCGACCCGTTCCACAACTTCAGCATGACCTTCTTCTGGGTCGTGTTCGCGCTGGCGTTCGCCTGGCTCGCGGCGCTGCTCGGCGACTTCTACGCGCTGCTGAACCCGTGGCGCGTCATCGTGGAGCGGCTCGCGCGCCGCTGGCCGCGCCTGGCCTCGGGGCGTTTCCGCTATCCGGAAGCACTGGGCGACTGGCCGGCGCTGGCGCTGTACCTCGGCTTCACCTGGTTCGAGCTGTTCGGGCTCGGCAAGCCGTCGCCGCTGGCGCGCATGCTCCTGGCCTATACCGCGCTCAACCTCGCGGGCGCCTGGGCCGTCGGCATGCGCGCATGGTTCGCGCATTGCGAGTGCTTCGCCGTGTTCTTCCGGCTGCTCGGCACGATGGCGCCGCTGCAGTGGCGTCCGGCTCCCGGCGGCGGCCGGCTGTGGCTGCGGCCGCCGATGGCGGGACTGCTGCGCGACCGCCCCGTGCACCTGTCCACCGTGGCGTTCGCTCTGGCGATGCTCGCCACCACGGCGTTCGACGGCCTGCGTGCCACGCAGTGGTGGGTGAACCTGTTCTGGCAGCAGCCGCACGGCATCGGCATGACCATCGCCGGCGGCGCGCCGGTGCTGCACTACGCGCTGCTGCGGCCGTGGTACGTGACGTGGGAAACGGGCTGGCTGCTGCTCGCGCCGTTCCTGTACCTGGCTGCGTATCTCGTGTCGCTCGCGCTGGCGAAGGGACTGACCCGGACCCGGCGTCCGCTGCGGGAGCTCGCGCTCGACTTCGGGCTCACGCTGCTGCCGATCGCACTCGTCTATCACGTCACCCATTACGCGACCCTGCTGCTGACGCAGGGCCTGAAGATCTTCAGCCTGCTGTCCGACCCGTTCGGCTGGAACTGGAACCTGCTGGGCACCGCCGGGCTGTGGCGCGCACCGATCCTGCCGCCGATGGGCAGCGTGTGGCACTCGCAGGTGGCATTGATCCTGCTCGGCCACGTGCTCAGCGTCGTCGCGGCGCACCGCGTGGCGCTGCGCGTGATGCCCTCGCGCCGCACCGCGCTGCTGAGCCAGTTGCCGATGCTCCTGCTGATGATGGCGTTCACCGTGGCCGGGCTGTGGATCCTGGCCCAGCCGCTCACCGCCCTGCGGATGCGCTGAGGCCGTCCCGGGCGCAGAGTGGAGTGAACCGCGCTCCGGGAACGGGTTCCAAGCGCAGGAGGCAGCTGCCATGAACCGCATCCTTTTTCCCTTCGTCCTCGCCGCCGCACTGGCGGCCTGCGCCCACGCCACGCCCTACCAGCGCGCCGACCGCGGCGAGGGCTACACCGACCAGAAGATCGAGAACGCGCGCTACCGCATCAGCTTCGCCGGCAACCGTCTCACGCCGCGCGAGACGGTGGAGAACTACCTGCTCTACCGGGCTGCCGAGCTGACGCTGGAGAACGGCTTCGACTACTTCGTGCTTGCCGAGCGCTCCACCGACGCGCAGACGCAGTACCAGCAGAGCGTCAGCGCCTTCGGCGGATTCGGCCACTACGGCTGGTATCCCGCCGGGGTCTTCGGCCTCGGCACCTCCTTCCCGATCAGCTCCAGCACGCAGTACGTGGCGCAGGCCGACGTCCTCATGCAGAAAGGCAGAAAGCCCGCCGGCGACACCAAGGCCTTCGACGCGCGCCAGGTGAAGGAAAACCTCGAGCCGTCGGTGCGCCGCCCGGAGCACGAGGGCGACGAGGACGCGGAAACGCCGGAAGGCAAGGGCTACTAGCCCAGCGGGTAGCCGCACATCACGCCGCGCGCGCCGCGCGCCGGAACTCCCTGCTCCCCGGCTTTCTCCAAAGCTCATCAGACGCGCTCCCGCGTCCCGGACCACGGACATGCGCTCGCGCCCCCGGTGGTGGCCTGCCCTGCTGCTCGCCGTGCCGGCGCTGCTGGCGGCGGCGACCGTCGGCTGGGTCGACCTCAAGCCACGGGTAGACGAGCGGTTCTTCTTCACCAGCGACAGTGCGGCCTATCGCGAGGAGCGCGCACTGCACCGCGAGTTCGCCACCGAGCAGCTGCTGGTGGTGACCGCGTACGGCCCGCGCCTGGACAATCCGATGTACCAGCGCCGCGTGGCCGCGCTCACCAAGCGGCTGGGCGCGCTGCCGCATGTCGGCGCGGTGCGCAGCCTCAGTTCCGGACCGGATGACCTGAAGGACGCGCTCGCGAGCCCGCTGTGGCGGCGGCTGCTGATCGCGGAAGGCTCGCCCGCCTCGCACCTGGTGATGGTGGTGGACGATCGCGACAATCCGCGCCTCGTCGCCGGGGTGCAGCAGGTGCTGGATCACTTCCGCGCGCCCGACTTCCGGCTCGACCTCGCGGGCGTGCCCTACGTGGTCGAGTCCATCTCGCAGTACCTCACGCACGACTTCGCCGTGTTCAGCGCCGCCGCGGTGCTGGTGTTCGGCGTGCTGGTGCTGGCGCTGTTCCGGTCCGGCGCGATCCTGCTGGGCAGCCTCGTCGCCTGCGCCAGCGCGGCGCTGCTGACCCTGCTCCTGCAGAAGGTGTTCGGCGGCCGCATCGGGCTGCTCACCGCGAACCTGGTGACCATCGCCTTCGTGCTGACCCAGTCCCACGTGGTGTTCCTCACCAACAACTGGCAGCGCCTGCACGCCGGCGGATCGCCGGAGCGCATCGTGCTGCGCGCGCTGCAGCGCACGCTGGGAGCGTCGTTCTGGTGCATGGTCGCGGCGCTGCTCGGCTTCGTCAGCCTGCTGTTCGTCGAGGCGCAGCCGCTGCGCGAGCTCGGCGCCGGCGGCACGCTCGCCACGCTCAGCGCCATCGCCTGCGCCTACCTGGTCTTCCCGCCGTTCCTGCTGTGGGTGCGTCGCGATGCCGTGTTCCGCACCCGCAGCCTGATGCCGCTGCCGGTGCTGCGGGTGCCGCGCCGCGCCTGGGCCTGGCTGGTACTGGCCGGGCTGCTGGCCTGCGGCCTCGGTGCGGCGAAGCTCGACACCGATCCGTCGCTGCTCGAGTACTTCAGCCGCGGCTCGGAGGTGCGCGCCAGCCTGGAGCGCGTGGACCCCCACGGGGGCAGCAGCCCGCTGACGCTCGCGGTGCGCCGCGCGGACGGCAAGACGCTGGACAACGAGGACTCCTACCGCCGGCTGTGGCGATTGCAGGAAGCGCTGCAGGCCGACCCCGCCGTCGGCACGGTGTTGTCCCTGCCGGTGCTGATGGCCGAGGCCGACCGCTCGCCGCTGGCGAAGCTGCTGACCTGGAAACGGCTGCTGCACCTGCTGGAAAAGCCCCGGTACGACCGCGTCGCGCGCGGTTTCATCACGCCCGACCACCGCGAGGGCCTGTTCCTGCTGCGCATGCACGAGACCGGGCGCTGGCAGCGGCGCACCGAAGTGCTGGACCGGCTCGACGGGATCGTCCGCAAGCACGGCTTCCGCCGCACCCTGGTCGGCGGCATCTACGCGCTGCAGGGACGCCTGGCCGACCTGGTCACGCGCAGCCTGGCCGAGGGGCTGGCCGGACTGCTCGCGGCATTCGCGCTGATCGCGCTGATCGTGACCCGCTCCCTGACCGGCGCCGCCGCGATGCTGGCCTGCGCCGCGACGGTGCCTGCCTTCGTGCTCGGCCTGTTCGGCCTGGCGCGCGTTCCGCTCGACGTCATCGCCACGCCCGGCGTCAACGTGGCCATCGGCGTGGCGGTCGACTCGATGATCCACTTCGGTACCGCCTGGCGCCTGGCGCGTGTTGGGGGCGCCGCCGACCCCGTGGCGCGCGCCCGTGCCGAGCAGGCCGGCGGCATGGCGGCGTTCTCGCTGGTGGTCGTGGCGGGCTTTTCGATCTTCCTGTTTTCCAGCTTTCCGCCGACGCAGCGCTTCGGCCTGTCGGTGCTGCTGGGAACGCTGGTGGCGGGGGCGATGGCGCTGTGGGTGTTGCCCGCGCTGCTGCCGGCGCGCCCGGTGCGCAGGCCTGACCGCACGGCCGCCGATGAGCGCCTGCCGCTGCGTCCGCCCAGTGAGAACCGCGTCGCGAATTCGCCCGAGGCGCGGCATTAACCTATTCGACTGCCGGCTTGCGGCGGCCTCTCCTCGCGTGATCGATGGACGACCATTCCCCCCAGACCCACGAAATCGTGCGCACCGGCATCCCCGGTCTCGACGAGGTGCTGCTCGGCGGCCTGACGCCGGAGCGCATGTACCTGGTGGAGGGTGACCCGGGCGCGGGCAAGACCACGCTTGGGCTGCGCTTCCTGTTCGAAGGCATGGAGCAGGGCCAGAGCGGCGTTTACGTGTCGCTGTCGGAAACGCGCGACGAGCTGGAGGCGGTGGCGCAGTCGCACGGCTGGACGCTGGGCTCGCTGACGGTGATCGAGCTCGCCCCGGGCGAGGAGAGCCTGTCGGCCGAGGCCGAGAACACCATGTTCTACCCGTCCGAGATGGAGCTGTCCGACACGACGCGGCGCGTGCTGGAGCAGATCGAGCGGGTGAAGCCCGCGCGCGTGGTGTTCGACTCGCTGTCGGAGATGCGCCTGCTGGCGCAGAACCCGCTGCGCTATCGCCGGCAGATCCTGGCGCTCAAGCAGTTCTTCATCGGCCGCCACGCCACCGTGCTGCTGCTGGACGACCGCACGTCGGATTCCACCGACGTGCAGCTGCACAGCCTGGCCCATGGCGTCATCACCCTCGAGCGGCACACCCCCACCTACGGCGTGATGGGACGGCGGCTGCAGGTGCAGAAAATGCGCGGCCGCCGCTTCCGCTCCGGCTTCCACGACTACGTCATCGAGTTCGGCGGGCTGCAGGTGTTTCCGCGCCTGGTCGCGGCCGACCACACCGAGGAGCGCCCGGTGGAGCTGCTCGGCACCGGCGTGCCGGCCCTCGACCAGATCACCGGCGGCGGCATCGAGCGCGGCAGCAGCACGCTGCTGGTCGGGCCCGCCGGGTCCGGCAAGTCCACGCTCTCCGCCCAGTTCGGGACCGCCCTGGCCGAGCGCGGCGGCCGCGCGGCGTTCTTCCTGTTCGACGAGAGCGTCACCACGCTGCTGACCCGGTCGGACGGCCTCAAGATCCCGCTGCGGCGCATGCGCGACGCCGGCAAGGTGGCGCTGCACCGCGTGGATCCGGGGCAGGTGTCCCCTGGCGAGTTCGTGGCGATGGTGCGCGAGGAAGTCGAGCGGCACGACGCCCGCATGATCGTCATCGACAGCATCAACGGCTATCTCAACGCCATGCCGGAGGTGCGTCACGTGATCCTGCAGCTGCACGAACTGCTGACCTACCTGCGGCAGCGCGGCGTGACGGCCGTGATGGTCGTGGCCCAGCACGGCGTGCTCGGCACCGGCCAGTCGCCGGTGGACGCGAGCTATCTCGCCGACAGCGTCTTGCTGCTGCGCTACTTCGAGGCCGACGGCCAGGTGCGGCAGACGCTGTCGGTGCTGAAGAAGCGCAGCGGCGCCCACGAGCGCACCTTGCGCGAGCTGCGGATGGGTCCGTCGGGCATCCAGCTGAGCGAGCCGCTGCGCGAGTTCGAGGGCGTGCTCACCGGCGTGCCGGCGTTCCATGGGCGCTCCACCAAGCTGCTGAAGCCCGAGGCGGCTTGACCGATCCGCTGGAGCACCGCGTGCTGGTCCTCGCGCCGACCGGCCGGGACGCAGCCAACACCGAGCGCCTGCTCACGCGCGCCGGGTTCGCGGTGCACCTCAGCCAGGACGCCCCGGGACTCTGCGCGGAAGTCGCCCGCGGCGCCGGTGCGGTGCTGCTGACCGAGGAGGCGCTGACGCGCGACACCGACGGCGTGCTGCCCGCAATGCTGCTGCGCCAGCCGGCCTGGTCCGACCTGCCCTTCATCGTGCTCACGGCGGGCGGGCCCGACTCGCCGGGTGCGCTGCACGCGACGCAGACGCTGGGCAACGTGATCCTGCTCGAGCGGCCGGTGCGGGTTTCCACCTGCGTGGTGGCCGCACGCACGGCACTGCGCGCCCGCGAGCGGCAATACCAGACCCGCGCCCTGCTGGCGGAGCTACGCGATGCCGACCGGCGCAAGGACGAGTTCCTGGCGATGCTGGCGCACGAGCTGCGCAACCCGCTGGCGCCGCTGCGCAACGCCGCCGACCTGCTGAAGCTGCTGGCGTTCAGCCGCGACGAGCTGCAGGGCGTGGAGGACGTGGTGGACCGGCAGGTCACCGCGCTGACGCGCCTGGTGGACGACCTGCTGGACGTGTCGCGCATCACCCGCGGCAAGATCGAGCTGCGACGCGAGCGGATCTCCGTTGCCGAGCTGCTGGCGCGCGCCGTCGAGCTCAGCCAGCCGCTGCTCGACAGCCGCAGCCACCAGCTGCAGGTGAACGTCCCCGCGCAGGAGCTCTGGCTGGACGGCGACCTCACCCGCCTGACGCAGGTGCTCGCCAACCTGCTGAACAACGCGGCCAAGTACACGCCGGAGGGCGGGCACGTCCGGCTGACGGTCGGGCGGGAGGGCGGTGAGGCGGTGGTGCGGGTGGCGGACACCGGGGTGGGCATCCCGGC
>DATLCG010000073.1:0-19391 GCA_035526525.1 Binatia bacterium
GTCGCCCTGGTAAGTGAACGCGAGCTGGGCGCCCTCGCGGTGGAACGCTTCGGCGATGCCGGTGGCGATGGATCGCTCGCTGGCGACGCCGGTGATGAGCGCGCGCTTGCCCGACATGAACCCCATGGGTCTCTCCTGTTCTTCCGTGTTCTTCGTTTCTGCCGCGCCGGGCGCGGGCGCCGCCGTCAGGACGACGGAAACAGCGTGAACGGAAAGTCTATCGTGATTTCCGGCACGCTCTTCGCCGGAAACTGCAGCAGCAGCACGCGCGCGACGAGCTTCTGCTCCAGGTCCGGGTTGTGCAGGTCGCTGGACACCAGCGTGCAGCGCGTGACCGCGCCCGACGGCGCGATGGTCATGCGCACCACGACCTTGCCCTGCATTTCGGGCCGCTCGCGCAGCGCACGGTTGTACAGCGCGTAGAACGACGCCTTGCTGCGGTCGAACACCAGCTGGATCTCCTCCAGCGAGCGGCCGTTGAGGCTCTTGCCTTGCGAGGCCAGGGCGGCGTCGGCATTCGAGCCGACACGGCTCTTCACCGCCGCCGTCTGCCGCTGGCCCAGCGCGGTCTCGCTCTGGCGCGACACCACGCCCACCTCGCCGATGCCGCCGGAGGATTTCGCGGCCGACGCCGCGAACGACGGGTTGCTGCCGGCCGGACTCGACAGCACCTGCGAGCTGGTGAGCGGACCGGTCGCCTTCGGCAGGTCCGCATCGCGCAGCTCCGACAGCTGGTCGAAGCTCTTCAGCAGCTTGCTCGCCTTGGCGCGCGCCTTGGCGACCTTCTGCTCCTGCGTGACCTGCGGCTTCGGCTTGACCGGCTGCGGCTTGGCCTCGGGCTTGGGCTGCTCGGCCTCGGTCTGGGGCGAATCCGCGATCAGCTTGGCGTAGCGCTGCGGCAGCACTTCGCCGGCGCCGCGCTGGAGGTCGTTCATCTGCAGCCACGGAATCACCACGCCGCCGACGAGCGCGGGGAGGGCGAACGCCAGCAGCAGGCGCCGGAAGCGCCGGTCGCTGTCGCGCTCGAGCTGCCAGAGGTCCTGGCTGAGTGCGTAGCCGCTCATCCCTTCACCGGCAGCACGCCGAGCGAGATCTTGCCGAAGCGCGCCTCCGCGCACGTCGCCATGACCCGCTTCAGCAGCGAGTAGGGGATGGACTTGTCGGCCAGGATGTTGACCTCGCCGCCTTCCTCGCCCGGGCTCTGCTGCTGGCGCGCGGTCAGCGGCGCCGCGGCGAGCAACTGGTCCTGCAGCGGCTTCAGCGTGCCGGTCGTGGCCTTCGCGGCGTCTACCTTCATCACCGGGGCGCCGTTCAGCAGGATGTCGGAGGCGGTGACGATGACCGCCACGTTCTGCCGCGGCGGCTCCTCGGCCGTCGACTTCGGCAGGTCGACCTGCTCGGCGCCGGCGATCTGCACCGCCGCGGTGTTCACCAGCAGGTAGATGATCAGGATGGTGAAGATGTCGATCATCGACACCAGGTTGATCGAGGTCACCGCCGCCATGCGCTTGGCGCGGCGCACCTTGCGCAGCGCGCGGTTCTTCACGGCGGCCCCTTGCGCGCGTCGCCGAGCCCGACGTTCGGGAACATCGCCTGGCCGGCCGTGCGCTCGGCGCTGCCGGCCGGGAACACGCGCGCGGTGTCCATCACCTGGATCAGCGCCTCGTAGGCGATGTCGGGCTCGACGTCCACCTCGACGCTGTCCTCGGACGGCACCTTGCGCTTGACGTCGGCGAGCGTCGCGCCGAGCGCCGCCAGGTCGTAACCCTGCGCGCCTTTGGGCAGCAGCCGCACGGTGCCGTTGCGGTCACGCACCTCGAGGCCGGTGTCGCGCAGCACGACCTTGAGCTCCAGCCCCGGCGGCGGCTTTTCCGCCGGTGTCGCCGGGCCCGGCAGGTTGATCGGCAGCACCGTGAACTGCCGGAAGATCGAGCCCACCAGCAGGTACAGCACCAGAACCGTGAGGATGTCGATCATCGGCACGAGATTGATCGGCGGCTCGCCGCGGCTGGCGAGCTCGGCGCGCTCCAGCGAGCGCAGCGCGCGTCGGGCCGAGCGCGCCATGTCAGGCGCCTTCGCCCGCCGTCAGCTGGTTGAGGAACTTCACGCTCGCCATCTCCAGGCTGTCCACCAGCTCGCCGGTCCGCGTGGTGAGCCACGAATGGATCAGCAGCAGCGGCACCGCCGTCAGCAGGCCGAACATGGTGGCGTTGAGCGCCTCGGAAATGCTGGCCGACAGCACGTCGGTCTTCTCGGCCAGGTTGAGGCTGGCGATGGCGGCGAAGGCCCGGATCAGGCCGCTGATGGTGCCGAGCAGGCCGAGCAGCGTCGCGACGTTGGCGAAGGTCGCAAGGTAGTGCGTGCGCTTCTCCAGCAGCGAGGTCACTTCCATCAGCGATTCCTCGATGGCCATCTCGATGTCGCCGCGGCGGCGGCTGCCGCGCGCGTGCGACAGGCCGTAGGCCACCACCTTGCCGATCGCGCTCGGCGACTCGCGGGCCAGCGCTTCGGCGCCGGCGAAGTCCTTCTGCTGCATCAGCGGCGTGACCTGCCGCCAGAATTCCGCGCCCTCGCCGTGCGAGCGGCGCAGGAAGCGCCAGCGCTCGATGGCGATGGCCACGCCGATCACCAGCAGCACCGCGATCGGGTACATGAACAGGCCGCCGGCCTGGAAGAACCGCACGATGGGACTGAACAGATCCATGAATTGTTTTTCCTTGTGATCGGGGTTCGGGTTATTTCGGGGTGACGCGGCCGGTTTCGCGCAGCTTGTCCGCCAGCGCGGCGTTGTAGATCACCTGCCGGTGGAACACGTCGGGATCGAGCGGCGTCAGCGAGTCGTCCAGCAGCCGCGCCGGACGATCGAGGCCGGTCTGCGCCGCCGACGAGCGCCACGGGATGATGTACAGGCCGATCGGCGACTCCTGGTCGCCGATGATGGACATGCCGGGAGCCTGCACCACGCCTGCATCGCCGGCCTTGGGTGCCGCGGCGCCCGGAGTCACCGCCGGCTGCTCGGACGGAAGCTCGGCCGGCATCTCGTCCGGAGGGGTCTGCGCGAGCGCGCTGCCTGCAGCGACGGCGGCGGCCAGGAAGAAGACGCGGGTATTCATGGTGAGGCTCCTTGCGGCTTGCCGCGCGACTCGAGCTGCGCGATCCATACGGCGGCACGCGGATCGGTCTTCCCGGCCAGGGTCTGGTAGCGGCGATACGCCGCCAGCGCGTCGGCCGGACGCTTCAGGTATTCATCGTAAAGGATGGCCAGATTCAGCTGCGCCGGCGCATACGCCGGATCGGCGGACAGCGCCCGCTGGTAGGCCTGCTCGGCGCGCGGCAGGTCGCCGGACTCGCGCGCCAGCACGCCGATCCAGTTGAAGGCCACGGCGTTGCGCGGGTTGAGCGACACCGCGCGCGTGAACTCGGCCAGCGCCTGCGGCTTGCGGTTGGTGCGCGCGTAAACGATGCCGAGGTTGGTGCGCGGCCCGGATTGCTGCGGGTAATCGCGTACCGAGGCCTGCAGCGCGGTCTCCGCGGCCTGCCACTGGCTCGTCTTCACGGCGTCCAGCGCCTGGGCGTAGCGTTCCTGCGGCGTCCTGGCGACGACCGCTTGCGGCGGCGGAGGCGGTGCGTCCGCCGGCGTCTGCCCGGGCGGCGGAGCAGTGGCGGCTGGGCTCTTGGCCGGCGCGGCGGGCGCTGGCGTTGAGCCCGTCGCGGTTTTCGTAGAGCTGTCCGCGGGCGCCGAGGTCTTCCGCGCGCCAGCCTTTGCAGCGGTGGCAGGGGCCTTGGCGGCGGGCTTGCCCGAGGCAGGCTTCGGCGCCGTGCGTGCGACCGGCTTGCGCGGGGCGGGGCGGGGCGGATCCGGCGCGCAGCCGGCCAGCACCATCGCGCCGAGCAGCGCGCCGAGCAGCGCCGCGGTGCGTCCGTGGTCAGCGCAGCGCATCGTAGGCCTCCGCGGTGCGCTCGCGCTTGGCGTATTTTCCGGGCGCCAGCTCGGCGAGGGCCTGCAGGCTGCGGCCGATCCAGTCGCTGTACGTGCCCTGCTGCACGCGCTGCAGGTTGGCCTCGTGGAAGCGGATGGATTTTTCCTCGAACGGGAAGGCCTGCTCCTCGAGCAGGACGTTGTACTGCTCCAGCTCCAGCGCGCTCAGCTTCTTGGGGCGCTCCGAGTTCAGCAGCGCCCGGGCCAGCTCGCGGTACAGCTGCCCGAGCTCGTAGGTCGCGGCCGGCGTCACGTCCGCGAAACCGGAGTCCGCGGCATGCGTCAGCGTCGTCACCGCGCGCTCCGTGGCCTCCTTGCGCGCCGCGAGGCTGGCCTTCAGCGGCAGATGCAGGCTCAGCTGCGACGCCTTGCGCGCTTCGACGCGGCCCAGTTCCAGCGTGGCACGCGCCGCCGCCAAGCGGCCGGCATCCGTGTGCGTGCCGGCCGCTGCATCGGCCGCGACGATCTGGCGCAGGCGCTCGAGCCGCAGCGCCTCGTTGCCGCCGGCGGCCGCGAGCTCGAGCAGGCGCTGGCGCGCGGCGATGGCGCGTTCCGCCGGCTCCGGGAACTGGCGCAGGTAGTCCTCGTAGGCGCGCTCGGTGCGGGCGTCGCCGGCCTTGTCCAGCAGCGACACCGCCAGCCAGGCCGCGTCGTTGCGCGTCGCCGCCGATTCGCCCGGGCGTCCGGCGATGCGCTCGAGCACCGCGGCCGCTTCGCGCGGCCGTCCGGCATTCTGGTAGGCGACCGCGAGCTTCTTGTCGGCGTCGCCAAGCAGGGGGCTCGCCGCGTACGCGGCGCGGAACGCCTCCAGCACCGTGGCGGCCGCGCTCCAGTCCTGGGCCGCGATCAGTGCAGCCGCCGCGTCGTACTCGGCGGTGGCGCGGATCCCGGCAGAGGGCACCGCGCGACCGACGCGCAGGAAGGCCTCGGCGGCGCCCTTCTGGTTGCCGGCCGCGCGCAGGGCCTCGCCCTGCTTGTAGATCGAGGCGGCCAGCCGCTCGCCGGCGGTCTGTCGCTCCTCCGGCTTCAGGGTCTCCTGCTTGAGAACGGCGGTGTAGGCCGTCTCGGCGGCGGCGTAGTCCTTGCGGCTGAACTGCGCATCGGCGGCGACCGCGAGCGCGGTGTGGCGCAGCTCGTCGGGAGCGCGCGGATCGGCGTCGATCACGCGCGCCGCCGTGCGGGCCGCGGCGTCGAAGTCCTGGAGCTTGTACTGGTCCTCCGCCGCGCGTGTCAGCGCCGCCAGCGCCTGCGGATGCTTCGGATAGCGGTCGGCCAGCGCCAGCGCCGCCGCCACCGCGCGCTTCAGCGCATCGGTGCGCTGCGCCTCCGGCACCTCGGTGGCGTTGCGCTCGTAGGCCAGCAGCGCCGCGTATGCGGCGTCGGGCGCCTTCTCGTATCCCGGATTCTCGGTGGCGACCCGCTCGTACTCGGCTGCGGACGCCAGGGTCTGGCCGGCGTCGAACAGCGATTCGGCCATCAGGAATCGCGTCTCGGCCGCCTTCGCGTCGTGGGGAAAAAGCTCGAGCAGGCGGCGATAGCGCTGCGCCGCGGTCGCGGAGTCACCGCGTCCGTCGCCACTGCCGCCCGCGCGCGTCTTCTGTCCCCGGGCCTGGTAGAAGCGGGCGAGGTCGTCGAGGTGGCCGTGCAGCTCGGCCAGCACCTCGGGCGGCGGCGTACGCCCGGACCAGTAGGCGGCGGCGGGATCGAAGCTGCGCGCGTAGCGCTCCTTTTCCTGCACCACCAGCTCGCTGAAGCCTCCGGCTTCCTCGGCGGCGATGGCGCGCGACTGGAACAGCGGTGCCAGTGCATGGCGCGGATGCGCGTCGATGAACGCGGTGTAGGCGTGCGCGGCATCGGTGAAGCGCTTCTTCTCGAGCAGGGAGTCGGCGAGCTTGCGGTAAAGCAGCGGCGCGTAGCCCGGCTCTCGGTGCGCGGCAAAGTACTGGCGCGCGGCATCGCCGCCGCCGAGGTAGCCGAGGGTCAGGCTGGCCACGCGCAGCGACTCGCGCGCCAGGTCCTTCTTGCCGGGGCGAGCGCCCGCCAGCGCCGCTTCCTCGTCCGACTGCTCGCCGGCGGGCAGCTCGCGGTCGAGCACGACCAGGAATACGCCCAGCGCCTCGTCGTAGCGCCCAAGCTTGAACAGGGCCCAGCCGTACTTGTATTGCGCGGTCTCGAAGAACGGCGACTCCTTCACCTCGAGCAGCCGGCGGTACTCGGCGGCGGCATCGTCGTACTGCGCGAGCTTGAACAGCAATTCGGCGCGGCGGAAACGCGCGTCGTCGGCGTACTCGGAGCGCGGGTACTGCTTCAGCATCCGCTGCAACGCTTCCTCGGCCTTGGCGGTCTCGCCGAGGTTCTGGTACGCGCGCGCCAGCTGGTACAGCACGCGGTCGTTGCCCGGTGCGTCGGGCTGCTCGCGCAGCAGCGTGGTGTAGAGCGCCACCGATTCGCCGAGGCGCTGGTCGCTCTCGGCCACCGTGCCGCCACCGGTCTCGTCGGTGTCGAGCTGCAGGTCCGCCAGGCGCCGCAGCGTTTCCGCGCGGGTCGCCGGGTCCTGCGGCAGGTCGAGCAGCTTGCGGTAGTTGTCCACCGCGCGCTGGCTGTCAGCCTTGATCGGTCCCGTCGGCGCGACCGGCTGCGACGCGGGCCGATCCTTGCCGGCGAGGTCCTCGATCTTCTCGCCTTCCTTGATGCGCGGTCCGCAGGCGGCGAGCGCCAGCGCCGCGACGACGCAGCCGATGCGAGCCGCGTTCATGGGCCCTGGCGCTGGCGGTCGTAGATGCGCGCCACGGCGAAGCGCGCCTCGGTCAGGTAGCGCTCGATCTGCTTCTTCTGTCCGTCCAGCTCGCGCACCGCGGTCTGCTCCAGCAGGCGGCCCTGCACCTCGGCCGCCGCCGAGAGCCGCGGCTTGAGCGCCTTCAGCCGGTCCATCAGCGGCTCGGCCCGCTCGACGGTGCCGTCGAAGCGAGCCGGCAGGTCGGCGGTGGCCAGCTCCAGCGGCTGCGGCGTGTCGGTACGCGGTGCGTCATAACGACCGGCCGGCGCGAGCGAGGTGTCGTAGCGCAGCCACACCACCAGCCCCGCCCAGGGCGCGCGCCAGGTCTGGCGTGCGCGCGCCAGGCGCTGCTCGACCTTGCCGCTGCCGGCGAACACGCCGTCGTACAGTGCCACCAGCCGGTCGTGCCAGGAATCCTCGAGCTTCACCAGCAGCGTGGCATCGCGATGGTTCTTCAGCGGTTCCTGGAAGCGATGCTCGGCCAGCAGCGACTGCAGGAAATAGGTCTCCGGCTTGTTGGCGAGGTTCGACACCTGCCACTTCCAGCCGCGCTCGGCGTCGATGTCGGCGTGGATCATGGTGTAGACCATGTCGCCGTTGCGGATCGCCTTCATGCCTTCTTCCATGCGCTTGCGCGCGGTCTCGAGCGTGCCGATCGCCTCCTGGTAGCGCGCCAGCGACTGCTCGTAAGCCTGCAGCCGGTCCAGCGCCCACGGGATCGCGAGCATGCCTTCCTGCACGGCCGGATCCATGGGATCGCGCTTGGCCAGCTCGGTCCACGGCACCAGGGCGCGCAGCAGCGACTCGCGGTCCTTCTCGGACAGGGCCGAACCCGCCTTGTCGCCCAGCTTGAGCTGCGAGCGCATGCCGGGGTCCACGAAGCCGGGCCGCAGCAGCGAGCCCAGCGAGCCGCTGGAGGTCTTGCCCTCGGCCTCGGGCGGCGGTTCCTTGGCCGCGGCGACCGGCGCCAGCTCGGCCCAGCCGAGTCCAAGCAACGCGCGGTTGGAGAAGGGGCCCTGCGTGCGCACGCGGCCGAACAGCGTGCGCGCGGTCTCGCCCTGCTGTGCCTGGAGATAGTGGTAGCCGAGCGTGACGTTGGCCTTGTCGCGCAGCGCCAGGTCCTCGTCGGTGGCGACGTCCATCGTGCCGACGCGGTTCATCTGCTTGCGGCCTTCGGCGACGCGGCCGTCGCGGATCATCGCGACGGCGAGGTTGTAGCGCACCGCACCGGGCAGCTCGTCGAGGTCCTTCGACATCATGCCGATGGCCTCGTTGTAGCGGGCCTGCGCCAGCAGGGTGTTCGCGTAGACCAGGCGCCAGTCGTTGAGCAGCGGCTTCGGCGGCTTGAGCGCCTGCAGCCCGGTGGCCGCCTGGTCGAGATAGCCGCGCTGGTACTGGAACCGCGCCAGCTCGAGGCGCAGGCGCGCGATCTCGGCAGCGTCGCCGTCTCCCGCCGCCATCTGCTGGATCACGCGCTCGGCCGGCCTGGGCATGCCGAAGTCGAGGTAGGCCTCCGCCAGCAGCCGGTAGAACTCCGGCGGCAGCGAATCCTTCGGCGCGGCCTGCTGCAGGTCGAGCAGCTCGGTGAGCGCCGAGAAATACTGCCTGTCGAGGAACAGGAACAGCGCGTAGCGGTACTTCGGATCGGTCTCGCCGCCGACGTCGTCGCCCGACACCGCCGACTCGAAGCGCTCCGGCTGCGGCAGCCAGACGTTGCGCGTGGGACGCAGCCGGCGCGCCTCGAGCCGCGACACCTCGGGCAGGCCGGGCTTGTCCAGCCGCGTGTTGCGCGAGATCAGCCAGGGGATGTCGAGCTCGGTCAGGCCCTTCTCGAACACCGTGTCGAGCTTGAAGGTCACCGGCGGTGCCTTGCGCGAGGCGTCGAAAAAGTGCCCCTTGAACTCGCCGTGCAGCCGGTAGTTGCCGGGTGGCAGCGACACCTGCAACAGCCGGTGCCAGCCGTCATTGACCAGCGAGTAGCTCTCGGACGGGGAGTAGACGTGAGTGACGGGCGTGCGGTTGTCGATCTGCGCCGTGAACTCGTCGAGCATGAAGCCGCCGACGGTGACGCCGATGTAGAGCGAAATGCGCGAGCGGTCCGGGAAATTGCCCGACTGCTCCAGCGCGATCAGGTCGCGGTGCGCCTGCAGCGCCTCTTCCTTCAGCACCTGCAGCTGCAGGTCGGCGTCCGCCGGCGGCGGCGCGTCGGCGGGCGCTGCGGCCCACGCCGCGGCGGAGCCGAGCACGAAGGCGGCGAGAGCGGCGGTCCAGCGGCCGGCGCGTCGGATCGGAGGCAGGAAGGGCATCGGGCGGAAGGTCCAGTGTAGCGGTCGCATGTGGGTGGCGCGTTACGGCGCGGCCGGCGCGCGGAAGCCGTCCTTCCATGCGCGCAGCTCGGCGAAGACGTCCACCGGCTCGCGCAGCTCGTGCCCGGCGTGCGCGTGCGCGGCGGCGCGCACCTCGGCGGCGTCCCAGCGCAGGAACGGGTTCACCGCCAGCTCGTGGGCGATGCGCGAGGGCAGGCTGGGCGCGCCGCGCGCGCGCAGCGCCCGCACCCGCTCGGCGTCGGCGCGGACCGCGGCGTTGCCGGGCTCCACGGCGCCGGCAAAGGCAAGGTTGGAGAGCGTGTACTCGTGCGTGCAGTAGACCGCCGTGGACCCGGGCAGGGCCGCCAGGCGCGAGAGCGACGCGTGCATCTGCGCCGGCGTGCCTTCGAACAGGCGGCCGCAGCCCGCGGAAAACAGCGTGTCGCCGCAGAACAGCAGGCCGTGGTCGGCGCTCACGTACGCGATGTGGCCGAGCGTGTGGCCGGGCACGGACCAGACGTCGAAGGCCACGCCGATCGCGGGCAGCTCGACGCGGTCGCCGTCGGCGAGGGGATGCGTCAGCTTCGGGATGCCGCGCGCCTCTGCCACCGGGCCGTACACCGGGGCCGCGTGTTCGGCGGCGAGCGCCGCCACGCCGCCGACGTGGTCGGCATGGTGGTGCGTGACGAGGATGGCGGCGAGCCGCAGGCCGCGCTCTGTCAGGGCCTGGCGCACGGGCGCCGCATCTCCCGGATCCACGACCACGGCATCGCGGCCGCGCGCGAGCAGCCAGATGTAGTTGTCCGCGAACGCGGCGAGGGGGGAAATCATGAGGGTCATGGGGTTAACATGGTCCCGACCGGGCCCCTCAGCGTCAATTGATGCAATTCAACTACATGGGCGGCCAGCCGTTCAGCCGCCGGACCCTGGAGCTGTGGCTGCGCTCGCCGCGCGGCCGCGCCCTGCTGGCATTGGAGGAGCGCGAGCTGAAGCGGGTGCTGCCCGACCTGTTCGGCCGCCACCTGCTGCAGGTGGGCAGCTGGGGCCGCGACGGCCAGCTGCTGGCGGCGTGCGAGATGCTGCATCGCGCCGTGCTGGGCACGGTGGGCGAGCTGGGCGCACAGGCGCTGGCGGCCCCGGAGCGCCTGCCCGTGCAGGACCGCAGCGTGGACGCCGTGCTGCTGCCGCACTGCCTGGAGTTCTCGCGCTCGCCGCACCGCGTGCTGGGCGAGGCCAACCGCATCCTGAACGAGCGCGGCCGTTTGATCGTGCTGGGCTTCAGCCCCTGGAGCTGGTGGGCCGTGCGGCAGCGGCTCGGGCTGCGCTACCGCGCGTTTCCGCCGGGCGCGCGCTTCGTCAGCGTCGGCCGCCTGTGCGACTGGCTCGAGCTGCTCGATTTCGAGGTGACCGAGGTGCGGCGCTACGGCGTGGGCTTCCCCTGGACCCAGCCCGTTGCCGACACGGCGCGCGGCGTCGAGCGCTGGTTCGGCGTCTGGTCCGAGGGTTACCTGCTGGTGGCCAAGAAGCGCGTGATCCCGCTGACGCTGGTGGGCCGCACGCAGAAATCGGCGGTGCGTCCGCTGCTGGGCGGGATCACGCTGCCCGGCGGCTCGGCGACGCGCGTGCCCACGCCCGGCCCCGACCGCGGATGAAGCCGGTGGTCATCTATACGGACGGTGCCTGCCGCGGCAATCCCGGCCCGGGCGGCTGGGGGGCACTGCTGCGCTGGAACGGCCGCGAGAAGGAGCTGCGCGGCGGCGAGCGCCAGACCACCAACAACCGCATGGAGCTGATGGCGGCGATCTCCGCGCTGGAGTCGCTGCGCGAGCCGTGCGCGGTCACGCTGTTCACCGATTCCAGCTACGTGATGCAGGGGCTGACCGAGTGGCTGCCGCGCTGGCGTGCGCGGCAGTGGCGGACCTCCGGCAACAAGCCGGTCAAGAACCAGGACCTGTGGGTGCGCCTGGACGCGGCCGCGCAGCGGCACCGCATCGACTGGCGCTGGGTCAAGGGACACAGCGGCGAGCCCGGCAACGAGCGTGCCGACGCGCTCGCCAACCTCGGCATTGACGAACTGCCGCTCACCGCCGACATTGCGGTGCCATGAGCGCGCGCCAGATCGTCCTCGATACCGAGACCACCGGCCTGGAGCTGGCCCAGGACCACCGCGTGATCGAGATCGGCTGTGTCGAATTGCGCGAGCGCCGCCCGACCGAGAACCATTTCCATCATTACCTGAACCCGGAGCGCGACATCGACTTCGGGGCGGTGACCGTCCACGGCATCACGCGCGAGCAGCTCGCCAGCAAGCCGCGCTTCGCCGAGATCGCCCAGAGCTTCGTGGATTTCGTGCGCGGCGCCGAGCTGATCATCCACAACGCCGAGTTCGACGTCGGCTTCCTCGACGCCGAGCTCAGGCGCGCCGGCTTCCGCGAGCGCCTTGCCGACCTGTGCACCATCGTCGACACGCTGGAACTGGCGCGACGCCTGCACCCGGGCCAGCGCATCGGCCTCAACGCGCTGTGCCAGCGCTACCACGTGGACCATTCGGGCCGCGAGCTGCACGGCGCGCTGCTCGATGCGCGCCTGCTGGTGGATGTGTACCTGGCGATGACCGGTGGCCAGACCGCGCTGCTGCTCGAGCGCGCCGAGATGCCGGGACCGCAGACGGCCGAGGGCGCGGCCTGGCTGGCGCCCGCGGGCCCGCTGCCCGTGATCCGCGCCAGCGAGGAGGAGCTCGCCGCGCATCGCGAGCGGCTCCAGGCGATCGCGAAGAAGGCCGGCCAGGTGCTGTGGGCCGCGGACCTGGTCCTGGCCGCCTGAGGGCTAGCGCCGCGCCTGCGCGGTGATCACCTCGAAATAGGGCGGGCGGTCCTCGCGGCTCGTCACGCGGCAGGTTTCCACCTTCAGCTTCGACTGCTCCAGCAGGCGGCGGATCGCATCCGCGGCGAAGCCCTGGTTCTGGTGATCGTAGGATTCCATCGCGGCCTTGTGGCGGTGCGCGTGGAGCGCAGCCAGTACCAGGCGGCCGCCCGGCTTGAGCACGCGGGCCGCCTCGGCGATGGCCTGCTGCGGCTTGCGCGTGTAGGCGAGCGCATGCATCAGGAAGACGTGGTCGAAGCGGCCGGCCTCGAGCGGCAGCGCGTGCATGTCGGCCTCGAGGAAGCGCACGTGGGGATAGGCCTGCAGGCGCTGGCGCGCCGCGGCAATCACGGTGGCGCTGACGTCGATGCAGGTGATGGACCGCGCACGGTCCGCCAGCAGCTCGGCCAGCACACCGTCGCCCGAGGCCACGTCGGCGACGTCGCCGAGATCCAGCAGGCCGATCAGCGCACGCGCCGTGGCTTCCCAGGTCCGGCCCGGCGAGTAGTGCCGTTCCATGCGGCCAGCGACGGACTCGGCCCAGGTCTGCGTGCGCTGGCGCGCGCGCACGACCTCGGCGGCACGCTCGCGGTCCAGCCGCGCCTGCGCGTCGTCCAGGCCTTCGCGCAGCAGCGCCCACAGCGCGGCGGCGGCCTGATCCTTGCCGAGTGCGGCCGCGCCGTACAGCGCCGAACTGCCGAGGCGGCGCGTCTCGACGAGCCCCGCACGCTGCAGCCGGGCCAGGTGGGTCGACACGCGGCTCTGTGCAAGGCGAGTGACCTGCGTCAGCTCCGCGACGCTGAGCTGCTGCTCCTGCAGCACCAGCAGCAGGCGCAGCCGGCTGGGGTCGGCCAGGAGACGGCACAGCGCTGTGGTCTGGGCGAGGGACAGGCTCATCGCGGGGTGGGCGGCGTCAGGGCGAGCGGGCAACAAAAAGCCCCGCCACGAGCAGGCCGTGGCGGGGCTGGGATACGAAGATCAGTAGTTGTCGCCGGAATTGCCAGTGCCGCCGCCCAGGCCGAGGCTGCCGGCGGAGGCGGTGGGCATCGGCTCGGGGGCCGGCGCCGGCGGCGGCGTCGGACCCGGCGAGGCGGGCAGCATCGACTTCACGCGGCTGGTGGCCATCGCCGCGCGCGACATGACGGTCGCCTTGGCCTTGGCAAAGGTCTTCTCGGCCTTGCGGCGCACCGAAGTGGCCTTGCGCTTGACGCGCGTGATGGCGCGCTTGGCGCCGGACCGCGCCTTCGCCTTGGGCCGCGCGGCGCGACGCGCCTTGCGTGCGGGGCGGCGGGCTGCCTTCTTGCGGGTCTTGGCCTTCGCCTTCTTGCGCTTCTTCGCCATGAAACGGATCTCCCCTTTCGTTATGGGTTCCCGGCGTGACCGGGTACAGCCGCGCCAGGCTGCGCGGATTCGCTGCATCGCGGCGCTGGGCCGTGACGAACCGCCGGGAGTGTATGCCCGGGTTTTGGAGAGTGTCAAAGCGTCCGCGGCAGGGCGTGCGGTCGCGTGCAGCGCCGCGGTTTTCGCCGTCTCACGCACTGCAACATGCGAGCGCGAGCCGCGATCGAGCCGCTATGATGGCCCGCTTTTTCCGCGCCCCGCCGCGCCCCTCTCTCCACGGAAGGCTCATGTACCAAGGCCAATCGCTGCAGCTGCACCGGCTGGACTCCGGCATCGTCGAGCTGCGCTTCGACCGCCAGGCCGACCCCATCAACAAGTTCGACCTGCGCACCCTGAACGAGCTGCGCGATGCGGCGCAGGCGCTGCAGAAGGACGGCAGCGTCAAGGGGCTGGTCGTGACCAGCGCCAAGGACGTGTTCATTGTCGGCGCCGACATCACGGAATTCGGCAAGAACTTCCAGCAGTCCGAGGAAGAGATCGCGAAGTGGGCGCTGCAGGCCAACGACATCTTCAATGCGGTGGAGGACCTGCCGTTCCCCACGGTCACCGCGGTCAACGGCGTGGCGCTGGGCGGCGGCTTCGAGATGGCGCTGGCCACCGACTACCGCGTGATGAGCACGAACGCGCAGGTCGGCACGCCGGAAGTGAAGCTGGGCATCTGCTGCGGCTTCGGCGGCACGGTCCGCCTGCCACGCCTGATCGGCGCCGACAACGCCATCGAATACCTCGCCGGCGGCGAGCCGGCCAAGGCCGACAAGGCCTTGAAGGATCACGCGGTGGACGCGGTGGTCGCCCCGGACAAGCTGAAGGATGCCGCGCTGAAGATGCTGAAGCTGGCCATCGAGGGCAAGGCCGACTGGAAGGCGCGTCGCGAGCAGAAGAAGGCGCCGCTGAAGCTGGGGCCGATGGAATCCATGATGGCCTTCGAGACCGCCAAGGGCTTCATCGCCGGCAAGTCCAGGGGTTATCCGGCGCCGGTGGCCGCGGTGAGCGCGGTGCAGAAAGCCGCCGGCAAGGGCCGCGACGAGGCGCTGAAGATCGAGGCGCAGACCTTCGCGAAGCTCGCCAAGACCACGGTGGCCGATGCGCTGGTCGGCCTGTTCCTCAACGACCAGTTCCTGAAGAAGAAGGCGAAGAGCCAGGCGAAGAACGCCAGCCAGCCGGTGAAGCAGGCGGCGGTGCTCGGCGCCGGGATCATGGGCGGCGGCATCGCCTACCAGTCGGCCTCGCGCGGCACGCCGATCATCATGAAGGACATCAAGGACGAGCAGCTGCACCTCGGCATGAACGAGGCGAACAAGCTGCTGGCGAAGCAGGTCGAGCGCAAGAAGCTGACGCCCGAGAAGGCCGGCGCCGTGCTGTCGAACATCCGCGCCACGCTCAACTACGGCGACTTCCAGAACGTGGACATCGTGGTCGAGGCGGTGGTCGAGAACCCGAAGGTCAAGAAGAGCGTGCTCGCGGAAGTCGAGGGCATCCTCAAGCCCGGCACCATCATCGCGTCCAACACGTCTTCCATCTCGATCGACGAGCTGGCGACCGCGCTGAAGAAGCCGGAGCACTTTCTCGGCATGCACTTCTTCAACCCGGTGCACCGCATGCCGCTGGTGGAGGTGATCTACGGCGCGAAGACCTCGAAGGAGGCCATCGGCAGCGTGGTCGCGTACGCCAGCGCCATGGGCAAGACGCCGATCGTGGTGAAGAACTGCCCCGGCTTCCTGGTCAACCGCGTCCTGTTCCCGTATTTCGGCGGCTTCCTCGGCGCGATCCGCGACGGGGCGGACTTCGTGAAGGTGGACAAGGTGATGGAGGACTTCGGCTGGCCGATGGGCCCTGCGTACCTGCAGGACGTGGTCGGCATGGACACCTCGCACCACGTCGGCGACGTGCTCGCGGAGGGTTACCCGGACCGCATGGCCAAGACTTTCCGCACCGCGCTCGACGTGATGTACGAGAACAAGCGCTTCGGCCAGAAGAACGGCGTCGGCTTCTACAGGTACGAGAACGATCCGAAGGGCAAGCCGGTGAAGAAGCCGGACCCGCAGAGCTACGAGCAGATCAAGGCGGTGCAGCCCGGCGGCCAGAAGGACATGGACGCCGAGGAGATCGTGGATCGCCTGATGCTGCCCATGATCATCGAGACCGCGCGCTGCCTCGAGGAGAAGATCGTCGAGACGCCGCAGGAGGCCGACATGGGCCTGATCCTCGGCATCGGCTTCCCGCCGTTCCGCGGCGGCGCGCTCAAGTACGCCGACACGCTGGGCCTGAAGGCCGTGGTGGAGAAGGCGAAGAAATTCGAGGCGCTCGGCAAGCTGTATCACCCGACCGGGCGGATGCAGGAAATGGCGGCGCAGGGCCAGAAGTACTACGCCGCATAGACGGAGAACCGAAATGACCGATGCCGTGATCGTCGATGCCGTGCGCACCCCGATGGGCCGCTCCAGGGGCGGCGCTTTCCGCAACGTGCGTGCCGAGGACCTGTCCGCGCAGCTGATCCGCGCGCTGCTCCAGCGCAACGCCGCGGTGAAGCCCGCCGAGATCGAGGACGTGATCTGGGGCTGCGTGCAGCAGACCAAGGAGCAGGGCTTCAACATCGCGCGCATGGCGTTGCTGCAGGCCGGGCTGCCGAACACGGTGCCGGGCCAGACCGTGAACCGCCTGTGCGGCTCGAGCATGACCGCGATCCACGCGGCGGCCACGGCGATCCGCAGCGGCATCGGCGACGTCTACATCTGCGGCGGCGTCGAGCACATGGGCCACGTGCCGATGGACTACAACATCGACCCGAACCCGGCCATCTCGCTGGTGGCGGCCAAGGCCAGCGGCATGATGGGCCTCACCGCCGAGATGCTGGCGACCATGTTCAACGTCTCCCGCAAGGCGCAGGACGAGTTCGCGCTGCAGTCGCACCAGCGCGCGATCGCCGCGCGCAAGAACGGCGACTTCCAGGACGAGATGATCCCGCTCGACGGCCACGACGCCGACGGCGCGCCGATGCGGGTGGATTTCGACGAGGTCGCGCGGGCCGACGCCAGCCTGGAAGGACTAAGCGCGCTGAAACCAGCGTTCAACCCCAAGGGCTCCGTCACCGCGGGCAACAGCTCGGCGATCTCGGACGGCGCTTCGGCCACGCTGATCATGTCCGCAGACAAGGCCCGGGCGCTGGGGCTGAAGCCGATGGCGCGCATCGTCGCCATGGCGCAGGCCGGCTGCGATCCCGCCACCATGGGCCGCGGACCGGTGCCGGCGTCGCAGAAGGCGCTGAAGCGCGCCGGCATCGAGCTGAAGGACATCGACTACTTCGAGCTCAACGAGGCCTTCGCCGCGCAGTCGCTGGCGGTGCTGACCGAGCTGAAGATCCTGGATCGCCAGGACCGCATCAACGTCAAGGGCGGCGCCATCGCGCTGGGACATCCGCTCGGCTGCTCGGGCGCGCGCATCACCGGCACGCTGGCCCACACGCTGGTGAAGAAAAATGCTCGCTACGGCCTCGCCACCATGTGCATCGGCATGGGGCAGGGCGTGGCCACCGTGCTCGAGCGGGTGCAATAGCACCCGCCCCGCGCCTCAGCCCGCGGTGCGCACCCGCGGCTTGAGCGGCGCGTTCGACGCGAAGGCCTGGATGCCGCCGACGAACAGGCGCGTCGCGAAGGCCGCGGTGGCCTCGGGGTCGCGCCCCGGGTTTTCGGCGAGCAGTCGTCCCAGCTCGTAGCCCGCGCCGAACAGCGCCGCGGCCAGCGCGTCGACGTCCATGCGCGGGATGATGCCGCGGTTCATGCCGTCGCGCAGGTCGTCCTTCAGCGCCCGCACCGACACGCCCAGCACGCTGTCCTTGTACAGCGCGCGCACCGCGGGCTCGTTGCGCAGCATCAGGTTGTAGAGCACGGGCTCGTCGGCGACCGTGCGGAATCCCGCCAGGTAGGCGCCCTCCAGGAACTGCTGCAGGTTGCGCGCGCGGCGCCGCAGCTCGACCAGCTGCGCGGTCACCTGGGCGACCCGCGACTCGATCAGGGCGCGCAGCAGCTCTTCCTTGGTGCGGAAATAGTTGTAGAAGGTCCCGGCCGCCAGCCCCGACTGGCGCACCACGTCGCGGATGGTGACCGCGTCGTACCCGCGCTCGAGGAAGCACTGGCGGGCTGCGTCGAGGATGGCGCCGCGGTTGGCGACCTTGTTGCGCTCGCGCTTGCCGGTCTTGCTCATGCGTAGCGCTGCCAGGCTTCGGTCTGGAAGATCGAGGCATCCGGCGGGCGCTCGTGCGGCCGCGCGCCGGCGCGCCGCAGCTCGCGGAACAGCTCCTTGCGGAAGTCGGCGTAGTCCACCTCGGTGGAATGCCGCGGCGTCTCGACGAAACGGAAGTGGCGGCGCCGGCGCTCGCCGGCGATCGCCGCGTGCAGGTCGGCGGGACGGCGGTAGCGGCCGTTGATCTCCAGGCACGCGAGCATCGCCTGGTAGTCAGCCAGCGGCCAGATGCAACCCAGCGGCTGGAACAGGCCGATGAAGTACAGGTTCGGCACTTCGGCGTGGAACATGCGCCGCCACAGCGGCACCCAGTGAGCGTCGCTCCAGTCCGCCACGCCGCGATCCAGGAACGGAAAGCTGATGCGGTAGCCGGTCGCGGCGATGATGACGTCGAAGTCCTCGTGCGAGCCGTCGGTGAAATGCACGGTCGCGCCTTCCAGCCGCGCCACGCCCACCTTCGGCACGATCTCGCCGTGGCCGAGGAAATACATCAGCTCGGAGTTCAGCGTCGGGTGGCCTTCGAGCACGCCGTAGTCCGGCTTCTGCAGCCCGAAGCGCTCGTTCGTTCCCGCCGCCATCCACACCGCCAGCCGCATGATGGGCTGGCGCAGCCAGCGCGGCATCCACCACGCGCTCTTCTCGTAGATGACGTCGCCGGGCCAGCCGAACATGTATTTCGGCATGAACCAGTGACCCCGGCGCATGGAGATGCACGTGCGCTTCGCCACGCGCGAGCACTCCACCGCGACATCGGCGGCCGAGTTGCCGCCGCCGATCACGAGCACGCGCTGGCCGCGGAACGGCTCGGCCTTCTTGAACTCGTGGGAATGGAGGAACTTGCCGCTGAACGCACCGGGGTACTCGGGCAGCCGCGGATCCCAGTGATGCCCGTTCGCCACCATCAGCACGTCGAAGGTCTCGCTGCGCTCGCCGTCCGGCCCGCGCGAGCGGACCTGCCAGCGTCCGTCGGCGGCGCGGGTGGCCTGCAGCACCTCGGTGCGGAAGCGGATTTTCGGCAGGACTGCGAAGTGCCGCGCGTAGTCCTGGAAGTACTGCCGCAGGTGCGTGTGATGCGGGTAGTCCGGCGTGCCCGGCGGCAGCGCGAAGTCCTCGTACTCGGAGTAGTACTTGGAGCTGATGATGTGGGTGGTTTCGTACACGCTCGAATGGCCCGGCGTGTCGCGGAACACCCAGTTGCCGCCCACCTGGTCGCTCTTCTCGAAGACGACGAGTCCCTCGCCCAGCCCGTGCTGCAGGCATTCCTTGGCGGCGGCGATGCCGCTCGGGCCCGCGCCGATCACGCAGACGCGGGCCGTCATCGGCGGGCGCGGCCAGTGCGTTGGAGCATGCGTGTGATCCCTCGGCGCAGGCCGCCATTTTGCGCTACGGTCGCCGCGTGCGTCTTGCGACCCTCCTGACCTGCCTGCTGTTGCTGGCCAGCGCTGCGCACGGCGCCGCGGACCCTGCGCGGGCGCTCGGCCAGCAGCGCATGCTGGCCTACGTCCGGGACGGCACGCTGCGCACAGACTACGCCGCACGCGCCGCGCGGCGGCTCGCCGCTGCCGAGGGGCCGCCAGCCGCCGAGCGTCTCGCGCGCGAGCTGCGCACGGCGGGCCTGCGCGTCCGCGACCGGGCCGAGGGCGAGCCCTTGGTGGCCGACTGGACCGGCCGCTCGCGCGCGACCGAAATCGTGCTGCTGCGGGCCTGCCTGCCGGTGGCGCACGAAGGCGACGCAGAGGCCGCGGCGATCGCCGGCGTCATGCAGGCGTACGCCTCCCTGCGGCTGCGGCCGCAGCGCACGGTGCGCGTCGCGTTCGTTCCGGCGACG